>DAOOFR010000079.1:0-7352 GCA_035415285.1 Opitutaceae bacterium
CGGCCCCGATTTTTGCGGGGCGCGGCTGCGCATCGACGGGCGCGAGACGGTGGGCGATGTGGAGGTGCATTTCCATTCGGTCGACTGGATGCGGCACGGCCACGATCGCGATCCGGCCTACGAGGGCGTCGTCCTCCATGTCGTGCTCTTCGAGCCGCGGCCCGGGGACGATCCACCGCGGACCTTGGGCGGCCGCGTGCTGCCGGAACTCGTGCTGCTTCCGTGGTTGCATTGCCATCTGGAGGAGTTCGCCGCGGACGATGCGCTCGAAGCGCTGGCCCAGCGGGATGCGGTGGGGCTGGCCCGGCCGCTGCTCGAGCTGCCGCCGCCGGCGCGGTTCGCGTGCCTGCAGACGGCCGCGGCGAAGCGTTGGCGGCAGAAGGTGCACTTCGCGCAGGTGCGCATCGCACGGCTGGGGTGGGAGGGGGCCTGCCATCACACCGCGTTGGAGATCCTGGGCTACCGGTTCAATCGGGCGGCGATGCTTGCCGTGGCGGAGCGGCTGCCGTTGCCGGCTTGGCGGGCGGGCCTCGCAGTGGCGGCGGCGCTGCAGGCGGGCGAGCCGTTGTGGCGGAGGCAGGGGGTGCGGCCCGCCAACGTTCCCCGTCGCAGGCTCGAGCAGTACCGAGCCTGGGTGGCCAGGGTCCCCGACTGGCCGGAGCGCTGGGGCGAGTGGGGTGCGGCGGCCGAGTTGCCGGTGCCGGACTCGGAGATGGCCGACGTGGCGGCGGTGCGGCGCGTGCATGGGCAGCGGGCTTGGCGCGCGCGGTTGGCCGGGGAGATCGTGGGCGGGGCGTTCGGCGGGGCGCGGCTGGATACGCTGATCGGCAACGGCTTGTTGCCGTTGCTGGCGGCCCGGACCGGCTGCCGGGCCTATGCCCGCTGGTACTGCGGAGAGGCCGGCGAAGCGGCCGACCGGCTGACGACTGCGTTGCGTTTGGCGGGGGTGTTCGGTCGCGGGGGTGCGCCCCCGCACGAGGGTGCCTTGCAGGGCATGCTGCAGTTGGCGCTCGAGCGGCAGTTCACGTGAGCCGGCGCAGGGATGCTGGCGGGGCGGAGCCGGAGGAGCGTGTCGGGGACTCTTTTCGGCCGTGGGGGGGGCGCGGGGCTTGACATGGTTTTTCGCCGTAAGCTACGTTGCCCGTCCCTACAGTCCTCACTTTCACCAGGTGGGCCCACCAGCCCGCCTTTTTTTTCCTTTCAAACCACGACCGACCAATGAGCAGCGAAATTCTTTCCGTCCTCGAGTACATGGAGAAGGAAAAGGGGATTCCGCGCGCCGACATGATCCAGGCGATCATCACGGCGATCAAGAACGCGGCCCTCAAGGGGGTGAATGCCGGCCAGGAGTTGAAGATCGAAATCAACCCGAAGAACGGCCAGTTGCAGGCGTGGGCCGTGTTGAAGGTCGTCGACTCCGTTGCCGATCCGCTGAAGGAGATCCATGTCGAGAAGGCCCAGTCCGTGCGCTTCGGCGCCGGAGTCGGGGAGATCGTCGAGAAAGCCATCGATCCCGCCTACCTCGGCCGCATCGCGGCCCAGACCGCCCGCCAGGCGATCATGCAGCGCATCCGGCAGTTCGAGAAGGACCGGATCATGGACGACTACAAGGACATGGTCGGGGACGTCGTCAGCGGCATTGTGCGGCGCAAGGAGCGGGGCGATCTCTTCATCGATCTCGGCAAGGCCGAGGCGATCATGCCCGCGAAGGAACAGGTTTTCGGCGAGGAATACGGGGCGGGCGAGCGTATCCGCTGCCTGCTGATGAGCATCGACACCACGCCCCGCGGCCCCGAGCTGATCCTCAGCCGCGCCAGTCCGAAGTTCGTTCGCCGTCTGTTCGAGCTCGAGGTCGCCGAGATCGCCGATGGCACCGTGAAGATCGAGGCGTTCGCCCGTGAGCCCGGTTACCGTACCAAGATCGCCGTCACCACCACCGACCCGAAGGTCGACCCGGTCGGCGCCTGTGTCGGCGCCCGCGGTGCGCGGGTGAAGAGCATCGTCCGCGAGCTCAACGGCGAGAAGATCGACATCATCCCCTTCAAGACCGACCCGCGCGAGATGGTGCTGGAGGCGCTCAAGCCCGCGGTGCCGCGCAGCATCCAGCTCGACGAGCGCAACAAGCGCATCGCGCTGGAAGTCGGCGAGGACGATCTGGCGGTGGCGATCGGCCGCAAGGGCCAGAACGCCCGGCTCACCTCCCGGCTCATCGGCTGGCGCATCGACATCATCCGTGCCGCCGCCGCTCCGGTCACCATGGACGACAAGGTCAAGGCGGCCACGGGCACGCTCCACACCGCGCTCGGCTTGTCCGAGGATGTGGCCAAGCGCCTGGTCGAAAAGGGCCTGCATAGCATCGAACTTCTCGACACCGTTGATGAGGAGACCCTCGTCGACGAAGGTTTCTCCATCGACGAAGCCCAGGACATTCTCACCCGTGTGCGCCAAGCCGGCACCGGCGGCGCCCAGCAGACCTGATCCTGCCGTCGCCGAATCACCAGCACTTTCCCAGAATCATCATCGATGAGCGTCCGCATTCACGAACTCGCCAAACGCATCGGCATGGACAACAAGGAGCTGCTCGCCCTGCTCAAGGGCCGCGGCTTCGATGTGAAGACCGTTTCCAGCACTGTCGATCCCATCAGCGCCGAGGCGCTGGAGAGCGAGTTGAAGGCTCGGCCGCAGCCGACTGCTGAGTCCGCAGCCTCGACCGAGGTCTCCGCCCAAGCGGAGGCCCCTGCCCAGGCGGAGGCCCCCGCGTCCGAGACGGCCGCGGAGTCGCCGGCGTTCTCGACCAAGGTGCCCCACGGTGCCTTCGTGCGTTCCGCCGCCGAGATCGCGGAGGAGAAGGCCGAGGCGGAGCGCGTCAAGCAGGCGGCTCGTGTCGCGGCGCAATCGTTGCCTCCGGTCGCGCGAGCGCCGCTGCCGCCGGCCCCCGCCCCTGCGCCCCGTGCCCACGCCCCCGTGCCGCCCCCGCCGTTGGCTCGCCCGGCCCCGGCTGCGCCTCTGCCTGTTGCGCCGACGCGGCCCGCGTCGCCCGCGCCGTTGGCTCCGCCTCCGGCGGTTCCGCGTGCGGTGAGTGCGCCGGTCCCGGCGCCGCTGCCGGTTGTGCCGAAACCGGCCGCCCCTGCGCCGCTCGCGCCCCCTCCGCTCGCTCCGCCGCCGCCGGCCCCGAAGCCGGTGGCACCGCCGATGCCCGGGATGGCTGCCCGCCCCGGCCCCGTCGCCGCGCCGCTGCCGCCTCCGTTGCCTCCCTCCGCGGGCCCGGTGGCCACGGTCACCGTGTCGGGCGACGTCAAGATTCTCCACGTCAAGCCGCCGATCATCGTGCGCGACTTCGCGGTCGCCATCGGGGTGAAGCCGTTCCGGCTCATCT
The DNA here is from genome assembly GCA_035415285.1 of Opitutaceae bacterium. Taxonomy (GTDB): domain Bacteria; phylum Verrucomicrobiota; class Verrucomicrobiia; order Opitutales; family Opitutaceae; genus CAJCBL01. The sequence goes on from DAOOFR010000079.1 coordinate 3,377, forward strand.
CGGAGCTGATGGAGATGGGCATCTTCAGTTCGCTGAACCAGGCGATCGACGAGGCCATCGCCTCCAAGGTGGCCGAGAAACACGGCTTTCTGCTTGAGGTGAAACATCGCGGCGAGGCTGCGCCCGCCAAGGAGAAGGCCAAACCCGTCGAGGAGGACGAATCGAAGCTCCTCGAGCCGCGTCCGCCGGTCGTCTGCATCCTCGGCCATGTCGACCACGGCAAGACCACGCTGCTCGACACCATCCGCAAGGCCAACGTGGCCGCGGGTGAAGCCGGAGGCATCACCCAGCACATCGGTGCCTACCAAGTCGTCCACAACGGACGCAAGATCACCTTCCTCGACACCCCCGGTCACTCGGCCTTCAACAAGATGCGTGCCCGCGGTGCCAACACCACCGACATCGCCATCCTCGTTGTCGCCGCCGACGACGGTTTCATGCCGCAGACCGACGAGGCGTTGAAGTACATCAAGGCCGCCAAGGTCGCCACCATCGTCGCCATCAACAAAGCCGATGTGAAAGGCGCCAATTTCGACCGCGTGAAGGTGCAGATGCAGGAACGCGGCATCGCCTCCGAAGACTGGGGTGGCGAGACCATCGCCGTGAAGGTCTCCGGCCTCAAGGGCGACGGCGTGCCCGAGCTGCTCGACTACATTCTCCTCCAGGCGGACGTCATGGAGCTCAAGGCCAACCCGAAGGCTGCGGCCACCGGCGCCATCGTCGAGGCCCAGGTCGAGGTCGGCCGTGGCAGCACCGCCACCGTCATCGTCCAGCGCGGCACCCTGCGCGTGGGCGATGCGGTCGTCTGCGGCGCGGCTTACACCAAGATCAAGGCGCTCTTCGACGACAAGGGCCAGCAGGTCAAGGAGGCCGCCCCGGCGACTCCCGTGAAGATCATCGGCTGGACCGCCACCCCCGAGGCCGGCGCCCAGTTCAAGGTCGTCAAGAACGAGCGTGAGGCCAAGGCCCTCGCCGAGGAGGCCGAGCTCGAACTGCGCAAGCAGGCCACGCAGGCGTCCGCCGCGCCCAAGGATACTTCCGTCGAGAATCTCTTCGCCGAGATCGCCGCCACGCAGAAGCCCACGCTCAAGGTGGTCATCAAGTCCGACGTCTTCGGTTCCGCCGAGGCCGTGCGCAACCTGCTCGAGGGCATCAAGAGCGACAAGGTCGCCCTCGAGGTCATCTCCTCGGATGTCGGCCTGGTCTCGAAGAACGACGTCCTCATGGCCGGCGCCGCCGGTGCCGTCATCATCGGTTTCAACACGCGGCTGGAGAACGGGGTCACCCCGCTCGCCAAGCACCACAACGTCGGTATCCAGCAGTACGACATCATCTACGAACTCGCCGACAAGGTGAAGGAGTCGATGGCCGACCTGCTCCCGCCGGACCTCCGCGAGGCCAAGCTCGGCGGGGCCGAGGTGCGCGCCACCTTCCCGGTCGCCAAGGGCTGTGTCGCCGGCTGCCTCGTCACCGACGGCAAGATCACCCGCAACGCCAAGGCCCGCGTGCGCCGTGGTCGCGAGATCGTCCACGAGAGCACGATCGACACGCTCCGCCGCTTCAAGGACGACGCCAACGAGATCCGCGCCGGCCTCGAGTGCGGCATCGGCCTCGACGGCTTCTTCGACTACAAGGTCGGCGACCTCATCGAGTGCTTCGAGGTCCAGAAGATCCGCGCCAGCCTCTGAGGATTTCGGATTTCGGATTGGGGATTGCGGAATAGCTTCGGGCTCGTTTCTCGGGGCCGAGTTTTCCGCCCCTTCAATCCGCATTCCGCAATCCGCATTCCGCAATCGCCATGTCCAACCGCACCGTCCGCATCAACGAACTGCTGCAGCGTGAGATCAGCCACGTGCTGCACACCAAGTGCGGGCAGGACGCGGTGCTCTACACCATCACCGGCGTCGAGATCGCGTCCGATCTTCGCACCGCCAAGGTCTATTTCTCGCTCCTGAAGAAGGACGCCGATCCGGCCCGCGGGCTGAAGTGGCTGCGCAGCAAGGTCTCGCTCATCAGCGAGCATCTGCGCCGGTACGTGCAGCTGCGCTACCTGCCCAAGCTCGAGTTCATCCACGACGAGTCGCCCGACCGCGCCGAGCGCGTCCTGCGCCTGCTCGACGAGATCGGCCCCGCCCCGACCGAGGCGAAACCCACTCCGCCGCCGGCTTGAGCCGACCGCCGCCATGCCGCGCTTCTTCCCCGCACTCGCCCCGCGTTTCGCCCAGGCGCTCCCGCGCCTCGACGGCAAGCGCGTCGTCGTGATCGGGCACGCACGACCCGATGGCGATTGCATCGGCTCGCAGATCGCCATCGCCCGCCTGCTCGCCGCCCGCGGCATCGAGGCGCTCTGCGCCAACGGCGACCCCGTCCCGCGCCGCCTGGCCTACCTCGCCCCGGAGCACACCTTCTACACGGCCGACACGCTCCCCGCCGGCGACTTCGCGGCGGTGCTCGTCGACTGCGCCGACCTCGCGCGCGTCGGACCGAAGCTCGCCGCCCGGTTCCCGCATCCGATCCTCAACGTCGATCACCACCTCGGCTCCAACCATGGCGCGGAGGAGAACATCGTCGACACGCAGGCCGCCGCCACCGCCGAGATCATCGCCGGCATGGCCTTCGATCTCGAACTGCCGATCGACGAGGTCACCGCCAAGGCCCTCTACGCCGGCATCATCACCGACACCGGCCAGTTCCGCCACGCGTCGACCACCGCCCGCGTGTTCGAACTTGTCGGACGGTTGATCGCCTGCGGCGCCGAGCCGGTCGAGGCCGGCTACCACATCTACGAACGCGAGTCCTTCGGCCGGATGAAGCTGCTCCAGCATTTCCTCTCGTCGCTGCGGCTCGAATGCGGCGGGCGCGTCTGCGTCGGCATCCTGCCGCTGGGCATCTTCGAGCAGACGGGCACCACCGCCGAGGACACCGAGGGGCTCGTCGACTACGCCCGCGCCATCGATGGCGTCGACATCGGCGTGCTGCTCGAGGAACGCGTTGGCATGACCAAGGGCAGCCTGCGCGGCAAGGATCCCTCCCTGCGGCTCGATCGCGTCGCCGCCCAGTTCGGCGGCGGCGGGCACGCCTGCGCCGCCGGTCTCAACCCGAAGGAGCCCCTCGCCGTGGTGCAGCCCCGGCTCCTCGCCGCTCTCGCCGAGACGCTCGCCCGCGTCGACGCCCTCAAGTCCCGATGAGTCTCGCCCCCCGCAACGAATTCGACGGCGTTCTGCTGATCGACAAACCCACCGACTACACGTCGCACGACGTCGTCGCCCGCATCCGCGGCAAGCTGCAGCAGAAGCGCGTCGGCCACGCCGGCACGCTCGACCCGATGGCCACCGGCCTGCTGCTGGTGCTGGTCGGCAAGTCCACGCGCCTCTCTCAGTATCTGATGAGCGGCGACAAGGAGTACGAGGGCGAGATGACCCTCGGCGTGGTGACCAACTCGCAGGACGCCGAGGGCGAGGTCGTCGAGACGCGTCCCGTGCCGGCCGACCTCGACCGCGCGAAGATCGAGGCCGTGATGCAGACCTTCCGCGGCGACCAGTACCAGACCCCGCCGATGTTCTCGGCGATCAAGGTCGACGGCGTGCCGCTCTACAAGATGGCCCGCAAGGGCGAGGAGATCGACCGGGAACCGCGTTTCATCCGGATCATGTCGATCGAGGTGCTTTCGCTCGAGCTGCCGAAGGTGCGGTTCCGCGTGCGGTGCTCGAAGGGTACCTACGTGCGCACCATCGCGCACGACATCGGCCAGAAGCTCGGCTGCGGGGCGCACCTGAGCGCGCTGCGGCGCACCGCCAGCGGCGCGCTGCGCGTCGAGCAGGCGATCGGCCTGGAGGCGTTCATGACGTTGCCGGCCGCCGACCTGCAGAAACAGCTGCTTGCGCCGCACCAGGTCGCGCCGACGCACGCGGTGTGACCGACCCGGGGCGCGGCACTGCATGACCTCCGCTCCGCAGCTCTTCCGCTCGCTCGCCGC
>DAOOFR010000079.1:7452-14077 GCA_035415285.1 Opitutaceae bacterium
GGGGTCGACTTCGTCGTCGAGGAGCCCTTCACCCGCGAGTTCGCCGCGGTGGCGGCCGAGGACTTTCTGCCGCGGCTGCGCGCAGCTCTGCCGAACCTTCACGCCTTGTACGTCGGCGAGAACTGGCGGTACGGGGCCGGCCGGCGCGGCGATGCCGCCAGCCTGGTGCGTGCCGGGCGCGAGGTGGGCGTGAGCGTGTTCAGCGCGCCGCGCATCAATCTGGACGGTGAGCCGATCAGCAGCACCCGCATCCGCGCCCATGTGGCTGCGGGCGAGATGGCGGCGGTCAACGCGCTGCTGGGCTACGCCTATTTCGCTTTCGGGACGGTGCAGCCGGGCCGGCGGCTTGGGCGCACCATCGGCTTTCCCACGCTCAATCTCGGGTGGGAGCCGGAATGCGCTCCGGCGGCGGGCGTGTACGCAGTCCGTGTCCGGCCACAGGACGCGGCGCGGGAGACCGGGCGGCCCGGGGTGGCCAACTACGGGGTGCGGCCGACGGTCGAGGCCGCCGGCCGACCGTTGCTTGAGGTCCATGTGCTTGGAGAATGCCCCTGGGGGGAGGGCACTCCGCTGTTGGTGGAGTGGCTGCATTTCTTGCGGCCGGAGCGGAGATTTGCCGATCTGGCGGCATTGCGCGCGCAGATTGCGGTGGATTGCGCGGCGGCGGCGGAGTTTCTCGACAACCGGGTCTGAGCGGCCGGCTTGGGACATTCGGGCTCACGCGACGTTTTCCGGTTAATTTTCCCGTCGCGTACCCGATTATGGCGGGATTCCCTTCAGCTCAACCCAGCCCAGCCCAGCATCAGAACGATGAGCGCGAATGCGATCCATATCCTAGTGGCGGACGATGACGACCAGGTCCGCATGTTGCTCAAGCGTGTGCTGGTGAAAGCCGGTTACGAGGTTTCCGAGGCGCGCAATGGCAACGAGGCGGTGCGTCTGTTCACGCAGAAGCCGGCCGCGCTCCTGATCACCGATCTGATCATGCCCGACAAGGAAGGCATCGAGACCATCCAGGAGTTCCGTCGCAACCAGACCCCGGTGAAGATCATCGCGATGTCCGGTGGCGGGCGCCTCGACCAGAACATGTACCTCTCGATGGCCAAGAAGATCGGCGCCGACCGCGTGCTGTCGAAACCGTTCATGCCGCAGGAGCTGCTCAAGGTCGTGCAGGAGTTGACCGGCGCGGCGTCGGCCACCGCGGCGCCGACGGCCTGAAGCAAGGGACGTCGCGGCTGGAGCGATTTGCGTTCCGCCGTAGCCGGGGGCGGCGACCCCGGCCAGAGGTGCCGGTCTCGCCTCGGCCGGCTATAGAATTCCGAAAACGGCGCTGGTGCCGAGCCGACGTGGGACACGTGTGGAAGCCCGGACTCTCCGCCGGCGAACGCTCGGGCCGAGCGGGCATTGCCGCGGAAGCGGATCCTTGGGCTCGTTGCGGCGAAGCGCAGGCGGCGACGGGTCAGGCTTCGTCGTTGCTGAGGAGGCGGCGGGAGGCGTCGGCGAGGAAGTGGTCCTGCGAGGCGAGCACGGGCTGGGCCGCGCTGCGCTCGACCGGCGCGTAGTTGCCGTCGGGGCGGAGCTCGCGGGCGTTCTCCGTATCCTGGAGCTGGACTTGGAGCACCTCCTGCAGCACCCGTTGGCGCAGCGCGGGCTCGGCCAGCGGGAAGACGACCTCCACCCGGCGGAAGAAGTTGCGCGGCATCCAGTCGGCGCTGCCGAGGAGGACGCGCGGCTCGCCGCCATGGTTCTCGAAATAGTAGGCGCGGGCGTGCTCGAGGAAGCGGCCGACGATGGAGCGTACGCGGATGTTGTCGCTGAGGCCGCGCACGCCGGGGACCAGGCAGCAGATGCCGCGGACGATGAGGTCGATCTGCACGCCGGCGCGCGAGGCGGCGTAGAGATTCTCGATCGTGACGCGGTCGACCAGGCTGTTCATCTTGGCGATGATGCGCGCGGGCCGGCCGGCGCGCGCGGCCTCGGTCTCGGCGAGGATCAGTGCCTGGATCCGGTCGTGCAGGTTGTAGGGGGCGACGAGCAGGTGCCGGAAGCGCGGCTCGCGGACGAAGCCGGTGAGCACGTTGAAGAGGTAGGCGACCTCGGCGGTGAGGGCGTCGCGGGCGGTGAAGAGGCTGAAGTCGGTGTAGATGCGGGCGGTCTTCGGGTTGTAGTTGCCCGTGCCCAGATGGGCGTAGTGGCGCATGCCGTCCTCCTCGCGGCGGACGACCAGGCAGCACTTGCAGTGGATCTTCAGTCCGACGACGCCGTACACGACGTGCACGCCGGCCTCCTCGAGCTGGCGGGCCCACTGGATGTTGTTCGCCTCGTCGAACCGGGCCTTGAGCTCGACCAGCGCGGTGACCTGTTTGCCGTTCTGCGCGGCCTCGATGAGGGCGTGGACGATCGGGGAGTCGCCGCTGGTGCGGTAGAGCGTCTGCTTGATCGCGAAGACCTGCGGATCGCGGGCGGCCTGCTGGACGAAGGCGACGACGGGGTCGAAGGAGTCGTACGGGTGATGCAGGAGGATGTCGCGTTGAGCCAGGGCCGAGAAGACGGGCTCGCCGGAGAGCTGGAGCGGGCCGGGGTGGGCGCAGAGCGGCGGATACTTGAGGTCGGGGCGCTCGATGAGGTCGTAGACGCCGAAGAGGCGCAGGAGGTTGAGCGGGCCGTTGATGCGGAAGACGTACTCGCGGGCGAGTCCGAGGTGGTCGGTGAGGCGCTCGAAGGTGTGGTCGTCGACCCCGTCCTCGATCTCGAGGCGCACGGCGGCGCCGCGGCGCAGGTTGCGCAACTCGTCCTCGATGCGCTTGAGCAGGTTCTCGGCCTCCTCCTCGTCGATGTAGAGATCGCTGTTGCGGGTGACGCGGAAGGCGAAGGCACCGTGGATACGGTAGCCGGCGAAGAGCTGCTCGGCGCAGAGCTTGATGATCTCGGTGAGGAAGATGTAGCGCTGCGGGCCGCGGGCGCCGGGCGCGATGCGGACCACGCGCGGCAGGATCCGGGGCACCGGCAGGATGGCGAGGAAACCCTCGTTGTCGGGGGTGTCGGGATTGTCGACGGTGACGACGATGTTGAGCGACTTGTTGCCGAGCTGCGGGAACGGATGGGAGGCGTCGACCGCGAGGGGGGTGAGGACCGGGTAGATCTGGTCGCGGAAATAGCGGCGGGCCCAGGCGAGCTCGGTGCGGGTGAGTTCGGGGCCGGTCTTGAAGACGATGTTCTCGCGGCGCAACGCGGGCACGAGGTGCTGGTGCCAGCAGCGGTACTGCTCCTCGACCTGCGAGGCGACGACCAGGTGGATGCGGCGGAGTTGCTCGCGGGCGCCGAGGCCGTCGAGGCCGAGCTCGACGATGTCGGAGTCGACCTGCTGGATGAGGCCGGCAACGCGGATCTCGAAGAACTCGTCGAGGTTGGAACTGACGATGGCGAGGAACTTGAGGCGTTCGAGGAGGGGATGGCGGTTGCTCCACGCCTGCTCGAGCACGCGGCGGTTGAAGGCCAGCCAGCTCAGCTCGCGGTTGAAGAAAGGGGCCCGGGCCGGGGGCGCGGGCGGCGTTCTCGGCGGCTTGGGCACAGCGGAGGACTTGCGGGAGCGTGGCATGGCGGCGGGCGGACGGTAGGTGTCGGGCACGGAGTTGCGAAGCGTAAACGATGCGACGACAGCCCTGCGCCGCCGGAGTTCACCTCACCGTAACATTTCGCCGCGGGGGGTGCGGCAGCGGGACGAGCCTAGCGCTGGTCGACTTGGGACTCGCCCACGGGCTCGACTTTGGCGAGCTCGCCGGGGGCGCGGTGGGCGCGGAGCACGCGCCAGAGGCACCACGTGAAGACCACGAGAACTGTCCCGGTGGAGACGGACATGAGGATGATGCCGGCGGGTGTCATGGGGAAGGGCTGCGGGCACCGTCGGTCTGGGGGGCGGACGGGGCGTGGCGGCTCCAGCGGTGTCCGGACTGCCCGACAAGCATGGCGACGAAGACGGTGACGATGGCGATGAACACCATGCACATGATCGCCACCGGGTTGGCGGGCCGGTCGGCGGTGCCGATAAGGTCGGTGATCCGGGCGGTGGGGGCGAAACGCGGGGCGGTGAAGCTGAAGTTCCAGCCGAACACGTCGCCGGCGAGGAAGAGCGCGAAGATCGCGATGAGGAAGGTGGGGGTGATGTATTTGAGGATCGGTTTGAACACGCGCGGGATGCGGATCTCGGCGCCGTGGTGCGCCTCCTCCCAACCACGCTCCACGCCGAGCACCCAGGAGAACACGATGACCAGCACCGTGCCTTGGATGAAGACGCCGACGGTGCCGACCCAGAAGTCGATCGTGTCGAGCGCCTTCAGGTCCTTGCTGAAGTACAGGACGAGGAAACTGCCGACCGCGGTGATCATGCCGAGGAACAGCACGGACTGGCGACGCTCGAGCCCGAGCCCCTCCTCGAGGTAGGCGATGCCCGGTTGGAGCATCGACAGCGAACTGGTGATCGCGGCGATGAAGAGCAGCAGGAAGAACAGGAACCCGAAGGCCTGCCCGCCGTGCATCGTGGCGAAGACCTGGGGCAGGACCATGAAGCCCAGATCGAAGGTGCCCATGCCGACGATACCGGCGGCACCGAGGAAGGTGAAGGCCGCCGGCACGGTGATCATGCCGCCGAGCACGACCTCGCAAAACTCGTTGGTCGAGCAGGCGGTGAGGGAGCTCAGGACGATGTCGTCCTTCTTCGTGAGGTAGCTGGCGTAGGTGATGATGACCCCGAAGCCGACCGAGAGGGTGAAGAACACCTGTCCGGCGGCGGCGAGCCAGAGTTCGGGGCGCGCGAGCCCGGCGGCGATGTCGCGCGGGTTCCACATGTAGCCCAGGCCGTTCCAGAGCGACTGCTCGGGCAGTGCGGGGTCGGGCGTACCGAGAGTCAGGACACGCACGAGCAGGGCGAAGGCGATGAGGATGAGCGCGGGCATGCCCCACATGCAGACCGTCTCGATGCCCCGGGTGATGCCGTGGTAGATGATGAGGAGATTGAGCCCGAAGACGATGAGGAGGAAGAGGTCGGCCCGCCCGAGGCTGAAGGCGAGCGCGACGCCGTCGGCCCCGGCGCCGGTGAAGGAGGTGAAGTAGTCCCGATAGGCCGCCGCCCCGCGGCCGAGGTCGAGGTTGCCGGCGAGGAAGTTCAGGGCGTAACCGAGGCACCAGCCCTCGATCACGATGTAGTACATGTAGATGAAGACCGGCACGAGGAAGCCGAGCAGCCCGAGGTACTTGCCGAGCGGGTGTCGGACGAGCGCGTGGAAGATGCCGCTGGAGGAGTGGAATCCGCGGCTGCCGCCGATGCGGCCGACCGTCCATTCGGCCCAGCAGATCGGGATGCCGATGAGCAGCAGGGCGGCGAAATAGGCGATCATGAACGCGCCGCTGCCGTAGCGGGCCGCCAGCCCCGGGAACCGCAGGAAGTTGCCCAGGCCGACGGCGCTGCCAGCCACGGCCATGATGACACCGAGACGGGAGCTCCAAGCTTCGGGGGCGCGCGCCATGCGGGCAGTGTGGATGCGGGCCCGGGCCCGGCAAGGGCGGAGTGTCAGCGGCGACCGGCGCGCGCCGCCGGGATAACCTTGCGGCACCGGAAGGTTTCCCGAGAGTCGAAACCGACGATGACCATCCTCGACCGACATGTGCTGGGCGCCTGGCTGAAGACCTTCGGGTTGATCATGGCCGCGCTGCTCGGCCTGCTCATCCTCGTCGACATGCAGCGCAACCTCGCCGACTTCATCGGGAGCGGGGCGGGCATGTGGGAGGTCTTCTACTACTACCTTGTGCTCGTGCCGGGCAATGTGCCGCTGGTGCTCCAGATCTCGGTGCTGCTCTCGCTGCTCTACGCGCTCGGGCAACTGCACCGCAGCAACGAGCTCACCGCGATGCGCGCGGCCGGCCTCGGGCTGTTCCGGATCACCCGCGCGGTCTGGCTGTTCGGCCTGCTGCTGGCGGGGTTCGTGTGGTACCTCAACGCCAGCCTCATCCCGTGGTCGGTGGAGGAGGCGCGGGGGGCGCGCGAGGAGATGCGCCGCGCGGCGGAGACGCGCAAGCACGGTGCTGCCGCCGCCGGCACGTTCACCGCGCTGGCCTTCGCCAACGATGCCGCCGGTCGTCTCTGGTTCCTGAACTCCTACGACGACATCGCCCGCCGCGGCCACGGCGTGAGCCTGGGGTTCTTCGATCGCGACCGGCACGAGACCCGGCGCCTGATCGCCAAGGAGGCCTACTTCGATCGCTGGCGCGGCGCCTGGGTGTTCCTCGAAGGACGCGAGCTCCGCTTCGACACCGCCACCGGCGAGCAGCAGGAGATCGTGCCGTTCGCCCATCGCATCGAGGAGCAGGTCGACGACGATCCCGAGCTGATGATGCTCCTGCTCAAGGACCCCACCGATCTCTCGCTGTTCGAGCTGGACCGCGTGCTGGCGCACGTGGGGCCCGACGACACCGCCCGGGCACGACGCTACGCCGTCGAGCGTGAGCGCAAGCAGGCCAGCCCGTTCGGCGTCCTGGTTGTGATGGCGCTTGCCGTGCCGTTCGCCGTCGGCGGGGTGCGGGTGAACCCCGCGGTGGGCATGTCCAAGTCGATCGGCCTGTTCTTCCTCTA
>DAOOFR010000079.1:14177-15786 GCA_035415285.1 Opitutaceae bacterium
GCATCCGGCCCACCGGTCCGGCGCTCGCCTACGTGACCATCACCAACCGCACCGCGTCGATGGTCGAGGTGAACCGCGACATGTTCGTCGGCGAGACCGTCGCCGGCCTGCGCTTCCCGTCGCAGCGGTTCACCAATCCCCGTGGCGACCACCTGACCCGCATCCGCATCGCGGCCAACGCGACGACCGAGATCGGGGTGGTCTTCGAGATCCCCGAGGGGGAGGTGCCGGACATCGGCGCCGTGTATTGGCGGCAGCAGTGAGGCCGCCGCTCACCGGAGGAACTCGACCTTGGCGGTGAGCTCGGGCGTGAGGTGCCGGTCGGGATTGAGGATGCCGATCTTGATCTGGAGCGTGCCCTTCTGGCGGTTGGCCTCGGGGGAGATCTCCGCGACGACGCCGTCGAAGCGCAGGTCGGGGTAGGCCTCGGGGATCACGCGGCACTTGTCGCCGAGCGCGATCTTGGCGAGGTCGCTCTCGTTGATGTCGAGCTCGACCTGGAGGTCGCGCGGGTCGGCGACGGCGAGCACGGCGGTGCTGGGGCCGCGGGTACCGCCGAAGCTCTGCGGGGTGACGAGCTCGCCGGGTTCGGCGAGTTTCTCGAGCACGACTCCGGAGATCGGCGAGCGGATGACCGTCCATTCGAGATAGGTGCGGGCGAGGGCGAGCTGGCCCTCGCTCTCGCGGAGGGCGGCCTGGGCGGCGGCGACGGCGAGGCGGGCCTCGTCCTCGGCATCGTCGGAGACGACCTTGCGCTCGTAGAGGTCGTGGATGCGGCGGTACGCGAGCTCGGCGCGTTCGCGGGCGACCTGCGCGGCCGCGAGCCGGCCCTCGGCGGTGGCGACGTTGGCGCGTTGCTCGGCATCCTCGAGCCGGACGACGATCTGGTCCTTCGCGACGGCGTCGCCCTTCTTCACGCCGATCCAGGCGACGACACCTTGGAAGCGCGGGCTGATCTCGATGCGCTCGCGGTTGATGATGTAGCCGGAAACGGTGAGGAGCGCGGGGGCGCTCCTCACCGTTTCCGCCGCGGGCGGCGTAGGAACGCCGCCCGCGGGGCTAGAAGAGGCCGGGAGGGCGGAAACAGTGTCCTTGGCGGAGGCCGGTTTTTCACTCGTGGAGCCGGAGCCGACGACCCGGCGGTCGGCGCCGGCGCGCGGCCACGCGAAGTAGCCCGCGGCGAGGAGCACGAGGGCGATGACGATGAAGATCGCCTTCACGGCGCCGCGGGGGCGGCGTTTCTGGGCGGGATCGATGCGGAGCTGGGAGAGGTTCGAGGGGTTCACGGCAGGAAATGATGCGGAGGAGAATGGAACCGCAGATGGACGCGGATGAACGCCGATTCCTGAAGCGATCCAATTCCGGCCGGCCGGCCGGTTTCTGATCTGTGTTCATCTGCGTCGATCTGCGGTTTCATGTTCCGGCTTCAGACGGATTTGAGGGAGGCGATGACAGGGAGGCGGGCGGCGCGGAGGGCGGGCAGGAAGCTGCCGACGAGGCCGATGCCCACGGCGAAGAGGACTCCGCGGGCGGCGAGGGCCGGGGTGATCCGGAAGTCGAACACGGTCTCGGTGAAGGACTCCCAGCCGAGGGTGCCGGCGCTGTAGCC
>DAOOFR010000080.1:0-15414 GCA_035415285.1 Opitutaceae bacterium
CCGCCCGCGCCGCCAAGCAGGTGTGCGACGAGGGCCGCGGCGTCGGTGACACCGGCCTGGGCGTCTACCTCGACTTCGCCGACGCGATCAACCGCTACGGCAAGCAGGCCGCCAAGGTCCAGGGCCTCGCCAACCCCACCCCGGAAAAGATCCGCGAACTCGGCGAGGCCGCCGTGGCCGAGCGCTATGGCAACCTCTTCGACATCTACAAGGAGATCACCGACGAGAACGCCTACAAGGTGCCGATGCGCATCTATCCGGCGGTCCACTACACGATGGGCGGCCTCTGGGTCGACTACGACCTGATGTCGAACCTCCCCGGCCTGTTCGTCCTCGGCGAGGCCAACTTCTCCGACCACGGCGCCAACCGCCTCGGTGCCTCCGCCCTCATGCAGGGCCTGGCCGACGGCTACTTCGTCCTCCCCAACACGATCAACCACTACCTCGCCACGCAGAAGCCCGGCTCCTGCCCGAAGACCGACCGCGAGGAGTTCGCCGCCGCCGAGCAGAACGTGCGCGCGATCAACGAGCGCCTCCTCTCGATCAAGGGCAAGCGCACCGTCCAGAGCTTCGCCAAGGAGCTCGGCAAGATCATGTGGGAAGGCTGCGGCATGGGTCGCACCAAGGAGTCGCTCTCCCGCGCCCTCGACCTCATCCCGAAGCTGCGCGAGGAGTTCTGGCGGAACGTCAACGTGCCCGGCTCCGGCGACGACCTCAACCAGTCGCTCGAGCGTGCCAACCGTGTGGCCGACTTCTTCGAACTCGGCGAGCTCATGTGCCGCGACGCCCTCACCCGCGAGGAGTCCTGCGGCGGCCACTTCCGCGAGGAGCACCAGTATCCGGACGGCGAGGCCATGCGCGACGACGTCAACTTCGCCTTCGTCTCCGTCTGGGAGTACAAGGGCGAGGGCCAGGCGCCCGAGCTCAACAAGGAGCCCCTCGTGTACGAGGAGGCCAAGATGGTCACCCGCTCCTACAAGTGAGCGGCGCCACCCACCGAAATACTTAACAACTCAAACCGTTTCCGCCCATGAAAGTTAAGCTCAAGGTCTGGCGCCAGAAGAACGCCACTACGCCCGGCGAGTTCAAGAGTTACGACACCCCGGACCTCAACCCGAACATGTCCTTCCTGGAGATGCTCGATGTGGTCAACGAGGACCTCACCAACGCCGGCGAGGAGCCGATCGCGTTCGACCACGACTGCCGCGAGGGCATCTGCGGCACCTGCTCGGCCGTCATCAACGGCAAGCCCCACGGCCCGCACAAGGGCGTGGCCACCTGCCAGACGTACATGCGCTCGTTCAGCGAGGGCGACGAGATCACGGTCGAGCCGTGGCGCGCCGCGCCGTTCCCGATCCTGAAGGATCTCATCGTCGACCGGAAGTCCTTCGACAAGATCATGCAGGCCGGCGGCTTCGTGAGCATCCGCACCGGCGCCGCCCAGGACGCGAATGCCACCCCGATCGCCAAGGAGACCGCCGATCTCGCGATGGATGCCGCCTCCTGCATCGGTTGCGGCGCCTGCGTCGCGGCCTGCAAGAACGCCTCGGCCATGCTCTTCACCGCCGCCAAGGCCTCGCAGCTCAACCTGCTCCCGCAGGGCCAGCCCGAGAAGGACCGCCGCGTGCTCGCGATGGTCGCGGCGATGGACGAGGCCGGCTTCGGCAGCTGCACCAACCAGTACGAGTGCTCGGCCGTCTGCCCGAAGGGCATCAGCCACGATTTCATCTCCAAGTTCAATCGCGACTACCTCGCGGCCACCGTGCGCTCGACCTTCCAGCAGGCCCCGGCCGTCACCAGCGGCGGCGGCGCCTGAGTGCCGTCCCCTGTGTAACCAGTTCCGCCTTTCACGGCGCCATCGGCAACGGTGGCGCCGTCTTCTTTCCGTTACGGCGCCTCGAGGAGACTGGTGAGCTCGCGCAGATTGAGCCGCAGATCGTCGATGTCCTCGAGCAGCGCCTTCTGTTCGGCCGCCGCCGTGGCGGTCAGCGCGCAGAGATCCACCGCCAACTGGTGGGCGGCGTTTCCATTGGCGAGCAGGGCGGCGAGTTGGCCGGCGAGTTGCCCGAGTGCGTCCGCGGAGGTGCGGGCGGCGCGCCGGCGGATCCGCTCGGTCTTGTGCTGTGCGGTGTCGAGCAGGCCGAGGGCGCGGGTGAGCACGTCCGCGGCGAACTGGGTCACCGCGGCGCGTTGGGCGGCTGCGACCAGGTCGTGCTGGGCCGCCTGGAGCCGTTGCTCGGCGGCCTTGCGCGCGGTGATGTCGCGGGAGATGCCGAAGGTGCCCACGACCTCGCCGGCGGCGTTGCGGAGCGGCAGTTTGGTGGTCGACGCCCAGGTGACATGGCCGTCGGGCCAGGTCTCCTTCTCGACCAGGTCGATGACCGGCTCGCCGGTCTCCAGGATGCGCCGCTCGTCGGCCATGGCCTGGTCGGCATGTTCGGCGGCGAAGAAGTCGCGGTCGGTTTTCCCATACGCCTCCTGCGGGTCCGCGAGGCCGAGCTGGCGGGCGAGCCCGCGGCTGATGTGGGTGAAGCGGCTCGCGCGATCCTTGAAGTAGACGGCGTCCGGGGTGCCTTCGAGCAGAGCTTGCAGCAGGTCGATGGAGGGCGGGGGCCGCGGGGGCTTGGCGGAGGGGGCTGGGGCTTCTGGCGCAGTCGGCTGTTCGCTCATGGTATGACGGGGATGTCCGGAAGTGTGCGCGCAACCGCCGTTTCGGCAAAAGCCCGCCGGCGTTGCCGCCGGCGAAACGGTATCCCGCCCGAACCGACCAGGTGGCGCCCGGGCTACTGGGCCGCCGGGGAGGGCGTTGCGGGGAGCAGTTGGCTCAGCTTGAGCGCGTAGAGGCAGCCGTCGCCGGCGCCGAGGTAGGCCTTCTCGTTGTCGAGGGCCGGGGCGGACGGTTTCGCTTTCTCGATGCGGAGGCTGTTGACGAGTTTGCCGGTGCCGACGTCGAGCACGTAGAGGTGCCCGGTGCCGCCGAAGTTCGTGCTGTTGACGATCAGGGTCGTGCCGTGGAGCGCGGGCTTGGTGAAGAAGATGCCCTCGCCCTTGAACGCCCAGGCGACGGAGCCCTGGTCGAGGCAGAGGACGGAATTGGCAAAGATCGTGGTGGCGATGATGACACGTCCCTCGTGGAGGAGCGGGGTGGCGGGCAGGTAGGTGTGGTTCGGCGCGTCGAACCTCCAGGCAGGTTTGCCGGTGGCGACGTCGAGCGGCGCGAACACGTCGTGCTGGCTGCCGAAGTAGACGAGCCCGTCCTGCACCACGAATTCGGAGACGACGGCGCCGTAGTAGGGTCGGCAGTTCTCCTGCGTGTGCTGCCAGACCGGCTTCCGGTCGGCGAGCGAGACCGCATAGACCTCGCCCTCCCAGTCGCCGAAGAAGACCTTGCCGTCGGCCACCGCCGGGGTGGCGCGGATGGGGCGCTGGGTCGGTGTCGTGTACTGGAAGACGAGTTTGCCGGTGCGCACGTCGACGCCGTTGAGGTTGCCCCAGTCGTCGCCGTAGTAGGCGACGCCGTCGGCGATCACCGGCGAGGAACGGTGGTAGTCGGTGAGGTCCATCGAGGCGATGGGGCGGAAGGGTTTGGCGACGAACTCCCAGAGCACCTTGCCGGTCTTGCGGTCGACTCCGGTGAGGGCGTTGCCGCATTCGAAGCACACGATGTCGCCGGCGACGGCGGGCTTCGAGCTCACGGGGAACTTGGCGTCGACCTTCCAGACGAGAGCGCCGGTGGCGGCATCGATGGCATAGAAGGCGTAGCCGGTGCTGCCGCAGTAGAGCACGCCGTCGGCAAGAAGCGGCGACGCGACGACCTCCTTGCCAGTGTCGAACTTCCAGGCGACGGCGGGTCCGGTGATGGAGGGCGGCTGGGCATCGGCGGCGAAGGTCGTGGCCGCGGTGGCGGTGAACAGGAGCGAGGCGGCGGCGAGTGGGCGGAGGAGTCCGGTGCGCATGGCGTGTCGGGGTGAACGAGGGACGGGGAACGAAGGGAGAATCCCGGCGGCGAGCGGAACCCTTCGCGCACGTCTGGTGGCGCTGTGGGTTCTGCGTGCCGCAGGGTCGGTCTCGGCCCGGCGGCGGGAGACAGGCGCACGGGAGCCGCGCAACCGTCCCTGGAGCCCGGGCGGAGACCGGGTCGGACGGCTGGCGAAGTTTTGCTCGGACCGCGTTCGGGGAGGCCGAAGCGGCGCGCCCCTCATTCCGCCGAATCTTCGCCCAGCACGAAGCGCAGGTCGGCGAGGCTGAGCACGGTGGCGAGGTTCTCCTCCTGCACGATGCTGCGCGCGAGCTCGGCCTTGGCCTGCTGGAGCTTGCGGATCTTCTCCTCGATGGTGCCGCGCGCGAGCAGGCGGTACGCGATCACGTGCTCGGTCTGGCCGATACGGTGCGTGCGGTCGATCGCCTGCGCCTCTACGGCGGGATTCCACCACGGGTCGTAGAGCACGACGTAGCTGGCGGCGGTGAGGTTGAGACCGGCGCCGGCGGCCTTCAGCGAGAGCAGGAAAACGGGTTCGCCCTCGTCGGACTGGAACCGGTTCACCAGCTCCTGGCGGTTCTCCGTCTGGCCGGTGAGCATCAGGTGCTTGATGCCGCGCGCCGTGAGCTCGGTGGCGATCAGCTCGAGCATCGTGACGAACTGCGAGAAGACCAGCACGCGGTGCCCCTCCTCGACGAGCGGCTCGATCGTGTCGAGCAACGCCTCGAGCTTGGCGGATCCGGTGTCGCCGGACTTCGGCGACTCGGCGTCGCTGTCGTTCCCGGCGCGGGCGCCGGTCACCGACCTCGCCGCAACTTTCGCCGCGGCGCTCGCGGACTTCTTCTTGGCGGCGGTGCGCTTGGTTTTCCCGTCCTCGAAGCCGATCAGGCGCGGGTCGCAGCAGATCTGGCGCAGGCGCAGAAGCGACTGGAGGATGTTGAACCGTTGTTGGTCGAACTCGCGGTCGGTCTTGACGCCGAGGAGCATGGCGCGGGTGCGCTTGAGCTCGGCGTCGTAGAGGCGGCGCTGCGGGCCGTCGAGCTCGACGGCGAGATCCTCCTCGGTGCGAGGCGGGAGGTCGGCGGCGACCTGGCCCTTGGTGCGGCGCAGCATGAAGTGCTTCACGCGGCGGGCGAGGCGGGCGCGGGCGGCGCCGGGGTTGTCCTTGTCGTTGAAGGCGCGCTTGAACGAGGCCTGCGTGCCGAGCAGCCCGGGCATCGCGAAGGCGAATAGGCTCCAGAGATCCAACACGCGGTTCTCGATCGGCGTGCCGGTGAGCACGAGCCGGTGCGTGGCGCGCAGGTCGCGGGCGACGCGGGCCGTCTGCGACTGCGGATTCTTGATGTTCTGGCCCTCGTCGAGGATCACGGCGTCCCACCGCTCGGCGCCGAGCTCCTTGGCCGCGCGGCGGAGCTGGGCGTAGTTGACGACGACGAGATTGGCGCCGGCCGGGATCGCGCCGGCGGCGAAGGGGGCCGCGGTGAGCGAGGGCGCGAACTTCTTCGCCTCGAGCGACCAGTTCGGCACGACGCTCTTCGGGCAGACGATGAGGGCGCGCAACGGCTGCGCCTTCTTCCCCTTGGCGCCCGCGGCGGGGCGCTGCGCGGCGAGGTGCAGCAGCCAGGCGAGCGCCTGCACGGTCTTGCCCAGGCCCATGTCGTCGGCGAGCACGCCGCCGAGCCCGTTGGCGGAGAGGTGGGCGAGGAAGTGGAATCCTTCGCGCTGGTACGGGCGCAGCTCGGCGACGAGGCCGGCGGGCAGGGGCGGCTCGGCGATGGCGGTGAGCTGCGCGGCGCGCTCGCGGGCCCGGGCGGCGTGCTGTGCGGGCAGCAGGCCGGCGATGCGCTCGTCGGCCAGCTGGAGCGCGTGGAAACGTTGTTTCTCGGAGCCGCCCTCGAGCGCGGCGGCATCGAGCCCGAGCTCGGCGAGCTTGGCCGTCTCCGCGTCGGAGAGTTCGAGCGAGAGGCGGCGCCAGCCTTTGCCGGGGAGCCGGACGAAACGGCCCTTGGCCTTGAGGAGCAGCTTGATCTCGGCCTCGGTGAGCGTGGTGTCCTCGGCGCGCACGGCGATCTCGAGGTCGAACCAGTCGATGCCGGAACCTTCGTCTTCGGATTTCACCGACACATCGACGCGGGCGCGGTCCGGTGCGCGGACGAGGCCGGCGAGCTCGGGGGCGCATTCGAGTTCGACGCCGAGCGAGCGGCAGCGTTCGGCCCAGGCGGCGAACTGTTCCGGGAAGGCCTTGGGCGAGGCGGAGCGGTGCCACTGGTGGCTGTCGAAGTCGTGGCCGAGGTTGAACTCGTGGAGCAGCGGCATCGCGGCCTCGGCCGGTTGGCGCTCGATCTCGCGTACTTGGCCGGCGGGGGCGGCGGCGGTGCCGCGCAGCGTGGTCCACCGGCCGTTGCTGTCGCGCCGCTGGACGAGTTCGCCGTCGGGCGAGACCCCGTGCACCTCGACCAGCAGCCACTCGGTGTCGTCGAAGGCGCGGTCGAGGGATCCGAGGGTGCAGCGCAGGCGGGGGCGCAGGGTGAGGATCTCGACCTCGGGCAGTGCGACTCCCTCGACTCGGGCGGCGGCGCGGCGCAGCGCCTTGGCGGCGGCGGCCGTGACGAGCGCCTCGCGGGGGACGACGACATTGCGCGGCTGGTGGCCGGGCAACGGTGGTGGCAGGGTGAAGACGGTGCGGCCGGCGAGCGCGAGCGGCGGCTCGCCCGGGAGGCGGAGCAGGGCGGCCGGAATGGGCGCGCCGTCGGGTTGGACGAGTTCGAAGGCGATGTCGTCGGGCCGGTCGGGCAGCGGGCGGCCGAGCCAATGCAGCGGCACGCGGGCGGCGGCGAACGGTTCGCCGTTCTCGGCCACGAGCAGGTGGTGGAACGTCGGCTGGTCGAGCAGGGCGCGGATGAGATCGAGGGTGCGCTCCTCGGCGAGCTTGAGCGTCTGCGGTTCGGTGCCGCTCCAGTACTGCTGCTGGAACCGCTGGAGCTTCACGTGCTGGAGCAGTGCGAGGGTGACGGGCTCGGCGCCGACGGGGTTGTGGCCGAGGGCGTCGAACCACGTGGCGGCCTGCGGCGCCTTGGCGACCTGCCAGACGGCGTCGGCATTGTCGCGGTACTCCCAGGTCAGTTTGGGCGCGGTGAGGCGCAGGCGGATCTCGCGGGGCAGCCGCGGCGGCGGTCCGGGGGGCGCGGCCGTGGAGAAACGGTCCTCGGCGAAGAGTCGTTGCCAGTGTTCGACGGCGGCGCGGCGCTCGCGGGCGGCCACGCGCTCGCGCACGAGCGCGACATCGGTGACGGGCCGCATCAGCGGCGGCAGGTCGCGGTGGAAGCGTTCGGCGAAGAGCGCGAGGTACTGCCAGAACTCCAGCAGCGAGGCGGGCGAGGCGGCGCCGTCCCACCAGTCGGTGATGACGGGCTGGTAGCTGTTGTAGTAGTGGGCGGGATCGCCGAGTCCGCAGCGCCTGAGATCGTCCTCGAAGATGGCGCAGCGCTGGCGGTTGCGGTGGAGGAGCTGCGCGAGTTCGCGGACGAAGTTTCGCTCCTTCTTCTCAAGCGGGCGGCCGTGGCGTTGCTCGAGGAGGGCGATCAGTTGCGGCTCGTCGGCCGGAGCGGCGGTCGCCGTGCGGGCGGGGGAGATGGCGAGGGTCGAGGCACGCGGGCCGGCGATCTCGCCCGGTGCGGTGCCGAGCGCGGCCAACGCGGCGGCGTAGGCGTGTTTGCAGTCGCCGCCGAGCGGGCAGGTGCAGTCGTTCGTCCACTCGTCCGGGCCGTAGCTGATCCATTCCACCACGTAGAGCTCGGAGCCCTGCACCTCGGCGGCGAAGCCGGCTTCGACTCCGCGTTCGCCGTTGTCGTAAGGGCCGAGGTGGAGCACGCGGTGGTCCCGCAGGTACTGGATGCCACGCTGGCGGTCGCGCCCATCGAAGAGGCGCAGCGCCGCATGGAGATCGGCGCGCTGGCGTTCGGTGAGCGGGAGAGGAGTGGGCATCGGGAGGGACGGTTTGCGGGTGCGGGCGCGGCCGCGCAAGCGGGGAACCTGCACGGCTTCCGGTTTGAACTTCGCGCCCGAGAAGAATGGCGCATTCCTTCCGATGGTCCTACCCCGGAACCATGCCCATATCGGAAAGCCGGGGCGTGCGCCAAGCTGGCGGCGCGCGCTACGGCTGAGACTTTCCCTCAGGGCTTTGGGGGCGATGGCTCCCGCATCGCTTTGGCGGGTCTATGGGGGATGGCTTTGCGACCGGCGCTCTATCTTCGGGTTTCCACCAACGAGCAGACCGTCGATGCGCAGGAATGCGAGCTCCGCCAGTATTGCGAGCGCCGCGGCTGGAGCGTGGTAGCGGCGGCGGTCTTCCGGGACGAGGTCTCCGGCGTGGCGGCGACCCGGCCCGGCTGGGAACAGCTCATGCAGGCTGTGCGGCGCGGCAGGGTGGACTGCGTGATCGTCTACAAGCTCGACCGCGTCGGGCGCTCGCTCGTGCATCTGGCGATGATCCTCGACGAGCTGGGCCGGCTCACTGTGCCGCTCATCTGCACCAGCCAGGGAATCGACACCTCCCACGACAACCCGGTCGGGCGATTGCAGCTCGGCGTTTTGATGGCCGTGGCGGAGTTCGAGCGCAGTTTGATCCGCGAGCGGACCAAGGCCGGCTTGGTCGCCGCCCGGGCGCGCGGCGCCAAGATCGGGCGGCCGGAACGGGCCGCGAAGTACCGGGAGGAGATTCTGCGGCTGCGCGCCGAGGGCCTGTCGTATCACAAGATCGGGGAACGCTGCGGCCTCTCCGTCGGCGCCGTCCATCGTCTGGTCAAGCTCGCCGCCCTTCAACAACCCTCCCCCGAAAAAGACGCCGCCTGACCCGAGCGGGACAGGCGGCATTCGTCAGGTGACCGGTTGTCGAACGGCAGGACAGTCAAGGGTCAAGGCCTGACGTTTTCGGCTCGGCCTTCGGATCGGCTGCCCAATCACGACCGAGCCGTTTCTCCATATAATACAGCACCGCTTTGCTCATCAGGCTCCCCGTATCTATCTCTCGCTTAGCATCAAACACCACATCAAGGCGCCCCATTGCGCGGGCATCGCGCGCTATTTTCGCATATCGCCTCGCCGTTTCGTATGCAGTCCCGAGAAACAGCGCAGCTTGAATGGCAACAAACAGAAGAATGAGAATGAAGATTATTGCCATGTGATTATCGGGCGGGCGGATGAATGATAACCGTAGGGAATCATCGTTTGTGCTTCCTAACGGAATAGCTGGTTCTGGCTCCTCTGGCCCAGAATAGTATGAGTCAGACATACTCATGTCACCAGAAGAACCCTGTCGGGTCCGTCATGGTCAGCGATCGGTTCATCACATAGCTGTACCGGTTGTAGCTCTGCAGATTCGCCGGGGCCTGCACTACGAGGTCCGCCGACAGGAACCGCCCCAGGAGCGGGTCGTAGATGCGGCCGTTCATGTGAACTAGCCCAATGTCGGGCCCCAAAACGGGGACACGGAGCCGAGTACCCCAGCCCGATCTCCAGCTCGGCGGGATACGGTCCGAAGCGAGGGCACGTACCCGGTGTTCGCGGTCGTCGAGATTCAGTGCCCGTGACTTTCTGGCGTAAGCCGGATGCGATCGCGATTCGCAGAAAGCAATTAGCCGCGCCCGGTGGTACCGGGAGCGGCGGCAGGAACAGCAGTGGCGAACGGCTAAAGCGCGCCGGCGGTGCGGCGTTCGAACAGGAACTCGCCGGGCGTCGCGAGCCGCAGACCGTAGACCTCGCGGCCGAGTTTTCCGTGGAAGTCGGCGACGTCGAGGGTGAGCAACCAATCCGCCCGGGCCGCGAGCGCGGTGATGACGACCGGCCGGTCCTTGGCCTTCGGGAAGAGCAACGGCTTGTCGAGGGCGAGGCTGGCGCGGATCAGCCGCACGCGGGGCGCGATCTCGGCCTTCCAGGCTGCGGCCGCCGTGCGGCCGATCTTGGGCAGATTGCGCTGTGTCTCCTCCGCGCAGTAGTCGGACGAAACCAGATTCCAGCCTTGCGCCACCGCCTCGGCGAGGATGAAGCGCGAGGCGCCTTTCGCCGAGCCGGAGGCGGACAGCAGCACGCTGGTATCGAGGAAAAGTCTCACTTCTTCTTCACCTTTCCCGCCGCCTTGAACGCCTCCATGTCGGCCTCGTCCTGGGCGATCCACGCTTGGATCTGCGCCTTGGGCAGGTCGCGCACGGGCATGGCGACGGCCGGTTGCAGGAACAGGCCGCCGTCGCGCTCCTCGACCAGGAGCAGCGGGTTGCGGAGCTTATCGAGGCCCAGCTTGCGACGGAGTTCCGGGGGCAGCGTGAGGCTGCCGCGCTTGGAGAGAGCCAGTGTGGTCATGCGGTAATGCTGCATTGCCGCATTGTGTTTCGCAAGCGCTCGGGGCCGGAAGACTCGCCCCCCGTGGGGCGTGGACTCGGCACGGCCGCGAACAGCCCGGCAACGGCAAATCCGTTCCCTTGGCGCTGGGGATTGGCGGGGAACAACCGCTGCCCCTGGCTGGCCCGGGAGCGGCGTCGATACTGGCAGGTGTCGGCGCGGCTACGGGGCGAGGCCGACGCGTTTGCATTTGCCCGACCATGACACGACATCGAGCCGGACGATCTCGGTGCGGGGAAACGAGTGCCGGGCGTACTTGAGGCCCGCGGCCTTGTCGGCGGGGGAGTACTTGTCGAGGATCAGCTCCAGCGCGCGCAGTCGCTCCTCCGGCGGCAGGTGGCGGTGCGCGGTGCAGGCGAGCACGATGCTCTCGTAGCCGGTGGTGAACTTCGCGGAGACGACCCGGGTGGCGCCGACCACGCAGAAGGAGACGCGGGTTTCGGCGTCGAGGCAGCGCAGCTTGCGGCCCTCCGGGGCACAGTGCACGTAGAGGGAACGTTGCCCGTCCCAGGCGAAGTTGAGCGGTACGCCGTAGCCGCCGCCCCCGTCGGCCTGCATGGAGAGCACGCCGAACTCGCCGGTTTGCAGGAGCTGCCGGGCGGCGGGTTCGTCGAGCAGGCGGTCCTGCCGGCGCACGCGGGCGTTCGAATAGTCCATGGAGCGGAAAAGCAGCGCGATGTGGCCGCTGTCGACCCGGAAAGCGCGGTCGGAACGGGACGGTTTTTCCGCGGTATGCCCGCTGCGTCGGGTCGTGTCAGCGCTGGGGCGCGTCGTCGAGGGAGACGGCTTGGGTGATGCGCACGCGCAGCCTTTCGACAGGCTCAGGGCGATGTGAGGCGGAGGCGCAAGAAACGGCGCGGGGTGGCGCCCAGCGCGACGTCATCGTGCGCGGTGATCGGGCCGGAGCCGGCAGTGTAGGTGCGATCCGGGACGGCGGTCCAGGTGACGAGGTCAGGGCTGGCCTCGAGCGTGTAGGTGAGCCCGTCGGCCGCGTCGCGGCTCGGGAAGGTGAGCGTGAGGAATGTGTCGCTGCCGACTGTGGTGGTGCCGGTGGCGATCGGGTGCGCAACCGGGCCGCGGGCGGGGAGGCCAAAGGCGTAACGGGCGAGGTTGGACAGGCCGACGCCCTCGGGATCGGCGTCGGGACCGGAGATGGCGTCGTTGGTGCGGTCGGTGCCCGTGAAGTTCGCGGTGCGCCATGTCGTGTAGGTGCCCGGGGCGGGGGCGAAGACGGCGGTGAGGTTCATCGCGCAGGTCACGTAGGGCAACGCGAGCGTGGGCGTCGGGACACGGCCGCCGGGCAACCCGGCCCAATGGGAGAATTGGTAGCCCGGAGCGGCGGTGGCGGTGAGCGGGGCACCAGCGGCGCCGAAGGCGACGGACTGCGTGGCGTTGCCGGCGACTGTGCCTCCCGCGCCGGCGACGACGGCCACAGTGGAGGCGCCCGGCGGGGCGGCCGGGTGCCCGAGCGTCTGGGTGAACAGGATATGCTGGTCGGCGGTGAGCCCGAGGGCGGCCGAGACATCCGCCACGCTGGAACGGACGAGTTCGCCGAGCCCCTCGGCGGCGGCGTAGGCGGCGACGTTCTGCGAGATGTGGCCGGTATGCAGGCAGGCGAGGCGCTGCTTCGTGCTGTTGGGGCCGGTCAGCTTCGCGTAGTCGGCGACGTAGATGAAGATCGCCGGGACCGAACCGTAGCCGAGCGTGCCACGGACCTCGGTAGTGGAGACCTGGACGAGCCGGGGGGACTCGCCGGCTTCGGTCACGTACCGGTAGACGCCGCCAGCGCGGGCCACATAGAGGTCGATCGACCGCGGGCCGGAAAGGGGAGGGGCGGTGCGCTCGGGATCGGCGGTGCCGTTGTGGCCGAGCCCGGCCCAAAGGAGATCGGCGAGGGTCTGGTCGGAGAACGCGGTCGCGGCGAAGGCGCGGGTCGAGCGGCGGCACTTGAGGATGCGGAGCGCGGGGGCGGTGTCGACGGCGGCCGGTGGCAGCACCCCGGCGGCGACGCCCCACGCGGGGTCGGCGGCGGTGGCGCCTTCGGGGTGGCCGACGCTGTGCAGGGCGAGCAGGACCTGGCCGGCGGGCAGGCCGAGGGCCGCCGGCAACGCGGCGGGAATCGTCGCCGACGGGAGGGACGCGAGGCCGCGGTCGGCGCAGGCGAGCGCGATGTTCTCGGAGACGAACCCCGAGTGGATCGCGCCGAAGAAGTCGATCGAGCTGTTGTAGCTGGCGATGGCGAAGGTGAGGGGCGCAGCGGTGGCGGGGGCGGCGAGCAGCGGGCGCAGATCGGTCGCGGATTGCCGGGTGAGGAGGTGCTCGAGCTGGTCGTAGACGAAGACGCCCTCGGCACACAGGACGTAGATCACATCGTCGCGGCTGGCGTAGGAGTAGTTGGTGGTGCGGTGGCCGGTGACGGGGCGGTTGATGCCGGTCGCGGCCCAGAGGAGATCGGATACGGCCTGCCGGGGAAGCCCGGTGGGCGCGAAGGCCGTGGCATCGCGGCGCGTCGCGAGGATGCGGTTGATCGCGTGGTCGTCGCCGCGCGGGGCGGGCAGGGCGAGGTCCTGGGCGGCGGCGCCGCCGGCGAGGAGCGCGAGGCCGAGGAGGGCGCCGGCGAGCGGGAAGGGGCGGAGCGGTGGCATGCGGCGGTCGAGGGAGCCGATGTTGGCCGGCGCGCCGGCCGCGGCAAACGAGATAGCGGATACGGGGCTCGCGCGGGGGGATTGTTACCGTTGGTTGACGCGGCGGGGGCGCTTCCCGGGGGATTGCCGAGTTGCCCCGCCGCGAGCGCGCGATCACAACCGAAGCCGCCGGGACACGGAGAGGCGCCCTCCTCCCAACCGCCGTGGGCCGCCTTCCGGTTCTCCGCCCAACAACGATGACCACCCCAGCCGAGCATTTGCGCGAGCATGCCGAGATGTTCACGAACCAGGTCCGCTTCAGCCGGGTGCGCTTCGCCGTGCATGCCGGCCCTCCCGAGACGATCGTGCTGGAAGGTTATGTCGCCGGGGTCGGGGATTTCCATGCGCTCAAGATCGAGTGGGAGGCGACGCTCCCGCCCTGCGTCAGCTCGGTCTTCGTCCACATCGATCCCCAGCGGTGATCCTGGGGCGGTGCCGCGCGCGGAGAGAGCGGCGCGGCGGCCCGCCGGACCGGAAAGGGGAGGACCGGCCGCCCCCCACAGGCGGCCGGCTTTTCCGCCGAGGCCGGCGGACCGGTTTCGGAGAGGAAAGGGCGACGACTCTGGGTATCGGATCGCTGGTGGCGAGCCGAGTTTGTCTTCGGATTGCAAACATACTGCGAAAAAGGCGACGGGGCGGCGTGCAGGGGGCGGCCACCCACCGCCGGAGGAAGCGGCGCGGCGCCGAGGCCTGGTGGGCTGTGGTCGGTGAACTGTGGACCGTGGGCGGTGGGCGGCGGACCGGAGTGCTATGGATTGATGGTGACGCGGAGCCGTAGGAAGCGGCGAGGGGAGGCTCCCCCTGCGACGACGTCCTGCACGGTGAGCGGGCTGGCGCCGGCGGGGTAGGTCTGGCCGGGCACGGCGGTCCAGGTGGCGAGGTCGGGGCTGGACTCGAGAGTGTAGGTGAGGCCGGTGGCTTCGGTGCGCCGAGGGAAGGTGAGGGTGAGGTAGCTCGCACCGGCGGAGGTGACGGTGCCGACGGCGATCGGATTCGCCACCGGGCCGCGGGCGGGGAGGGCGAAGGGGTAGCGGGCGAGGTTGCTCAGGCCGGTGGCGTCGGGATCGGCGTTGGGGCCGGAGATGGCGTCGCTGGTCAGGTCGGCGCCGCTGAAGTTCGCGGTGCGCCACGCGGCGTAGACGGCGGGCGCGGGTGTGGTTGGCAGATCGACCCGGTAGGCGTGGATGACGGGGGAGTCGCCGTAGGCGCCGTACTGAGAAACGTAGATACGATTGGTGGCGGGATCGTAGGCGGCGCCGGCGAGGGAGTGGTGGCCGTGGGGCCCGAACGGCAACGGGATTTCCCAAGTGGCGTAGGGCACGGTTTGCCATGGCTGGAGCTCGCCGGCGGCGACGCGGGCGAGGTCGGAGGCGCGGTAGGCCCAGCCGTAGGCGACGTAGGGAAACGAGTGGGTGCCTTTGCCCAGACCGGCGGGATCGTAGACGTAGATGACCTGTCCGTCGGTGCCGGGAACCGGCGTGCCGTGGAGGGCGGGGTCGGCGGTGCCCTGGCCGTACGCAGGCACGCCGATGCCGCTGGTGCCGATGAGCAGAACGCTGTCGGCTCCGACAGGGAACACCGCTCCGGCCACGCTGGTGTTCATGTTGTACTGGGGATTCAATTCCGCGGAGTTGCCCCACGTGCCGAGGGTCGAATGGTCGTAGGTGTAGCCAACGAGCAGGCGGGCCGGCGCCGGTTCGGCGCCGAGGGCGGCGGGATCGAAGACACTCACGGTGGGGCCGTAGGAGGAGCGGCTGACGATGCAGACGCCGCTGAGCCCGGTGAGTACGGGGCCCCCGAGCGCGGCCTGCCACTCCGGCGGGATGTGCGCCATGTAGCCGCCCACCCAGCCCGGGTTCTGCGTGCCGACGGTGAACATGCCGGCGAAATCGCCGGTGCGGGACAGATCGGTGCTCGAGGTGAAGTGCGAGCGGGTGGCGCTGCCTCCGGCGTCGTAGTAGACGTACGAAGTGCCGATGAGACGTCCGTCGTGGACGAGCAGGCCACCCACTTTACATCCCTCCAGCGCTGAGCCATCGGGACCAACCTCGTTGAGATGGCCCTCGGTGATGTCGGCTTGGTTCTGCAGGACCGGGGCGACCGGCAAGGTGAAGTAGTCGGAAGAGACGACGAGTTCGGGAATGCCGACTTCACCGACGAGCTGGTACCAATCGTGGCCCCGAACGAAGAGCGAGTTGCGGGCGGGGTTGAAGCCGATGGCGTTGCCGCCGTAGGCGTAGACGTTGTGCTCGTCCCCGGGTAAACGGAAAGCGCCGAGGTAGGCCAGGTGTTGGGGGCGGACGAGGCGGGGATTCTCGGCGGCGTCGGTCGTGACGGTGACGGCGGGGCAGAGCGTGC
>DAOOFR010000081.1:0-15376 GCA_035415285.1 Opitutaceae bacterium
ATCCATAACTAACCAACCCGTCCCCGCTGTCTCACGTTCGGGGTCCACCTCACCCCGGCGTCACCCTGCGCACCACCTTCATCGTCGGCTTCCCCGGCGAGACCGAGGCCGACTTCGCCGAGCTGCTCGCCTTCATCCGCCAGACGCGCTTCGAGCGCCTCGGCGTCTTCCGCTACTCGCCGGAGGAGGGCACGCGCGCCGCGCGGCGCGACGACCAGTTGTCCGCAAAGATCAAGGACCAGCGCTGGCACGGCGCGATGGCCCTGCAGCAGGCGATCGCCCGCGAGGTCGGCGCCGCCCGGGTGGGGCGGTCGCTGCGCGTGCTCGTCGAGGCGCCCGGCGTCGCCCGCGCCATGGGCGACGCGCCCGACATCGACGGCCGTGTCTACGTTTCGAAGACACTGCCGGTCGGCGCCTTCGCCGAGGTGCGGGTCACCGGCGTGCGCGACTACGACCTGCTCGCGCTGCCCCCGGGGGAACACCCCACCCGCGCCGTCGCGCCGAAGGAAGCGCGCTGATTTTTTCGCGCCGGGGCATTTTACTTTCCCGGGAAGCGGCCGATAATCACGGGCGGAAGAGACCTCCCGGTCAGCAGTCAAACTCGGCAACCAACACTGGAAAGGAAACCAACAGCGGCTCCAATACCCACCTCACCATGAGGGCCACATCTACGGCTCCCGGAGACACCCGCTCGATCAAACTTCCAGACTGTTAGCCACCGAGATTAGTTACCCCGAGAGATTCTTACCAGAAGGCCGTCCCCCCGCGGGGCGGCCTTCTTCATTTGGGGCTCAGGCGAAGGCGGGATGACGTCAACCGGGCGATTTCCCTCATTTTCCGCGGACGTTCTCAACCGACCGCCGGCCGCACCGATACAGCGGGAAACCACTTTACCCTCCATGCAAAGCATCGACATCGAACTCGACATGGCCCGGACCTGCTTCGGCGAACTCACGCTCGAGCAACGCAACCGCCTTCTCGCCTACTACGAATACCCCAGCGACGAGACCTGGGACGATGTATACAATCTCACGATCATGCCCTACGGCCACATCAACACCGCCTGGCAGGCCATCTGTGCGATCGATCCCACCTTCCCCACCCGCGGGCCCTGCGTCGACGCCTTCGGCCAACGCCTCGAGCCCTGGCCGCGCATCCCTTCGCCGGAGCTGTTCCGGCAGGCGCTGATCTTCGCGACCCACTGATCTCCCTGTCCGCCAACCGCCAGGCCGGAGCCACGCGCTCCGGCCTTTTTTGTCCGCCCGCAGCAAACAAAACCGGCCGCCCCGCGAGGGACGGCCGGCGAAAGACAACCCGGTGAGCCTCTGCGCTCAGACTTCCGAGTTCGCCTTCATCCAGGCGATGATCTCGTCGACCTGGCCGAAGCAGAGCGCGGTATAGGTGTCGGCCGCGCCGTAGTAGAGGGCGATGCGGCCCGTGGGGGCATCGGTGAGAACCGAGACCGGGAACAGGACGTTGGGCACGAAGCCCGTGGTCTCGTACGGCAGTTCGGGCGTAAGCAGATAGTCGCGACCGCGGTAGAGGACCTTCTCCGGGTTGTCGAGGTCGAGCAGCGCGGCGCCGATGGAATAGACGAAGCCGTTGCAGGTGCCGGAGACGCCATGGTAGAAGAGCAGCCAGCCCTCCTTGGTCTCGATCGGGATCGGGCCGGCGCCGATCTTGGTGCCCTGCCACCAGCCGGAGCCGCCGCGGCGCATGACCATGCGGTGCTTGCCCCAATAGGTGAGGTCCTTCGAGTGGCTGAGGATGATGTCGCCGAAGGGCGTGTGCGCGCTGTCGGAGGGGCGGCTGAGCAGCACGTACTCGCCGTTGATCTTGCGCGGGAAAAGCACGCCGTTGCGGTTGAACGGCATCAGCGGGTTCTCCATGCGGATGAAGGTCTTGAAGTCCTTCGTCCGGCCCAGGCCGATCGAGGCGCCCGGGAAATCGTCGCACCAGGTGATGTAGTACCATCCGTCGATGAGCACCACGCGCGGGTCGTAGGCGTAGCTCGGAGTCGCCGGTCTGCCGCTCTCGTCGACCCACTCGATCTTCCGGTCGTCGATGTCGAACTTGAGTCCATCCTTGGAGCGCCCCGCGTGCAACGCGGCGCGCCCATGGCGCTCGTCGGCGCGGAAGACCCCGGCGAAACCGCCCTCGAAGGGCACCGGGGCGCTGTTGTAGATGCGCGCGGTGTTCGGGGTCGGGTTCCAGCCGATCAGCGGATTCCGGCTGGAGCGCCAGAGGGCGTGGACGTAGCCCTTCGGCTTCTCTTCCCAAGGGAGGTTCGGCAGCGCGCTGCCAAGGATGGTGTTGCTCATGTGGTTCTCTGATTATCGGGGGGACGACTTCGGAGGAGCCGAACCGTAGGAAGCCCTACACGCCCAGCGCCAGACCGAATCGGCCGGGGCGGCCCCGCAATGCATCGATCGGGCATTTTCCGGCAAGAGCAGCCCGCCGCCCGCCGCGACGGCCGACCGCCCTGCCCCGCTCACCGCATCAGCTTGCGATACTTGATCCGGTGCGGCCGGTCTGCATCCGCACCCTTGCGACGGCGGTAGTCCTCGAGGTAGCCGGAGTAGTTGCCCGGCCACCAGTGCACCGTGCTCTCGCCCTCGAAGGCCATGATGTGCGTCGCCACCCGGTCGAGGAACCAGCGGTCGTGCGACACGATCACCGCGCAACCGGCGAAGTTCTCCAGGCCCTCCTCGAGCGCGCGAATCGAGTTCACATCCAGATCGTTGGTCGGCTCGTCGAGCAGGATGAGGTTGGCGCCGCTCTTGAGCAGGCGGGCCAGGTGGACGCGGTTGCGTTCGCCGCCCGAGAGCACGCCGACCTTCTTCTGCTGGTCCGCGCCGGTGAAGCCGAACTGCGCGCAGTAGGCGCGGGCGTTCACGCCGCGGCCGCCGAGCTGGAGGATCTCCTGCCCGTCGCTGATCGCCTCGTAGATCGTCTGGCCGTCGGGCAGCGAGTCGCGCGACTGGTCGACGTAGGCGACCTTCACGGTGTCGCCGATGCGCAGCTCCCCGGCGTCCGCCTTCTCGATGCCCATCATCATCCGGCAGAGCGTGGTCTTGCCGGCGCCGTTCGGGCCGATCACGCCCACGATGCCGCCGGGCGGCAGCGAGAAACTGAGATCGTCGAAAAGCACATTCTCGCCGAACGCCTTCGCGACCTTCTTCGCGTCGACGACCAGCGTGCCCAGCCGCGGGCCGGGCGGGATCACCAGCTCGAACTGCCGCTCCTGCTCGGCGGCGTTCTGCTTGAGCATCGCCTCGTAGGCGTTGATACGCGACTGCGGCTTGGCCTGGCGCGCACGGGCGCTCATGCGGATCCACTCCAGCTCGCGGGCCATCGCCTTCTGGCGGCGGTCCTCGGTGCGCTGCTCGACGGCGAGCCGGCGCTGCTTCTGCTCGAGCCACGAGGAATAGTTGCCCTGCCACGGGATGCCGTGGCCGTGGTCGAGCTCGAGGATCCAGCCGGCGACGTTGTCGAGGAAGTAGCGGTCGTGCGTGACGGCGATGACCGTGCCCTTGTAGCGCTGGAGATGCTGCTCGAGCCAACCGACGCTCTCGGCGTCGAGATGGTTGGTCGGTTCGTCGAGCAGCAGGATATCCGGCTCCTGGAGAAGCAGGCGCGTGAGCGCCACGCGGCGGCGCTCGCCGCCGGAGAGTTTGTCCACCACCTGCTCGCCGGGCGGGCACCGCAGCGCGTCCATCGCCATGTCGACATGCGAGGCCACATCCCACGCCCCGGCGGCGTCGATCTTCTCCTGCAGGTCGCCCTGTTTCTGGAGGATGGCGTCCTTGGCGGCGTCGTCGGCCGCGGCATCGAGTTCGTCCCAGGTGGCGTCGTAGGCGGCGACGAGGTCGGTGAGATGTTTCACGCCCTCCTCGACGCACTGGCGCACGGTCGCGCCGGCGGTGAGCTGCGGTTCCTGCTCGAGCAGGCCGACGGAGTAGCCGGGTTCGAAGACCACGTGTCCGTCGAACTCCTTGTCTCGTCCGGAGAGGATGCGCATGAGCGAGGACTTGCCGGAGCCGTTGAGGCCGAGCACGCCGATCTTCGCGCCGTAGTAGAACGACAGGCTGATGTCGCGCAGGACCTCCTTGCGCTCGTGGCGCTTGGAGACTCCGAGCATGGAGAAGATGATCTTGGGTTCGTCGGCGGCGGCCATGGGGCGCTATCGGTGGCAAGAGCGCCGCGCGGCGTCAATACGCGGCGCGCGCCGCAGTTGCCAGTGCGGCGCAATCCCGCACCACTTACCTGCGTGCAACCGCCCCGCTCCCGCTCCGATCGGCCGCGACGCCGCGTTACCGGTCGGATCATGATCGGACTGGGTCTTGCGCTGCTGCTCGCCGCCTGCGCCCACGCCCCGCTCAACGCCCCGCGCAACGCGGCCTCCGCGGCCCCCGGCTACTCCTTCCGCACCCACCGCGCACGAGCCTCCGCCGAGCCGCTCGTCGTCGCGTTGTTCCTCTCGGGCGGCGGCACCCGCGCCGCCGCCCTCTCCTATGGCGTCATGCAGGAACTCGCCCGCACCACCCTGCCCGACGGCGCCCGGCTGCTCGACAAGGTCTCCGCCATCAGCGCCGTCTCCGGCGGCTGTTTCCCCGCCGCCTACTACTGCCTGTATGGCGACCGGCTCTTCACCGATTTCGAGCGGCAGTTTCTCAAGCGCGATGTCCAGAACGCCGTCCTCAGTCGCACGCTCTCCCCGCGCAACTCGCTCCGCCTCGCCTCCGCCACCTTCGCCCGCAGCGACCTCGCCGCGGAGTACTTCGACCGCATCCTCTTCCACGGCGCCACCTTCGCCGACCTCGCTCGCGCCCCCGGGCCCCGTCCCTTCCTCATCGTCAACGCGACGGACATGGACTCCTTCGCGCCTTTCCCGTTCACGCAGGAGACCTTCGACCTCATCGGCTCCGACCTCGGCTCGGTCCCCCTCTCCCGCGCCATCGCCGCCTCCTCCGCCGTGCCCGTCGTCCTGACACCGATCACGCTCCGCAACTACGGCGGGCGGCTCCCCCCTATGATCGTGTCCCCGCCGCGCACCGCGCCGCGCGCACACCGCGAGGCGCTCCTCGCGCCGGTGGAGCTCCTTTACTCCGACGCCGCCCGCCGCCCCTACATCCACCTGCTCGACGGCGGCCTGGCCGACAACCTCGGGCTCAACAGTCTCCTCACCGCACTCGACCTCGTCGGCGGCTGGGATCCCTTGCTGCGCGACGGCCGCGCCGGCGCTGTGCCCCGCCACATCGCCATCATCGTCGTCAACGCCGCCACCGAGCCCGAGACAGAGTGGAGCAGGAAACAGGATACGCCCGGTCTGCGCAACGTCGCCTCCGCCCTCAGCCGCAACGCGATCAACCACACCAGCCACGTGCGCCTCGCCCGCCTGCGCGAGAGCTTGGCCGCATGGCAGGCCGCCGCCGGCCCCGACCAGCCCCGCGTTCACCTCATCGCCATCGGGTTCGACCAGCTCGCTTCGCCGGAGGAACGCGCGTTCTGCAACCAGATCCCCACGCGCTTCAACCTGCCCGATGCCACGGTCGACCGCCTGGTCGCCATCGGCGGGCAACTCCTGCGCGAGTCCCCCGAGTTCCAGTCGGTGCTCGCCGCGGCGCGCACCGACCCAAGCGCCGACACCGCCGGCCACTAGCCACGCCGCGGGCCCCGGAGGCAGTTCGACACTTTTTTGCCCAGGAAGGCGTCGCGCGGAGGGGACTCCGTCCCCTAAGAACCGGACCCTCGCACCGCCCAGCCGCCACCTTCCCCGCCCGGCCTGCCCCCATGCGCTACGCTCCCTGCCTATTTGCCCCGGCCGCCTCCCAACTCCGCCGCCACCTCGCCCGGCTCGCCGCCCTCGCCCTCACCGCCGCCACCTCCGCCGCGACCTACTACGTCTCCAACACCGGCGCGTCCGATGCGTATCCGGGCACCCAGGCCCAACCGTTCGCCACCGTCGCCCGCGCCATGCAGGTCGCCGCCGCGAACGACACCGTCCTGCTCGCCCGCGGCGGCACCTTCCGCGAGGGCGGACTCACCTTCGCGTCCTCCCGCACCTTCGGCGCCTACGGTTCCACGACCCTGCCCCAGCCGGTCATCACGGGCAGCGCCGTCGTCACGAACTGGACCCCGTGGGCCCAGAACGCCGATGTCCTCGTCGCCACCCCCGCCGTCATCGGCATCAAGCATGTCTTCGTCGACGGCCACCGCATGACGCTCGCGCGCACGCCCAACACCGGCTGGCTGCGCACCGACACCGGCTCGGGCGACAACACCATCGTCGACGCCGCCCTGCCCCGCCCCGCCTCCGGCACCTGGGTCGGAGCCCAGGTACGCTGGCGCAAGTGGACTTGGATCTACGAGACCCGCCCCATCACCGGCGACAACAGCGCCGGCACGCTCACCCTCGGCGGCGCCACCACCCTCGGCGGCCTCACCGGCCTCGGCAGCGGCTACTACATCGACAACACCCTCAGGGCCCTCGACGCCCCCGGCGAGTGGTACTACGACGCCTCCGCCAACAAGCTTTACCTGTATCCACCCGCCGGCGCCACCCCCGCCACCATGCTCGTCGAGGCCGCCCATCGCCCGACCGCCGGCGCGGTCACCGGCGCCACGCTCGACGGCCTCACCTTCCAGCACTTCACCGAGACCGGCCTCGGCATCGACGACCGCGCCGCCACGCTGCGCAACTGCACCATCCAGCACAACGGCGTCACCGGCATCGCCACGAGCTGGAACTGCAGCGGCACACTCATCACCGGCTGCACGATTCGCGACAACCTCGACATCGGCCTCGCCTGGAACGAGAACCCCGCCGGCGCCGGCGGCTCCGTTGTCGAACGCTGCACCCTCGAGCGTAACGGCTCCGTCCCCGGCCTCGCCGGCAACGGCCCGTGGCACGGCCTCGGCGCCGTCGTGAGCAACGCCAAGGCCCTCCAGTTCCGCCTCAACCGCGTCACGGAAACCGGCTACGCCGGCATCATCCTCGGCTCCGACGGACAGACGGTCAGCCGCAACGTCTTCCGCCGCTGCATGGCCACCATGAACGACGGCGCCGCCATCTACACCAACTGCAGCAGCAGCCGCATCACCGAGAACATCATCCTCGACACCGTCGGCGACCTCGAGTCGTCGCACCCCTGGACCCCGCTCGGCCACGGCATCTGGCCCGAGTTCCTCGGCAAGTTCCACCACTCCGACATCTCCAACAACACCGTCTACGGCTCCGGCGGCGACGGCATTTGGCTGCCCAACAACTACAACTGCACCGTCTCCGGCAACGTCCTCGTCTCCAACCGCCTCGCCGCCCTCTCCCTCGGCGGCTATGAGAACGAGTACGCCACCACCGCCGACGCCCAGCAGAACCACACCCTCGCCGGCAACCTCCTCGCGATCGGTGCCCAGCCCTGGCAGCCCTTCACCGGGCAGGTCCAGAACCTCGCCGACTGGGCCGCGCCGAACGACTACCTCCTCGGCTTCGCCACCTTCACCGACCGCGACCTCGACTACGGCACGATGAGCGGCACGAAGCTGCTCACCCGCGACGGCACCGACCTGGTCCGGCGCGACGGCAACACCGCCCGCACCCTCGCGCAGTGGCGGTCCGAGGAGGCGGTCTGGGCCGATCCGGCGTCGACCGCGTACCAAGGCAACGGCTACCTCTTCATCAACGACACCGAGGCCGCCGTGGACTTCCCCCTGCCAGCGGGTGTCACCTGGCAGCAGCTCGGCGGCGGCACCGTGGGCTCCACGATCGCGATCCAGCCGTTCCGCTCCGTCCTCCTCCTCGCCACGTCCGGCTCCACCGCCGGCCTCGCGCCCTACCACCTCGCCTCCGCCGGCCCGCCCCCGCCGACCTTCGCCTCCTGGATCGCCGCCTACGCCATCCCCGCCCCTGGCGACCTCGCCGCCGCCGACCCCGACAACGACGGCCTCGCGAACCTGCTCGAGTACGCCACCGGGCTCTCGCCGGTCGCCGCCGGCACCACCGCGCCGCTTCAGCTCGGATCGGCCACCGCCGGCACCGCCACCCTCGCATTCCGCCGCCGCGGCGATGTCTCCGACGTCACGCTACGCCTGCAGACCTCGGACGACCTCGTCTCGTGGACCGCGGTCGACACCTCCGCGGCCACGGTTGGCACGACTCCCGGCGAGCCCCTCGTGCAGTCGCTGTCGCTCACCCTCCCGGTCCCCGCCACCCGCGCCTTCTACCGTCTCGTCGCCACGCCGCAGTGACCCGCGGCTTCACGGCGGTGGCACGGAGCATGTCCTCAGCACACACAAACCGGCCTACTCGACCACCACCCGGAATCCGATCGTGCGCGCCCGCTCGAGCCCCTGGCGTGTCACCAGCGGCACCTGCGCCAGTCCGGCCGCGGGCTCCGCATAGGAACCACCGGCGACCTGCGTCGCCTCGGCGTCAGCCGAGGCGGGTGACAACCACTCGGCCACGTTGCCGAGCAGATCGTGGAAACCGGCCGCGTTGGCCACGGCGGCGCCGACCGGTTGGGGCCGATCGTCGCTGCGCTCCTGCGACCAGACCGCCGCCAAGAGCGATTCTCCCTGCGGGGCCGTGCCGAGCGCCGCGCGGTACTCCGCCTCCGTCGGTAGCCGGACCGTGCGGCCGAGCAGCCACGACAGCCGCCGACAAAACTCCCCCGCCTCGGGCAGGCTCACGGACTCGACCGGCAGGTCGTCGCCGGCCTGCCGGCTGGGATTGGTCCGCATGACCAGCGTGTAGAGCCGTTGCGGCACCTCGGTGCGCAGCATCTGCCCCCCGCCTCCCGGCACCGGGCGGAATTGGCCGGCCACCACCCGCAGCACCGGTTCGAGGACGTCGCGATTGAGGTACAGGTAATTGAACTTCAACCGCAGTTCGGGGTCGAGCCGCCGGCTTCGCGGCAGCCGCGCGGCCATCGCGTCCTGCAGCTCCGCCCCCTCCCGCAGCAACTCCGGCACGCCCGCCGGGTCGCCGGCCCGCAGTTTTGCCGCCACCTCGCGCTCCAGTTGCGCCACCCGCCGCGCCGGCTCCGCGCTCAGCTCCGTTTGCCGCGCGACCTCCAGCGCTTCGATCCGCTCCGCCGACACATGCCGGCTGCGGGGAAAATCCCTGTTGAGTTTCTGCTGCGCGAGCCCGGCCTGCGCGAACAGCGCGACGGCCTCCGGCGAGGCCCCGCGCCCCTGCGCCTCGGCCGCCCGGGAGGAGAGGTCCATCACCTCGCGCAGCAGCGGCACCGACTCGAGCGTGGCGATCTCGGTCTCGAGTTTCTCGAGGTTGCCGAGGCTGGCGAGTTGCGTGCGCGCGAACTCCCGGTTGAGCCGCAATTGCAGCTCATGCGCGCGGTGATAGGCGGCGAGCGCCTCGGCCGTCCGGTCGGCGTCGCGCAGGCGCTCCGCCTCGGCGGTCGCGGCCGCCAGCTCCACGGCGATCGGCTCGGCCTCCAGCCGCTCGATCTCCTGCGCCAACATCGTCTCGCGCGGCAGATCGCGACCGGAGCCGCCCTCCGCCCGCTGGTTGAGCAGTCGTTGCAGGTCGAGGGCGCGCCGCAGCGGCGCCACCGCGTCGGTCTTCTTGCCGCCGGCCAGCAGCGCACGGCCCTCGGCCTCCGCGGCCGCGGAGCGGGCGATCGTGCTGCGTTGCCACGCGTCGTCGTGCAGCGCCTCCAGTTCGCGCAACCGCTGTTGCTGTTCGGCCTCCGTGCTGCCGGTCGCCTCCATCCACTCGCGTTGCTTGGCGATGGACTGCTGCAGGAGCACCAGATCCGCCTCGGCGGGCGTACGGTTCTGGCGGATGCGGGCGAACTCGCGCTCCAGTTCCCGGCTCTCCTCCAGCAGCCGCACCATCGCCGGATCGTTCAATCCGGACTTCGCGTCCGCCCGCGGCGGGCGTTCCAGCCCCCACCAGATCACGCCGCCGGCGAGCAGCAGTGCACCGACACCGGCGCCGATCCACGGCAGGCCGCCGCGGCCGGAGGATTTGTCGGGTTGGTCGCGTCGTTGGGCGCACATGCGCCGGCCAGACAAATCGCCCGCCGGCCGAAAGGCAACGCGCCGCTGCGCCCGCCGCCCCCGGCCCGGGCGAAGCCGCGGCGCCGTCCTCCGCGCGCCCGTGGCCGAGCCGCTCACACCCCATCGAAGGCGCGGAGCGTCCAGAAGTCGTCGGCCAGCTTCGGGTCGGCGAGATAGTCGTACGGCGCGGTGAAATAGCCGCGCCGCCCCCAATCCGCACCCCAGGAGTTGCGGATCAGAAACCGCGCCGCCCGATCGTCGTAACCGACCGCGCAAACCGAGTGCCCGCCCCGCTCCTGCTCGGTCCGCCGCGGCAGGTGGAGCACCCCGGTGTGGCGGATCGCGGCGGCCTCGAAGCCCTCGTAGGTCGCCAGACCGAAGACGAACGGGAAGCCTTCGGCGAGGCACTGGCGCATCTCCGCCAGCCCGCGGATACGGTGGTAGCTGGTCACCTGGTGCCCGGCGGCGCGGACATAGCAGCGCACCGGCGGTTTCCTGGCGAAACGCCGGACCCGATACGGCCAGAGCGTCTCGGCGCATACGCCCAGCTTGGCCAGCGTCTTCACGCCGTTGCGGATCATGGCGCCGTC
The DNA here is from genome assembly GCA_035415285.1 of Opitutaceae bacterium. GTDB lineage: Bacteria > Verrucomicrobiota > Verrucomicrobiia > Opitutales > Opitutaceae > CAJCBL01. Next base: position 10,611 of record DAOOFR010000081.1, read on the forward strand.
GTCGGTGGCGGCGGTGCCTTCAAGCACCCGCGCGTTGTAGTAGACGAAGAGCCGGCTGAGATGCCGCAGCCGCCGGCCCGCCCGCCGCGCGAGGAACTCGAGGTTGGCGGTGAGCGCATGCGCGGTGCAACTGCCGATCGTGCCCTGGCATTCCACCGCCGGGCACCACGGGCGGAGGTCGACCCGGGCCGGCAGCCGCTTCGGCGGCCGGGCGATGGCGGCATAGAGCCGGTCGCGCGCATCGGGCTGATCGCGCCGCCAGCCATACCAGGAGTTCTTGGACAACGAGGCCATGGGTTCGCCCGATGGAGGGGAATGCCGGAGCGGCCGCGCCACCTCCACCACGGTGACGACGCGGACCTGTTTTGCAGAGGACCGCAGCCGAGTCGAGCCCGGGGACGACGCGCGGCCCGGCGGCTGCGCCGGCGCGGCGCCGGGGCTTGCCTGCCCGGCCTCCGCCGGGTTTCACTCGGCCATGCGTGCTTCCCGCTGTCTCCCCCCGGCCGCCGCTTTCGGCGCGGCCGTGTTGCTCTCCTCCGCGCTCGCCGCCGCCGTGCGGCCGAATCCGCTCTTCTGCGACCACGCCGTCCTCCAGCAGGGCCGCGAGGTGCCCGTCTGGGGCACGGCCGACGAGGGCGAGCAGGTCGTCGTCGAGATCGCCGGCCGCCGCGCCGAGACGACCGCCCGCGCCGGCAAGTGGCTGGTGCGGCTGCCCGCGCTGCCCGTCGGCGGCCCCTACGTGCTCACGATCCGCGGCACCAACACCGTGACGTTGCAGGATGTGCTCGTCGGCGAGGTGTGGCTCTGCGGCGGCCAGTCGAACATGGAGCGCCAGCTCGGGCCCCGCCCCGGCCAGAAGCCGATCATCGGCTGGGAACGCGAGGCGGCCGCGGCCCACCTGCCGCAGTTGCGGAACTTCTACGTGCCCGAGGTCACCTCGCCCACCCCGCTCACCGAGGTGAAGGGCGAGTGGACGGTGTGCACGCCCGAGACGGCCCCCGATTTTCCCGCGGTCGGCTTCTTCTTCGGCCGCGCCGTGCAGCAGGCGCGCGGCGTGCCCGTCGGCCTGATCCACACCGCCTGGGGCGGCACCCCGGCCGAGTCGTGGACGAGCGCCCGCACGCTCGCCACCCTGCCGGGCTACGCCGAGACGCTCGCCCTCATGGCCGAGCGCAACCGCGACCCGGAGGGCGCCGCGCGCCGCTACCACGAGTCGCTCGCGCAATGGTGCCACCGGCGTGACTCCGGCACCTCCGCCGCCACGCCTTGGAGCGCCGCCGAGCTGGCGACCGGCGACTGGACGAAGAGCGAGGAGCCCGGCCTCTGGGAACAGTCCGGCCTGCCCGACTTCAACGGCATCGTGTGGCTGCGCCGCGAGTTCGAGCTGTCCGCCGAGGGCGCCGCGGGCGAGGCCACGCTCGGCCTGGGCGCGATCGACGACATCGATACAACCTGGGTCAACGGCGTCGAGATCGGCGAGACCGGTTTCTACAGCACCCCGCGCACGTACCGGGTGCCGGCGGGCGTGCTCCGCGCGGGCCGCAACGTCGTGGCCGTGCGGGTGATCGACCACGGCGGCGGCGGCGGCTTCTGGGGCAAGCCCGCCCAGCTCGTGCTCACCCCGGCGGCCGGCGCCCCCGTGCCGCTCGCCGGCGAGTGGCTCCGCAAGGTCTCCGCGACGCTGGCCGAAACCGGCAAACCGCCGGTCAACCCCGCCATGGGCTCCGGCGTGCCCACCGTGCTGCACAATGCGATGATCGCGCCGCTCCAACCTTACGCCATCGCCGGCGCGATCTGGTACCAGGGCGAGGCCAACAACGGCGCCCCCCAGGAATACCGCCGACTCCTCCCCGCCACCATCGCCGACTGGCGCGAGGGCTGGGGCCAGGGCGACTTCCCCTTCCTCTTCGTGCAGATCGCCCCGTTCAAGGACATGACGCCCGAGCTGCGCGAGGCCCAGCTCCAGATCTGGCAGGAGACCAAGAATACGGCCATGGTCGTCACCACCGATTGCGGCGACGCCGAGGACATCCACCCGGCCGACAAACGCCCGGTCGGCGAGCGGCTCGCGCTCGCCGCGCGCGCCGTGGCCTACGGCGAGGCGGTCGCGTACTCCGGACCGGTCTTCGCCGCCGCGGCGTTCGCGCACGGCAAGGCCGTCGTGCAGTTCACGCATCTCGGCGGAGGCCTCGTCGCCCCCGGCGGCACGCTCCGCGGCTTCGAGCTCGCCGGCCCCGATGGAGTCTTCCAGCCCGCCGCGGCGCGCATCGTCGGCGAGACCGTGGAGGTGTCCGCGGCCGCCGTGCCCGCGCCGGTGGCGGTGCGCTACGGCTGGGCCAACGTGCCCGACTGCAACCTCTTCAACGCCGCCGGCCTGCCCGCCTCGCCCTTCCGCTCCGGCAGTTGAGCGTGCGGCCGGACCGGACCGCCGAAATGCCCGAACGCCCCGCACCGGGGTCGCTCGGCGGGCGGGCCCCCGGTGGCATGGCCGGAGGAATACCGGAGCACATTGTAATAGGCGACTGGGGATGAACGGCTATTCTGGCGGGGCGGCACCCACGATCTCCGTGGGTGCCGCCAAACCGCCCGTCGCTACATCCACTATGAAAAACCGTCTCCTCGGCATCCTCGTCGGCCTTCTCCTCGCCGCCCCCTCCGCGCCGGCCGCAACCCCACCGTTCTCGACCGCACCGCTGACGGTCGTTCTCGCTCCGGATGCGACCCGCCAGTACCGACCCGACGCGGAGGCGACGCGCGACGGGCAACTGGTCTACAAGCTGCAGGGCCAGATGTTCTCCGGCGATCTCGGCAAGATCAGCCCCGCCAAGGGCGCGACCCCGCGCACCTCCCCCTGGCAAACCCTCTCCGAATTGCTGAAGGGGTACGCCTCCGGCGATGTCGCGGAGATCCGAAGCCTCTATACCGAGGGATCGGCGGCGTTCTTCGAGCGACTGGCAGCGAAGCCGGAGATGCGCGAACGCTGGCTGGCGGCGGTCGGCAAGATCACCGGGGCCAAGGTGCTTCTGGCCTACCGGGACGGGAAGCGGGTGATCGCCTTCGTCGAGTTGGAAGGCGGTGCCGCAGCCTGTCCGTTCGCCTTCGAACAGGTGGGAAGCCGGTATCTGCTTTCCGCCGGCGAGGTCGGCTCGGGCGAGGCCTTCTGGAACCTCAGCCTCGCCTTGGCGAACTTCCGGATGAAGCCGGAGGACATCGTGTCACGCTGAGCCGCCTCCCGCGCCGCTCCCCCGCACCGCGGCGCCATCTCCGCTCAGCGCGCCTTGCCCGAAAGCAACTTCTCGCGGGCGACGAGCAGGAGGAAGCCGGTCAGCAGCGCGAACGGGAGGAGCGCCAGCGCATCCGCCCACGCGCCGGCGTAGAAGGGATTGTGCGCCTTGGCCCACTCCCCGATCTGCGCATCGATCGGGCCGAGCACGCCGGTCATCAGCGCGATCACGATGCCCGCGATCGCCCCGCCGGCGATGTAGCCGGAGGCCAACAACACCCCGGGGCTCTTGTCGCTCTCCGCCGCCAGTTGCGCCTCGTCGAGCGCCGCGTGCCGCAGCTCGTGGCGTTTCTTCCGGTCGACCAGCCAGCGCACCAGCCCGCCGACGAAGATCGGCGTCGAGGCCGAGAGCGGCAGATACACGCCCACCGCGAACGCCAGCGACGACACCCCCGCCAGCTCCAGCGTGACGGCGATGAACACGCCCAGCAGCACCAACGCCCACGGCAGTTGCCGGTCGAGGATGCCCTTGATGATGTAGCTCATCAACGTGGCCTTCGGCGCGGCGTACTTGCGCACCTCGGTGCCGTCGGGCCGCTTGGAAAACGCGCCGTTGATGCCCGGATCGACCAGCCACACGGCCTCGCCGTGCTCATTCATGAGATACTTGCCCGCCGGACCGCCCGTATCATCGGTCTTGTGCCAGGTGCGGTACGTGGCCGCGTCGCCCGCGGCCTGCGGCCCGGCGAGTTTCTCCTCGTGCGCGCCGGCCAGCGCCGCCGCCTCGACCCGCAGCCCGGGCGCCACCTGCGCCGCCGGCACGTACACCACGCCGTCCTGGTTGAGCGCGAGCAGGATCGGGCCGAGCGCCAGTGCCGAGACGAGCGCCCCCACGAGGATCGCGTACTGCTGGAGCTTCGGCGTGCCGCCGACGAGGAATCCGGTCTTCAGATCCTGCGAGGTCGTGCCGCCGTTGGAGGCCGCGATGCACACGATCGCGCCCACCGAAAGCGCCGTCACGTAGGCCGTGCCGCCGGTGCGGCCGATCACCAGGAAGATCAGGCAGGTCAGCAGCAGCGTCGCCACCGTCATGCCCGAGATCGGGTTCGAGGAGGAACCGATCTCCCCGGTCAACCGCGACGACACCGTGACGAAGATGAAGCCGAACACCACGATCAGCAGCGCCCCGAGCAGGTTCATCTCCAGCGGCCGCGCCAGCGTGATCGCCGCCAGCAATACCACGGTTCCGATACCGACGAACTTCATCGGCAGATCGCGCTCGGTGCGCGCCACCGCCGCCGGGCGCGCGTCCGGCGCGCCGCTCCGGCCGAGTTTCAGGTCGGCCAAGCCGCCGCGCAGCCCGTGCCAGATCGTCGGCAGCGAGCGCACCACGCTGATGATGCCGCCCGCCGCCACCGCGCCCGCGCCGATGTAGAGCACGTAGGCGCCGCGAATCTGGTCCGGGCTCATGTCCGCGATCGGCACCGTGCCGGGCGCCAGCGGCCCCGCCACGCGTTCGCCGAAGAACTGGATCATCGGGATG
>DAOOFR010000082.1:0-15303 GCA_035415285.1 Opitutaceae bacterium
TGCGCTGCAACGCGAGATAACTCAGCGCCGCGCCCACGAACGCCACCGCGTATTCGATCATGAACGCCTCGAAGCGAGGCAACGTCTTGAAGAGGATCGCGCACAGCACCAGCACCGCCACGCCCGCGATGCTCGAGACCATCTGCTCGGATGCGAAGTACCGCCCGCGGGCGCGCTCCGGGAGCAGCTTGTAGAGCCACGGCAACCACGCGCTGCTGCCGAGCGAGCGACAGAACGTGAAGCCGAACACGCTGCCGATCATCACCCAGCGCATCCACGGCGCCGTGTGGCCGTCGCGCCCGAGGTACGCCAGCGCGATGCACGGCAGCAGGAACAGCGCACGCAGCCCCCAGCCCGAGAGCATCATCCGCTTGAACCCGTAGCGCGGCAGCAGCGAGGTCGAGAGCACCTGGATCGGCGTCATCAGGTACACGAACGCGAAGCAGAGCCCGACCTGGAACGCGTCGCCGCCGAGTCCCTCGACCAGCAGCACCATCGGCGTGCCCAGCGCGATCTGCCAGTTCAGCGCATTGAAGAACGAAAACACCAACGCCGGCCGGGCCACCCGCCGGGCATCGGGCGAAAGCGCGGGAGCCTGGGTCTGTGAGTCAGCGGCGGACATTCGAAATCGGAATGCGACAGAAGGGAACGAAGGTCACGAAGGACGGAGATACCGCAGCAAACTCTGGGTCGCTCTGCGCTGGCACTTAGCTCCAACCAAACACGACAACGGTGGCCACGAAAACCGTCAGGTACGCAAAGGTGAAGAGGCGAAGAGTATCCATCTTCTTCTTTAGTGGGACATCCACGGACTTGGCGTATGAGCCGGAGAGAAGAAAGACGGAGAACTTCATGTCCTTCGCTATTCGAAGAGATGACCCAAACAGCCGTTCGCACACTTCGGGATGTTCCTTCCTGAGCTCCCGTCTGACAGAGAACATCGCGACCAGCCCGGTAAGACACATCACGACCAAGAGACAGAAAAGGAAGGCTGGGAGCATTTCAGTTGGAGGTTACTCTATGGCTGGAGTCGGAAGAACTCATAGGTAGGATCCTGCTTGCAGGCGATTCAGCGTACAGATCGCTCACCAACCGAGGAGAATCTCCTTCACAAAGTAGATCACACCTTTCCTTGCCCCCTCCTGCTTGGCTACGATTCCAGCAGCGGCAACGACCAGAACGAGGAAGACGATCGCCCCGACGAGCGGCAGGAGAAAAACTAGGGCAAGCAGGCCGGCGACGACGAGACCCGCGAACACCCAGCTGAGCACACGGATGCCTCCGCGAACTGCGCTTCTCTGGGTTCCTTCGTTCACTTCGTTACCTTCTGTCGCTTCCGATTCCGATCTTCCCGCGCCCTCACTCCGCCAGCGCTTTGCGCCAGCGGGAGAGTTGCTGCTTCACCTGCTTGGGCGAGGGCATGCCGGTGCCACGGCGGGCGAGCATCGCGCGGCCGAGGTTGAACACCGTCGGCCAGTCCTTCGCGAATTCCTTGTGGATCTTCTGCGCCTCGTCCTGCGGCACCTCGGGCAGCGGCACGCCGAGGCCCTCGGCGCATTTCACGAGCGCGCCCACGGCGTGGTGCGCGTCGCGGAACGGCACGCCGCGGTCGACGAGGTAGTCGGCGAGGTCGGTCGCGAGCAGGAGCGGGTCGGCCACCGCGGCGGCGCAGGCGTCGGCGCGCACCTTCGCACCGGCGAGCGTGCCGGCGAGCACCTCGGCGCAGATCACGAGCGTGTCGTGGCTGTCGAAGAGCGGCGGTTTGTCCTCCTGCAGGTCGCGGTTGTAGGTGAGCGGCAGGCCCTTCACGAGGACGAGCAACGTCTGGAGGTTGCCCACGAGACGGCCGCTCTTGCCGCGGAGCAGCTCGGCGGCGTCGGGATTTTTCTTCTGCGGCATCAGGCTGGAGCCGGTGCAGAAGGCGTCGGGCAGGTCGATGAAGCGGAACTCGGCCGAGCTCCAGAGGATGAGGTCCTCGGCGATGCGCGAGAAATGCACGCCGGCGATGGCGGCGGCGGACGCGAACTCGAGGAAGAGATCGCGGTCGGCCACGGTATCCATGCTGTTGGGCGTGACCTGCGGGCGGCCCTTGGCGTCGACGAAGCCGAGCTGTTTCGCCACGAACTCGCGGTCGATCGGCAGCGTGGTGCCGGCGATCGCGCCCGCGCCGAGCGGGCAGACGTTGGCATGCTCCGCCACTTCCTCGAAGCGGCGCACATCGCGGCCGATCATCTCGACCCAGGCGAGCAGGTGGTGCGCGATCGAGACCGGCTGCGCGCGCTGGAGGTGCGTGTAGCCGGGGATGTAGACGTCCTGGTGCAGGTGGCCGAGGTCGACGAGCACGCGCTGGAGCGCGCGCAGGCGCACGGCGATCTCGCGGCAGGCGTGCTTGAGATAGAGCCGCATGTCCGTCGCCACCTGGTCGTTGCGGCTGCGGGCGGTGTGGAGCTTGGCGGCGGCCGGCACGCGCTGCTTGAGCGCCTGCTCGATGTTCATGTGCACGTCCTCGAGCTTCGTGTCCCACACGAACTTGCCCGCCTCGATCTCGGCGAGGATGACGTCGAGCCCCTTGTGGATGGCGTCGCGCTCGGCCGCCGTGAGGATGCCGACGTGCGCCAGCATGGCCGAGTGGGCCTTGCTGCCCGCGATGTCGAACGGCGCGAGGCGTTGGTCGAACGACACGGACTCGCTGAAGCGGAGCATCAGGTCGGCGGGGCCGCTGGAGAAGCGACCGCCCCAGGTGGCTTGGGAAGGCTTGGCCATGCGCGAGAAGCAACGCGCCGCCCTCGGGAGTGGCAACGGGAAAGGTGGCGGACCGGTGGACGGTAGCCGGTGGACGGTAGCCAGTCGACGGTTGCCGGTTGCCAGTTGCCGGTGGGCGGTTGCCGGTGACCTGTAGCCGGTCCGGTGAAGCGCCTCACGTTCCCGAGTTTGTCACGTAATACGTGACAAACTCGAAGTTGCAGCCGCACGAACCGTGCACAGGCTTGGGTCCCGGAGTGACGCGCCCCGCCCTACTCCCGCTTCGCCACGAACCACTCGACGGTCGCAGAAAGCGCATGGGTACCGGCCTCGTCGTGCACCTCGACGGCCACGGCGAGCAGCGCCCGGCCCTTGGCCGTGAGCGCGGCGCGGAACTCAGTCTTCGCCTCGGGCGCCAGCGTCGCCACGGCATGGATCGCGCCCTGCGCGGGCTTGCGGAACTTCGCCTCCATCCGGCGCACGACCGGCACCACCGCAAACCCGAGGTCGCCGAACTCCCGCAGCAGAAAATCGCCGCTGGCCGCCTCGGCGAGCGTCAGCAGCGCGCCCGCGTGGACCGTGCCAAGGTGGTTGCCGTACTGCGGGCCGGCCGGCAGCACGAGTGCACCGTCGGCCCCGCGGCCGACCCCGATCAGGGCGTTGAAGGGAAGTTGGGTGACATCCATGGCGAAGACCAAATCCCGCCCGTCGGGGAAATCCCACCTCGAAACAGAACGTGCCGCCCCCACGACGTGGCCCGGGCTGATCCGTGGCCCGGCGCTTCAGCCCGGGCCGGCAGGCTTGCGCCCGGCGGCGTGCTCACTGCGGAGCCGAGGGCTGCGATTCGCGGCATGCGCGGCGGACAGAGCCAGTCGGCGGGGGGCTGAAGCACCCCGCCACTCACTCGGTCTCGGACAGGCGGGTGAGCACCTCGGCCATCGCGACGGCATTCCATGTCGTGGCGAGGGGGAAGTGCGCAGCCGCGGCAGGGTCGTCGAGCTGGCCGAGCACGAGTTCGCCGCCCTCGACGCGCTGGGTGAGGCGGGCGTACGGCACGACCTCGGCGGGGGCGAGCTGGCCGGGGCGTCGTTGGAAAACGAATCCCTCGGGCCGCAGGGCCGACTGGCCGAAGACGACCGACTGCCCGCTGCGCACGCGTTCGACGATCCGCGCCGCCAGCGCGGGGATGACGCAGGCGTCGAGGGCCTCGACCACCTGCCGGAAGCGTTCCGCGCCGCCATCGACCGGATCGAACCAGGTGACGGCATCGAGCACCACGGCATCGCGCCCGGCATACCAGGCGATCTGCGGTCCGTGCCCGCCGAGGCCCTCCCCCACTCCGAAGCGCAGCCCGTTGAGCGTGGCGATCGGCCACTCACGCGCATCGAGACGCAGCCGCCGGGAATCGATCTCGAGGTGTGCGCCATTGAACTCGAGCGTAAGCACGCCGTTCTGCGCCCGCTGAAACTGCTGCCACAGCTGCCGGCGCTCGCGGACCACGAGCGCGCTCGACTCCTCGTCGAGCAGCTCGGCGGCCAGCACGCAGGCCTGGGCGGTGACCTCGAACTCGCCGAGCTCCAACCACGCCTCGCGGGCGAGGTCGCGCAACCGTTGCGCGACCCGCTGGCGATACGCCGCCTTCACGCGGTCATCCCACGCAAACTGCTCCACGGCCGGCACCAGCGTCTCGGCACAGATTCGCAGCGTCGCCTCGTGGCGGCTGGCGGGGGCCCCGGAACCGGCGGCGAGCATCGCCGCCGCAAGCTTCGCCCAGACCGCGCCCGCATCCGCCGCCGCACGACAGCGTTGCTCCGGTTCGGCCGGCCAGGAGGCGAGATGCAGCAGCCACGGCAGCACGGCCGCGTCGTCCCCGGTGCGGCGCGCATGTTCCGCCAGCCCCGCCAGGCCCACCTCGACCACCCGCGTGGCCAGCCGGCGCAGCGGCGCCGAGTCCGCTCCGGCCACGGCCTCGAGCACGCGCCGGTGCCCCGCGACCAGTCGCAGCAGTTCGGCGACATGGGGCAGGCACGGCTCGCCGTCGGCGGTGAGCCGCTCCTCGGCGGCGGCCAAAGCCTCCTCGGCGCGGCGGGCTTCCCCGGCCAGCGCGGAGGACAGGGTGCATTCGAACAGGGGTTGGTCCGCCAGCCGGCGCACGGCGAACTCGCGCAGCCAGCGCGCCTCGGCGAGTTCGCCCCGCCGCGCCCGCTCCGCCGCCGCCAGCAGCGACAGGGCGCCCAGCAGCCGCGGCAGCGTGGCCCGCACCAGCGCCGCCTCGGCGGTGCCGAAACCCTCCTGGGTGCATCGCGCCGCCCAGCTCGCCCAGAAGTCCTCGGCGGCGAGCGTCGCCGTCCATTGCTCGGCGGCGGCGGTCCACCAGGCGCGGGCCTCCTCGTCGAGCGGGCCGCGCTCGAGCTCGCGGCCGAGCGCCGCGAAATGGAACATCACCGCCATGTTGTGCGCGGCGTGGCCCCGGCCGTCCGCGGCCAGCCAGCGGCCGTAGGCCTTCTCGGCGTCGCCGGCGGCGAGCGCGGCGAGGGCCGCATCAGGTTTGTTATCCGGATACGATTCGGGCCAGAACCAGAACAGTTCGGCGAGCAGGCGCCCGGCGGGGTCGGCGGCGCTGCGGGCGACGCCGCGCACCTGCTCGGGCGAGAGCGGCAGGTCCGGCGCGAACGCCCAGCCCGCCGGCGCGCCGGCGCCGGTCAGCGCCTGGATCCGATCCTTGAGCACAGTCGGGGGATACACCGGGAACACGCCGAGCAGGCGGCCGGGGTTGGCGGCGAAGAGATCGAGCCGCAAAGACTCGTCCAGGGCGCGCTGGAGTTCAGGGGACACGGCACCCTGGCCAGCCGGGACAGAGGCTGCGGAGGGAGCGGCAACCGGCAGGGGGGCGGCGGCTGACATGCCGGTAAAATTGCAGTGAAGCGGCATCCGCGCCCATCCCGGAAGCAGCCGCACCCCGACTTCACTCGTTTTTGACAATCAGGCGCCGCGCCGGTCGGCGCCCGCACGCACGGGAGACAAAAAGAGGCGCGGCCGTCGCGGGCCGCGCCTCAGGGAATGGGTATCCGGAATCTCTCGCTCAGAGCTCGTAGGCCGGGAGGAGCTTGTCCACGCCGACCTTCTCGAGCCGCACGAAGGCGGGCAGGCCGTTCTCGAACGGCACCTGAACCTCGCCCTGAATGAGCGGGAGGGCATAGCGGCTGAACTGGAAGTTCATGCTCACGCCGTCCTCGTTGATCCACTCCTTCGGGAGGGCCTTCACGCCGTTGGCGATCTCGGAGAGCGGCACCAGCGCCGTCTCGCACGAGTACTGGTCGGTGTCGCCGCGGACGAGGATGACGCACTTGTCGGTCTCACCGGCGACGGCGGCCCTGACGGCGGCCTGGCCGGCCATGAACGCCTCGTCGCTGTCGGTCTTGGAGGCGTTGATCGCGGCGGCGCGCTGGGCGTGGCCGAAACGGGCGACGCGGGACTTCACGCCGGGGATGCCGGCATCGACGAGGCTGGCGAGGTAGTCGCCGGCGCCGCCGAGCTGGGCGTGGCCGAAGGCGTCGGTGCCCGTGGCGGTGGAGACGTAGTTGCCGTCCTTGTCGACGAGGCCCTCGCCCACGACGACGAGGCAGAACTTCTCGCGCTTGAGCACGCGGCGCACGTCCTCGAGGAACTTCTCGGAGTCGAACGGCACCTCGGGCAGGGCGATGATGTGCGGCGGATCGTGCGGGTGGTCGCGGCGCTTGGCCAGCGAGGCGCCGGCGGCGACCCAGCCGGCGGAGCGGCCCATGACCTCGACGATGGAGACGAGGTCGCCCTGGCCCATGGCCTCATGGTCGCAGGCGAGCTCGCGGACGATGGAGGAGACGAACTTGATGACCGAGCCGTAGCCCGGGCAGTGGTCGGTGGAGACGAGGTCGTTGTCGACGGTCTTCGGCACGCCGATCACGCGCATCTCCCAGCCCATCTGCTGGGCGAGCTTGGAGATCTTGTCGGCCGTATCCTGGGAGTCGTTGCCACCGGCGTAGAAGAAGTAGCGGATGTTGTGGGCCTTGAAGACCTCGATCACGCGCTCGAAGTCCTGCTGCTTCTTGAGCTTGTAGCGGCAGGTGCCCAACGCGGCGCCGGGGGTGTAGCGCAGGCCGCGGATGGTCTGCTGCGACTCGGAAGCGAGGTCGATGAAGTCCTCGTTGAGGATGCCCAGCACGCCGTTGAGGCCGCCGTAGATCTCCTCGATGCAGGAGTGGTTGAGGGCTTCGCTGACGACACCGGCGACGCTGGCGTTGATGACCGCGGTCGGTCCGCCGGATTGACCCACCAAAAGATTGCCCACGAGTTCAGCCATGGCTGTGCAGATTAGGTTGTTGGAGTTGAGAAAGGGTGGAACGAAACGCCCCGCGATTTTGGGTGGCAACCCAATTCTGGTCCCAAGCGGGACAAGCGCGGCCGTCCTTCCGGCGCCGGTGCGGCCCCCGAGAGCGGCCGCATATCCGCATTTCGGTGGCGCCGGATCCGCGACGTATTCGCGGCCGGGCCCGTCCCGGATCCCGCCGCGCACGGGCCGCTCGCGGCGGAATCCGGGCGCCGAAAAAGGAAGCGGAAATCGGGGTTGACAAGGCCCCGCCGGTCCGGAGTCTCTCGCCCCTCTTTCGTGGCTTCGTAGCTCAGTTGGTAGAGCAGTTGACTCTTAATCAATTGGTCCTGGGTTCGAGTCCCAGCGAAGCCACCACTTCAGAAACCTCCCGGTCGCAAGGCCGGGAGGTTTTTTGTTTTCCACGCGGAGGCGTCACAGCCACAGCCAGCCGCCCGCGGCGGCCGCGAGCACCATCGCCCAGGCCGGCAGCTTCGCCCACTGCAGGCCGGCGAAGAGCACCAGGGCCAGCAGCAGCGACCGGACATCGGTCACCCCCGCCGGCAACACCGGACGCCAAAACGCCGCAGCCAGCACGCCGACCACCGCGGCATTCGCCCCGGCCAGCGCCGCCTGAGCCGCCCCGATGCTGCGCACACGCTGCCAGAACGGCCACACGCCGAGCACCAGCAGCAACCCCGGAAGGAACACCGCCACCAGCGCGAAGAGCCCGCCGACCACGCCCCCCGGTCCGGTGCCGCTCAACGACCCGAGATACGCCGAGAACGCGAACAACGGCCCGGGAAGCGCCTGGGCGACACCATAACCGGCGAGGAACTCGTCGTGGTTCAACCAGCCCGGCCCGACCACCTCCGCCTCCAACAACGGCAGCACCACATGCCCGCCGCCGAAGACCAAAGCCCCGACGCGATAGAATCGCGCCATCACCGCGGCGATCTCGCCGCCGAAAAGCGGCAGGCCCAGCAGGAGCACGGCAAAAAGCGCCAACCACACCGCGCCGGCGCGTCGCCGTCCCGCCGATCTGCTCCCGCCCGCCGGCGCGGGTGAACCCAGTCGGCCCCGCAACCCGAGCCACCCCAGCAGCGCGCCGCCGCCGATCACCGCCATCTGCACCCAGGCGGCGGGCCATAACACCAGCGCGAGCAACGCCGCCATCGCCAGACCCAGGCGCGGCAGGTCCGGACACAACGACCGCCCCATCTGCCACACCGCCTGCCCCACCACCGCCACGGCCGCAACCTTCAGCCCCTTGAGCCAGCCGGCCGCCACGAGGTCCGGCAGCACATGCACCCCCGCCGCGAACAGCAGCATCAGCACCGCCGAGGGCAAGGTGAAGCCCAGCCACGCGGCCACGCCCCCCGCCAACCCGCCGCGTTGCAGCCCGACCGCAAACCCGAACTGGCTGCTCGCCGGGCCCGGCAGGAACTGGCACAGCGCCAGCAGATCCGCAAAACCGCGCTCATCGAGCCAGCCCCGCCGCTCGACATACTCCCGCCGGAAATAGCCGATGTGCGCCGCCGGCCCGCCGAACGACGTCAGCCCCAGCCGCAGCGCGACGACGAAGAGCCGCCCCGGGGAAACCGCCGGAGCGGTGTGGTGTGTATTCAACTCCGTTGAGGCCACGGCGCGGACGATGCGCCGCCTCCCCGCCGGGTGCGAACGCAAAGCGGCGGAACCGAAAAAGGCGGCCCGCCGCCGGCCAGGGCGGACGCCGCCGGCCCGCGGTCACGGTCGGAGTTTCCACTCCGGGAAGACACCGCGGCGCCGCACCCGGTTGGCCTTTTGTCGTACCCTTCCTAGTACCCTAGTCATCTTGCTTCGGCGGAGGGGAGATCCGTTCCTGAAGGGGCAAAGCAAACTGCAACCCCCCGGTTGTCGCAAATAGCAACAACGCACCGTCGCATCCCAATGGCGGTGCGAAACCCCCAAACCACAAAGCAATGACGAAGATGAAATATCGCATCGCGGCCCTCGCCGCGTTGCTCCCGCCCGCGCTCGTCGCCCAGACGGCGCAGGCAGATGCGATCCCGGCCTCGCCGGGTTCGGACGCCTCCAACGAGGAGGTCATCGTGCTCAGCCCGTTCGAAGTCAGCGCGACCGCGACGAGCGGTTACGCCGCCTCGACGACCCTGGCCGGTAACCGCCTCAACACCGAGCTGCGCGACATCGGCAGCGCGGTCAGCGTCGTCACCTCGGAGTTCCTCAAGGACGTCGGCGCCACCGACAACCGGACGCTGCTGCAATACACGACGAGTTCCGAAGTCGGCGGCACCTATGGTAACTTCGGCGGCGCGGGCGACAGCGCGGTACTCGACGAGTCGAGCAAGTTCATCACGCCGAACACCAACACCCGTGTTCGTGGTCTGGCCGCGGCGGACAACACCCGCGACTTCTTCATGACCAGCATCCCGTGGGATGGCTACAATGTCGACGGCGTCGACCTCCAGCGCGGTGCAAACTCGATCCTCTTCGGTATGGGCAGCCCGGCGGGCATCATCAACACCCGCTCGAAGCAGGCGATGTTCACCAACGCCAACGAGATCGGCGTTCGCGTCGGCAGCTACGGTGCCAACCGCCAGACCGTCGACTTCAACCGCGTGTTGATCGACAACCAGTTGGCGATCCGCATCGCTGCGCTGCGCAACGACGACCAGTTCAAGCAGGATCCGGCCTTCTCCAAGGACGAGCGCGTCTACGGCGCGATCCGCTTCGAGCCGGCCTTCCTCAAGAAGAACGGCATGCGCACGATCCTGAAGGCCAACTACGAGGCCGGCCGCGTGCGCTCCAACAACCCGCGCACCCTGCCCCCGATCGACATGATCACCCCGTGGTTCCGTACCGGCACCTACGCGGGCAAGGATGTCGACGGCAACGATGCGGTCTTCGCGAACCTGAATCGTGCGACGTTCGTTCCGCTCTCGCTGGTCAACGACAACACGCCCCGCCAGGGCCACGGCCAGGTCCGTCAGAAGTACAACGGCCCGACGATCGGCGCCGATGTGATTCCGTGGTACCCGAACGGCATCAACGGCGGCCAGCCGAACCCCAACTACAATCCGTGGGTCGGCAACTTCGCCCACCAGTTCGGTGGCCCGATGGTGTTCTTCCAGAACAACTCCGCCACCCCTGCGCAGATGCTGGTCTTCGAGCCCCGCCAGGAATACGCGGGTGCGATCAACTCCGCCGGCGGCATCGACGCGGGCCATAAGATCGACGGTCAGCGTTGGCAGCGCCCGGGCTCCATCGCCCCCTACGCCTCCTATGCCAAGAATGCGGGTCTGCCGTACTCGGATATGGGCGTGTACAAGGACTTCAGCATCACCGACTCCTCGATCTTCGACTTCTACAATCTGTTGCTCGACGGTCCGAACAAGAAGGAGTGGCAGGACTTCCGCGCCTACAACATCAGTCTCACCCAGACCTTCCTCGACGACCAGGTCGGCTTCGAACTCTCCTACAACAACGAGTTCTACAAGCAAGGCCGCCTCAGCCTGCTCGCCGGCGAACGCCAGGCCATCTACGTCGACATCAACCGGGTCTACGGTGACGGCACCCCCGCCGGTATCCCTGGCACCCGGGCCGACGGTCTGGACCGCGAGCCCTACGGCGACGGCACCCCGAATCCCAACGTCGGCAAGGCCTTCATCTCGGACAACGGCCAGGGCAACAACAGCTCCCTGATGTCCGAGAAGAGCAACATGCGTGCGACGGTCTTCGCCACCCTGGACTTCGAGAAGCTCGGCAAGAACTGGTTCACGAAGTTCCTCGGCAAGCACACGGCGACCGGCCTCTTCGCCTCGGACGAGGACGAGACCGACAACCGTTCGTGGGTCCGCTACACCGCCGACGATGATTTCGCGGAGTCGATCCGCAGCTCCTCGGTGTACAAGATCAACGCCAACGAAGTGGTGCCCAACACGGTCATCTACCTCGGCGACTCCCTGATCAACCGCGAGTCGGCGTCCGGCGCCTATCTGCCGAACCCGACCGAGTTGGCCGTAGCCCAGTCGGGCAGCGTGCGCACCTTCGTCGGTATCTGGAACAAGCCGACGGATCCGTCGGACCCGAACTACGTCAACCCGGGCGCGGAGTGGATCGACCCCTACTATCCGATCATCGAGCCGTGGAGTGGACCGGCGGGTACCGCCAACTACAACCAGGCCCACATGACGCAGTCGGAGAATCCGGCCAACTACGTCGGCTGGAGCACTGTGCCGCTCACCTGGAGCGACTCCGAGTCGTCAAACGAAGCTCGTCTCCACAACACGACTTCGGCCCGCAAGGCGCTCTCCCGCGTGACCTCCAGCGCCTTCGTCTGGCAGGGCAAGTTCCTCGACAACGCCATCGTCGGTACGTGGGGTGTCCGTAAGGACATCGCCAAGTCGTGGACGGTGTCGAACGACTCGAACAACAGCTCCTGGACCTCCGAAGACGGGACCCGCACCGTCCAGCTCGCCAACGCCCGCGGTGTCCTCAACTGGGCGCCCTACGAGCTCGAGTACCATGACATCATCGGCAATAGGAACTCGCGCACGGCGTTCAACCGGCTGCAGATGACCTCGCACAGCTGGATGGTCGTGGCTCACTTGATGGATCTCCCCGGCCTGAAGAAGGCGCTCGAGAAGAGCCCGGTGCAGGTCAGCCTGTTCTACAACGAGTCGTCGAACTTCCAGCCGGCCGCCTCCCGTGTCGACATCTACGGCCATGCGTTGCCGCCTCCGACCGGTGCGACGACCGACAAGGGCATCCTGCTCGAGACCCGCGATGGCAAGTACTCGCTGAAGATCAACCGCTACGAGACGTCCTCGAAGAACAACGGCAACGACGCGCTCGCTGGCAACATGTGGTTCATCGGCGCCTCGCAGACGTGGTCGGGCAACTGGGCCAACCAGTTCGAGAACAACTGGACCGGCTGGACCCCGGGTACGGCGGCGAATCCTGTGGATCCGCGCGCGACCCAGTACAACTACGAGCCCAGCCAGCGTGAGCGCGATTTGGCGACCGCCGCTGGGTTCACCGGCGATGCGGCGACCGAAGAATCCTGGCGTTTGGCTGGCGAGCGCGAGCGTTCCGCCGTCGCGGCGTGGCGTACTTGGCAGAATAGCGTGAACCCCGACTTCTACGCTGCGTGGGGCATCGACCTCCAGCGGCCGTTCACCAGCAATGAAGCGATCGGGGCGTCCGCCCCGGCCGGCGTGACCGTGACCGAGGATAGCATCTCCAAGGGTTACGAGGTCGAGTTCAACGCTCAGATCACCAAGAACTGGCGCCTGACGTTCAACGGAGCCAAGACCACCGCCGTGCGCAACAACGTCGGCGGCGAGGCTCTCTCGGACTTCGTCTCCAAGTACGAAGAGGCCCTCAACGGTGGCGTCGGCAGCGCCGGCGATCTCCGCATCTGGTGGGGTGGCGCAGGCAACGAGACCGCCCGGTTCCAGTGGAACCAGAACTTCGGTTCGACCTACCACATGCTCAAGCTCCTGGAAGGCACCAACGTCCCCGAGCTGCGCAAGTGGCGCTTCAACCTCATCACCAACTACGACTTCGACTCCGGCTTCATGAAGGGGTTCAACGTCGGCGGTGGTGTGCGGTATGAGTCCTCGGTCGGCATCGGCTATCCGGTGCTCTCCGCCTCCGGCACGACGGTTGAATACGATCTCGCCAGCCCGTACAAGGGCGACGCCGAGACCAACTTCGACTTCTGGGTCGGCTACCGCCGCACCATCTGGAAGAACCTCGACTGGAGCATCCAGCTCAACGTCCGCAATGCGTTCGTGGGCAACGAGCTCATCCCGATCACGACCCAGCCCGACGGCACCCCCGCCGGCTATCGTATCCGCCCGCCGCAGACCTGGCAGCTGTCCAACACCTTCCGGTTCTAAGCTTCGGGCACTAGACTGTTAATCGAGAGGCGGACCGCTTGCGGTCCGCCTCTTTTTTGTGCCGCGAACCGAGGGGCGCCCGGCCATCCGTACTGGAATTGCGGGGCTGCCAGGGCCGCCCCGCCCCCTCACGGACGCGTGGAAGCCACGCCGCCCATCCCCGCCCAACCGCGAGACGGCAGAGCGGACAGGGCACAGAGACCGATGGAAATCACCGGGAGGAACTCGGTCGGTCCTACGGCGGACTTGCGGACTTCACCCAGATGGAGGGGCCGCCCGAGTTCGGATTCCGGCCGGACTCGCTGTGTCCCCCTGCCCTATCTCGGTGCCCGCAGTGTCCGACTGCTTCGTTTGGTGTGGTTTGCGTTCCGGTGTAGCCGGGGCGGCGGCCCGCCCCGTCCGCCAAGTCAGGGCTCCTGCGGGAACATGATCTGGGCGGTCTGCCAGAGGTAGCGGCGCCAGTTCAGCCATTCGTGGCCGTGGGAACTGAGTACGGAGAAGTTGCGCACGCCGTGGTCGGCGAAGACGGCGAGGGTGCGCATGCTGTTGCGGTAGGCGATGTCGGTCTCGCCGACGCCGAAGTAGATGGGCTGGACGAAGCGCTCGTTGATCTTCGGATCGCTCAGGAGCGGCGCGATGTTGGCCTTGAAGACCTCGAGCTCGCGCGGCCAGTAGCCGGAGCTGAAGACGTAGAGTTCCCCGAAGGTCTCGAGGTGCGTGAGCCCGGTGTTGAGGACGACGAAGCCGCCCATGGAGAGGCCGGCGACGGCGCGGCTTTCGCGGTTCGGGCGGGTGCGGTAGTGCGAATCGACGAAGGGCAGGATGGCCTGGAGGAACTCGCGCGAGCAGGCGTCGTCCTCACCGAGTTTGGACGGAGTTCCGGTGAACAGGTCGCTGGCGTTCGGCATCACGACGATCATCGGGCGGGCTTTGCCGTCGGCGATGAGGTTGTCGAGGATCCGGTGGGTGAAGCCGCTCTTGGTCCAGTGGGTGTCGTTCTCGCCGCCGCCGTGGACGAGGTAGAGGACGGGATAACGCCGGTCGGGGGCGGTCGCGTAGTCGGGCGGGAGGTAGAGGTGCATCTGCTTCTCCCCGCCGGCGGTGGTGCGGTACTTCACGACCTCGACGGTGCCGTGCGGCACGTCGCGCTCGGCGTAGAACTGCTCGTCGGACGGAGCTGGCAGGGCCGGCAGCAAGGAGATCGGGCGGGCCGGCGGCGGCGCGACATACATGCCGCCTTCTTCGGGGCTGGGCAGCTTGCGGGGCGCGGCGGCATCCTCGGCCCGGGCGGTGAACGCGAGCGGGAGTAGAAGCAGGAAGGGGGTGAGTTTCATGGGTTGGGAAGCGGTGGTTTGCGGGGAGGGGATAACGGCGGTCGCGCATACGGGAACGTGACGCTTTGGACGGAGCCGTCGTACGTGATCGAGCGGCTCGGTGCTGGCTGGCCGGCGCCGCAGAGCCGGACTTCGAAGCGGCGAGTTGGCGTCATGCCCGGAAAGGAACCGTGGCGGGCGCCGAGGCGAAGCGTGCGTGCGGCGTCGTCCCAGGTGAGCTCGCAGGTGGCGCGCTCGCCGTGTTCGTAGGCGTAGGTTTCGCCGTCGTCGTCGTAGAGGCTGAACGTGGCGTTGGCGCCGGGGTAGATGCGGAGCTCAAGAGGCGCGGCGGGCTGCTCGCCGGTGTGTTGCACGACCGGCCCGAGCGGGAGGATGGAGCCGGCGCGGACGAAGAGCGGCACGCGCTCCAGCGGAGCGGCGACCTGGAGCGTGCGACCGCCGTCGGCGTGTTCGCCGGTCCAGAAGTCGTACCAGCCGCCTGGATTCTCCGGGAGATAGACGGGCCAGTCGGCGACACCGGGCGCGAGGACCGGCGCGACGAGCAGCGCGTGGCCGAACAGAAACTCGGCGTTCTGTGCGAGCGCCTGTTGGTCGTCCGGGAAATCGAGCACGAACGGGCGCATCAGCGTGGATCCGGCGAAGCTGACGCGCGCCGCTTCGCTGTAAGTGTAGGGCAGGAGCCGGTAGCGCAGCTCAAGCTAGCGGCGGGTTTCCGCTTCGAACGTCTCCCCGTAGCGCCAGGGCTCGGTGTCGGTCTGGTAGCCGTGCACGCGCATGAGCGGCGTGAAGGTGGAGAATTGGAGCCAGCGCAGGAAACGTTCGCGGTACTCGGCGCTCGCGTACTGGCCGGCGCCGGGGCGGAAGAATCCGCCGGTGTCGGTCGTCCACCACGGCAGGCCGGTGACAACGTAGTTGAGGCCAGCTGCGACCTGGCGGCGCAGCGTCTCCCAACTGTGGCCGATGTCGCCGGACCAGGTGG
>DAOOFR010000083.1:0-15123 GCA_035415285.1 Opitutaceae bacterium
AAAACGCAGCCCCCAGTCGACGCCGGCGGAGGCGTAGGGCTCCGGGAATCCGGCGGGTTCCATCCCCGTGGGGGCCAGCCGCAGGGTGGCGATCCCGGGCTGCACGACAATGATCTCGCCGGAATCGTCGCGCCAGGCGGCAAGCGGGCGCGGTGCCGGCAGCGACTGGACACGCGTGCCGGTCGCACGCAGCTCGATGATGCGGTGCTCCGCCACGGCAACGATGGTGCCGTCGGATTGGGTGAAGAGTGCGCTGATGCTTCCCAGGTCCGCGCGGTGTTCGGCGGGCAACCGCTCCAGCACCGAGTGGAACGCCGGCTCACCGGCGGGTTGGTCGGCGAGGTAGCCGAGAAGATTGTCGCCCCCGATCCAGATCCGCCCGGCCTCGTCCTCGGCCAGCGCCGTGATCATGCGCTCGGGCGGCGCCGGCAGGGGACGCCAGGTTTCGCCATCGAAGGCCAGCAGGCCATGGTGGCCGACATAGAGCATGCCATCCCGGGCAGTCAGGGCGCAGTGGAAATGGGAGAGCGTGCCAGTGTCGTAGGTGGTGAAAACGCGCAGGAAGGGCAGCCCGATCCCCGTGTCATCCCAGCGGGCGGCGCGAACGTCCAACCGACCGACCGCCAGAAGGGCGGCGACGGCGAGGAGGAGGTGGATCCGCGGGTGACGACTGACCTGAAGCACGGGTCAAGGCTCTCCGTTTACCAAATAAATGGCAAGCCGCTCACTGCTGGCTGGTAATGGGCAAGGTGGCCCATCGCGTGGATTCTTGCAGCGTTCCGGGCGTGGCAACCATCCATCCGCGTCGCAGCCGACTTCCGGTCCTTCCGCTCCTGAGCGGAGCGATCGCCGGTCCTGCCGAGCGGAATCGTTGCCATTGTGAGGACGGCCCGACTGCGGTGGCCGTTCTTGCCCGGGGCAGGCTGGTTCCCGGATGGGACTGACCAATCAGCGCGACGGTGTGCCCTGCTTCTCGCTACCAATGTGGGGGGCAGCGGAGGCAGGGTCACCGTCGCGTCTTGGTTGCCACAAAGGTGCGGCGGCCCGCCGCTCGTTTTCACCCGGCACTGCGCGGAGGGCGGACCTCAGCGGAATTTCCGCGGGCGGGCGATCGTAGCGAACCGGGTCTCCCTCTCTCCGGCAGGAACGAGGGGGCATGCTTGGTTTGGGCCACCCGCCATGCCGCCGCGAGGGAGGGGCGACCCTGGTCGCTCAACCTGTTCCGCTTCCTTCGGTCGGAACCGGGGTGGAGGTGAAATCGGAGAGTTCGAGCCGGCCGTAGCGGGGGCTGGAGCGGACCGTGAAGGTGATGCGGTGTCCGTCGGCGTCGAAATGGCAGCGGGGCTCGGCACCGCCGCGGCGGGCCAGTTGGAGTTCTTCATGACCGTCACCCTCGATGGGGCTGTAGCCGTAGATGCCGGGTTCATGCGGATAGGAGTCTCCGCTGAACACGCCGACTTCGAAGGGACCGTAGAAGAAGCGCAGTGCAGGCATGGCGATCGGGACGGAGATTGAGCCAGCCGCCGGTGCTGGCGACTCTTTCCGCAAGCAGGCGGAGACGGTGCGGTGATTGCGGGAAACCCGCCGGCGCGGCATCGGCGCCCCGCGCCGGCGTTGACCACCGCCGGTTTGTGTGCAACTGCTCTGCCCCTTGCGTCGGCCTGGCGCGTCTCCCGCGCCGGCGGTTATCATCACCCGCCCAGTCGTCGCGCATCGAAAAACGAACATGAAGAAGCCCACCAAGAAGAATGAACAAGCGTGCCCGCGGTGCGGGACGGTCCATTGTCACGTGCCCGCGCGCCGCGCCTACGACCCGCAGTTCCGGGTGACCCCGGAATACCGGGAGTCGTTGCCGGACATGATGGGCCCGGCGGGCCAGATCCAGGGGGCGGACGTGCCGATCCAGCAGGTGGGGGTGTCGAATTTCCGCCTCCCGTTGCGTTTCGCGGTCAAGGGCGCGGCGGTGCGCGAGCTGCCGGCGAGCGTGACCGGCACGGTGTCGCTCGGCTCCGGGGCGAAGGGCATCAACATGTCGCGGATCGTGCGCACGTTCTACACTTTCGCCGAGCGCACGTTCACGGTGGACCTGCTGCCGCGCATCCTCGCGGCTTACCGGCGCCAGCTCGGCAGCGAGGAGGCGCGGTTGCTCGTGCGCTTCTCGTATCCGATCCGCCAACCGGCGTTGCGCAGCGGACTGGCCGGATGGCAGTTCTACGAGTGCGCCTTCGAGGGCCGGCTCGACGCCGCCGGGCGGGTGCGTCGGTTGATCCACTTCGACTTCGTCTATTCCTCCGCCTGTCCCTGCTCCGACGAACTCAGCGAGCATGCGCGCCATGGGCGCGGCATCTACAGCATCCCGCACTCGCAGCGCAGCAAGGCCCGGGTGATCGCGGAGGTGGCCGAGGGCTGCAAGCTCACGATCGAGGACCTGCAGAAGCTGTGTCGGGCGGCGTTGCACACGGAGACGCAGGTGATGGTGAAACGGGAGGACGAGCAGGCCTTCGCCGAACTCAACGGGGCCTACAGCAAGTTCGTCGAGGACGCCGCGCGGCTCCTGCATCAGCAACTCGATGCCGACAAACGCATCGCCGATTTCCAGGTCGCGTGCGCGCACCTGGAGTCGTTGCACTCCCATGACGCCGTGGCGGTGGTCGCGAAGGGCGTGCGCGGCGGCTTCCGCGGGGACTTCTCCGACTTCGGCTCGCTGCTCTGCTGAGCGGCGGGCGGGTGGTGACGCGAGCCGGGCCGGGCGGTGGCGCCTTGGCCGGGCTGGTGCGTCGTGCGCCGGGGATTTTCGGCGCGGTTCCCGAACGCCGGGGCCGCCCGGGCAACAAAAAGGGCGGTCCGGAAACCGGACCGCCCTGGAAAGGGTCGTGAGACCGTTAAGGCTTAGTAGCGACGATCGCCGCCGCCGAAGCCACCGCGGCTGCCGCCACGGTCGCCGCCGCCGAAGCCGCCACGGCCACCGCCGAAGCCACCGCGGCTGCCGCCACGGTCGCCGCCGCCGAACGAACGGCCGGCGCCTTCTTCCTTCGGGCGGGCCTCATTGACGGTGAGGGCGCGGCCGCCGAGGTTGGCGCCGTGCATCTTCTCGATGGCGAGCTTGGCCTCTTCGGGCGTGCTCATGGTGACGAACGCGAAACCGCGGGCGCGGCCGGTGAACTTGTCCATGGCGACGTACACATCGCTCACGGTGCCGAACTTGCTGAACTCATCACGCAGATCGGACTCGGTGGTGGCGAAGGCCATGTTACCAACGTACAGCTTGGAGTTGCTCATATTATTCTTTCGTTCGATCCCCGTCTCTGAGGCAGCCTGTTCCCGGACTTCGGGTTTCGAATCATCTCTGAAGCAGGGCTCCAAGCGACGATCCACCATGTTCTGTCATCTAACGTATCTCTAACGAAGTGGCGCCTAAAACGATGGATTGGCGGAAAATAGCAACGGAAATCTGTGCGGGACGGATCGGCGGTGTCGGCCTCTCGTCCGGAAAACGCACGAGGCGGAACCGGTGAGGTTCCGCCTCGGAAGAGGACAAGCGCAGCGGCGACGGGACGGCGCACCCGCGCCGCGCGCGACTCAGGACTGCTTGTCGCGGGCGCGGAGGTCGACGCGGCGGATCTTGCCGCTGGCGTTCTTGGGCAGCTCGGCGACGAACTCGATCTCGCGCGGATATTTGAAGGGCGCGATCGTGCGTTTGCAGTGCTGCTGGAGCTCCTCCTTGAGCTCCTCGCCGGGCTGGTAGCCGGGGCGGAGGACGATGAAGGCCTTCACGATCTGGCCGCGGGCATGGTCGGGCTTGCCGACGATGGCGACGTCGAGGACGCACGGATGCTCGATGAGCGCGCTCTCGACCTCGAAGGGGCCGATGCGGTAGCCGGAGCTCTTGATGACGTCGTCGCGGCGGCCGACGAACCAGAAGTAGCCGTCGGCATCGCGGCGGGCGCGGTCGCCGGTGAGGTAGAAGTCGCCGCGGAACTTGTCGGCCGTCTCGTCGGGATTCCTCCAGTACTCCTTGAAGAGGCCGAGCGGGCGGGCGGGCTTCACCCGGATGGCGATCTCGCCCTCGGTGTCGGGCGGGACCTCGTGGCCGTCGTCGTCGATGAGGTGGACGTTCATGCCGGGGGTGGCCTTGCCCATCGAGCCGGGGCGGATGGGATGGCCGAGCGAGCGGAAGTTGCCGACCTGGACGACGGTCTCCGTCTGGCCGTAGGCCTCGTAGATGTCGAGGCCGGTGGCCTGTTTCCAGATCTTCATGACCTCGGGGTTGAGCGGCTCGCCGGCGGTGACGCAGTGGCGCAGCTTCGGGAAATGCCGCTTCGAGAGGTCCTCGCGCACGATGAGGCGCAGGGCGGTCGGCGGGGCGCACCAGGTGGAGATCGGGAAGCACTCGAGCATGTCGAGGGTGAGGGCGGGGTCGAACTTGCCGTGGACGTCGAGGGCGAAGATGCAGGCGCCCATCTGCCAGGGGCCGTAGAAGCTGGACCAGGCGGCCTTGCCCCAGCCGAGGTCGGAGATGTTCCAGTGCACATCGTCGGGGCCGAGGTCGAGCCAGAGCTTGCCGGTGAGGCGGTGGCCGATGGCGTAGCTGGCCTGCGTGTGCAGGACCATCTTGGGTTCGCCGGTGGTGGCGCTGGTGAAGTAGATGATGCCGGGGTCGTCGGCGCGGATGAGCTCGGCGGCGAAGACGTTGGAGGCGGTGCGGATGCCGCCGTCGAAATCGATCCAGCCGACGGCGGCGCTCTCGACGATGAGGCTGATGCCGCGGAAGTCGCCGACCTTGGAGATGCCGTCGCCGGAGGTGATGACGGCGGAGACCTGCGCGGTCTCGATGCGGTAATGGACCTCGCGCGGGGAGAGCAGGAGCGTGGCGGGCACGGGCACGGCGCCGAGGCGGATCAGGCCGAGCATCGCGATCCACCACTGGGGGAGGCGTGGGAGCATCACGAGTACGCGGTCGCCGCGTTTGATGCCGGCGGCGCGGAGAAAGTTGGCCGCCTGGCAACTGAGGGCCGAGATCTCGCGGAAGGTGTATTTGTGCTCGGCGCGGGTGCCGGCATCGACCCACCAGAGGGCGGGGGCCTCGGGGCGCTTCCGGGCCCATTGATCGATGACGTCGGTGGCGAAGTTGAAATACTCGGGGGCGGTCAATTCGACAGCGGTGTGGGTCTGCATTGCGCCGCAATCCTTCGGGATTCCCGGGCGGAAAGAAAGCCGGAAGAACGGGGGCGGGCGGGCCGCGGAACCGCTGGCCGGGCGGGCCGCGCGTATTGGGGCTTTCCGTCCGCGCGCGGGTGCGGCAGCGTTGCGCTCGGCATGGAGCCGGAGCAACGAGATGACGGTTGGCGGCGGTGGCTGCGGGCGCTGCGCGACGTGTGGTTCCCTCCGGTGTGCGCACACTGTCGCGCGCTGGTCGACCCGCGGCGGCGCCGCCACCTCTGCGAGCCCTGCGCGCGGCGGCTGCAGCACGTGGACGGGCCGCACTGCACGACCTGCGGCTATCCGTTCTTCGGCGACACGGAGGCGGATCGCGTGTGCGAACACTGCTTCACGCTGGCGCCGGAGTTCCGCGAGGGGCGCACGGCGGTGCTGCTGCGGGGCCCGGCGCGCACGCTCGTGATCGACCTCAAGTACCACGGGGCGCTGCACCTGCTCGCCGAGTTCGGGCTGATCGTGCGCGAGACGGAGGGTTTTCTCGACTACCTGCGCGGCGCCACGCTCGTGCCGGTGCCGCTGCACGCGCGGAAACTGCGCGAGCGCGGCTACAACCAGTCGCGGTTGCTCGCCGAGACGTTTGCGCGGGCGGCCGGCGGCGGCACGCGCGTGGCCGAGCCGCTGCGACGGGTCGTCGACACGCCCACGCAGACGCGGCTCGACCGCAAGACGCGGCAGGAGAATCTCCGGGGGGCGTTCGAGGCGCGGCACGGGCGCCGGCTCGATCCGGCGGAGCGGTTCGTGCTCGTCGACGACGTGTTCACGACCGGGGCGACGCTCAACGCCTGCGCGATCGCGTTGCGCCGGGCCGGGGCGCGGACGATCGACGTGGCGACGTTCGGGCATGGGTGAGCCGCGCACCCGCCGAGTTGGGCTGGCGGTGGGCCGGGGACGGGAACGCCGATTCGCTTCTTGTCGGGAGGCGCGGGCGCGCGCCAGCGTGCCATCGTGCGCGCCGCACTCACAGACTACGAGACGACCAAGGACTACCTCTTGGGACTGAAGGTCCAGGGGGTGAAGCTGGGCATCGACCGGATGCGGCTGCTGGCGGCGGCGTTGGGGCATCCCGAGCGGTGTTATCCGTGCATCCACGTGGCGGGCACGAACGGCAAGGGTTCCGTCTCGGCGATGCTCGAGGGGATCTTCCGCGCCGCGGGCTGGCGCACGGGGCTGTACACTTCGCCGCATCTCGTGCGCCTCGGCGAACGGATGCAGGTCGACCGAGTGGCGATGACCGATGCCGAGATCGTCGCCTACGCGCGGGAGCTGCAGGGCCATGCCGACACGCTGGCGGCGCAGGATCCCGAGGATCATCCCAGCTTCTTCGAGTTCATGACGGGCGCGGCCTTCCTGCACTTCGCCCGGCAACGGGTCGATGTCGCGCTGGTCGAAGTCGGGCTCGGCGGGCGGTTCGACGCCACGAACATCGTCGAGCCCGAGGTCGCGGTGATCACGTCGATCGGCCTCGACCATTGCGAGCTGCTGGGCGACACGCTGGCGAAGATCGCCTTCGAGAAGGCCGGCATCATCAAGCCCGGCCGGGCGGTGGTGGTCGGGCGCATGCCGGCGGAGGCGCTGGCCGAGATCGAGCGCGTGGCCGCCGAGCGCGGCGCGCCGCTGTGGTCGGTCGAACGCGAGTTCGGCCCGGATCTCACGCGCTACCCGACGACGAATCTGGAGGGCGACCACCAGCGGTGGAACGCCGCCACCGCCGCGCTGGTCGCGCGGTTGATGCCGGCCCGCTGGCGGCTTACGCCCGAGGTGGTCGCGCGCGGGCTGCAGACCGTGAGCTGGCCCGGACGCTGGCAGCGGATCCGTGTCGGTGATACGCCGGTCATTCTCGATGCGACCCACAACCCGGAGGGCGCGGAGCAGCTCGACTCGGGTCTCGCCCGGCTTGTCGCCGACACCGGCCGGGCGCCGGTGGTCGTGACCGGGGCGACGGGCGAGCGCCGCGCGCGCGCCGTGCTCGCCGCAGCGGCGAAACATGCCCGCGAGATCAACCTCGTCGTGCCACAGCAGGACCGGGCCATGAGCCACGATGTGCTGGAGCGCTGCGTGCCGGCCGACTACCGCGGGGCGGTCCGACGCACGAGCCTGGCGGAGATATTCCCGCAGCCGGATCGTTGTGCGATCGGCGCGCCGGGGGAGACGGTGGTCGTCACCGGCTCGATCTACCTGCTCGGCGAGGTGATCGAGCGGCTCAATCCGCGGCAACCGGTTGAGAGCCGCCTGCAGGATTGGTGAGGCTGAGGCCCGGGCGGGAGATGATCCCGGCCCGAGCCCTATGGATGGGTGCTACCGCGGCAGGCGGCGGGCGGAGATGAGGCCGGTGTTCATGCCGGCGGTGTGCAGGCCGCCGAAATGCCGGCCGTGCTCCATCTTCATGCACTTGTCGGCGACGACCGTCAGGCCCGCGGCGGCGGCGCGCTCGGCGGCGGTCGCGTTGGCGAGCTTGAGCTGCATCCACACGGTGCCGGCCTTGATCGCGATCGCCTGCTCGACGATCGCAGGCACGTCGGCCGGCGGGCGGAAGATGTCGACGACGTCGACGCGCTCCTTGATCGAGGCGAGATCGCGCACGCTCTCCTCGCCGAGGATACGGCCGGGCTTGGGCGTGACGGGGATGATTTTCCAGCCGCGTTTCTGCAGGTAGGAGGCGACGAAATAGCTCGGTTTTTGCGGGTCGGACGAAAGGCCGACGATGGCGACGGTGCCCGGGCGTGAGAGGAGACGGCGAATCGTCGCCGGATCCTGGAAACGCTTTTGCTGCTCGGGCGTGAGCGTGGTCTTCAGACCGATGTCGCAGACAAGGCTTGTTCCAGATCCCATAGGAGGTCCTCCGAGTTTTCGAGTCCGACGGACAGGCGGATCAGCTCCGGGCCGATGCCGCAGGCGGTGAGTTCCGCGTCGGAAAGTTGTTGGTGGGTGGTCGAGGCCGGGTGGATGACGAGGCTGCGGACGTCGCCCACGTTGGCCAGGTGCGAGAAGAGCTCCAGGCCTTCGATGAACTGCGCGCCGGCGGCGCGGGCCTTCTCGGGCGTGGTCTTCAGGCCGAAGGAGAACACGGCGCCGGTGCCGCGTGGCAGGTACTTCTTCCCGAGCTCGTGCTGCGGGTGCGAGGGCAGGCCGGCGTAGGAAACCCACGCGACCTTCGGGTGGCTCTCGAGGTACTTCGCGACGGTGAGCGCGTTGGCCACGTGGCGGTCCATGCGCAGCGAGAGCGTCTCGATGCCCTGGAGCGCGAGGAAGGCGTTGGTGGGCGAGAGGCAGGCGCCGGTGTCGCGCAGCGAGACCGTGCGGACCTTCATGAGGAAGGCGTAGTGGCCGAACGTGTCGAAAAACTTCAGATCGTGGTAGGCCGGCTCGGGCGCGGCGATGGTCGGGAAGTTCGTGAAGTCGAAGCGGCCGGAGTCGAGCACGGCGCCGACGATGGAGTTGCCGTGCCCGGCGAGGAACTTCGTGGCCGAGTAGACGACGATGTCGGCGCCGAAATCCATCGGGCGGCAGAGCCACGGGGTGGCGAAGGTGTTGTCGACGACCAGCGGGATGCCGTGCGAGTGGGCGAGCGCGGCGATCGGCTCCAGGTCGAGGATACTGCCCTTGGGGTTGCCGATCGTCTCGCCGTAGAGGAAACGGGTCTTCGGCGTGATCGCGCGGGCCCAGTTGTCGAGGTGGGTCGGCTCGACGAAATGCACCTTCACCGAGAGCTTCTTCAGCGTGTGCGTGAGCTGGGTGATCGTGCCGCCGTAGAGGTGCGTGGAGGCGACGATCTCGTCGCCCGGTTCCAGCAGCGTCATGAACGTGAGGAACTGCGCGGCCATGCCGCTGGCGGTGGCGACGGCGCCGGTCGCGCCCTCGAGCGAGGCGAGGCGTTCCTCGAGCACGGCGTTGGTCGGATTGCCGATGCGCGTGTAGATGTCGCCGTACTCCTTCAGCTCGAAGAGGCGGGCGGCGTGGTCGGCGTTGTCGAAGACGTACGAGGTCGTCTGGTAGATGGGCACGGCGCGCGCGCCGGTGGCGGCGTCGGGGATGTGCCCGGCGTGGAGCATCCGGGTCTCGAATCCGAAGGTGCGGTTTTCGTTGGCCATGAGGGAAGGTCAGTCGGTGGCGAGCAGCCGGTGGAGGTGGCGGAGCGAGGGGGTGAGGATTGAGAAGAAGAGCGCTTCGCGCAAACGCCGTTGTGGCGCGGCGGTGGCGAGGAAGCCGCGGGCGCCGGAGCCGACCGCGGCGGTCTGGGTGGCGCGGAGCGCGAGCTCGGCGGTGGCGAGGCGCAGGCGGAGCACGCGCTGGAGATAGTCGGGCGCGGGCTCGAGCGGCGTGGCGGCGAGGGCAGAGGCCTGCGCTGCGAGCGGAGCGACGGCCGCGGCGATCTCCTCGGCCGCAGCCGAAAGTTCGCAGCCGAAGAGGTCGCGCTGCGCACCGCGGATCAGGCCGAAGCCGAGCCCGAGTTGCAGCAGGAGGAAGCCGGCCTGCACCCGGCGAACGAATGGCTCGGCGGGTTCGGCGAGCAACTCGGTTTCGGCGACGAAGAACCGGTCGAAGCGCAGCGCGAAGGTGGCGGTGCCCTCGAGGGCGGCGAACGCCGCGGTGCGCTTCAGCTCGAGACCGGGCCGGTCGCAGGTGACGTAGGCCGCCGCGGTGCCGGCGGGCGTGGCGAAGACGAGGCCGAACGCGTGGTCCGGGCCGAGGTTGGACACCCACGGCAGCGTGCCGCTGACCGCGTAGCCGCCCGGCACCGGGGTGCCGGCGAGTTTGAGCGGCTCGAAGCGCGCGTAGTGCTTCATCGGGTTCGATAACGCGGTGCCGCCGAGCCGGCGGGCCGTGCCGACCGCGGCGAAGTGCCGCTCGCGCAGGCCGGAGTTGGCGGTGTTCGCGAGATACCAGGCGCTCGTGTTCTGGCACCACAGGCAGAAGCCGGTGCTGCCGCACGTCTCGCTGACCTCAGCCATGGTGCGGAGGGCGGGGCCGAGATCGTCGGTGCGGCCCGGGCCGACCAGTCCACCGGCCGCGCCGAGCCGGCGCAGAAAATCACCGGGGTAGAGGCCGTCGCGGTCGATCGCGACCACCTGCGAGCGGAGGTGGTCGCGCACGAGGGCGGAAACGGTGTCCGCGCCGGGCGTGGCGGTGGTGGCGGTCGGCATGGCGGTCGGCTCAGCTCGCGGTGACGGTGACCGGGACCGGGAGGCGCAACGTATTCGCGACGGGCGACCAGCGGTCGGAGTGCGCGACGAGCGCATCGAGCTTCTCGCGCGGGGCGTCGCCCTCGACGCGGGCCTTGACGCGGATGGCGCTGAAACCGACGAGCTTGTTCTCGTCGAGGTCGCCGGTGCCCCAGACGGCGGTGATGTTGATGTCGGCCTCGAGCTCGAGCTCGACCTTGGTCAGGCGGATCTGCTGCAGAACGGCGTTGGCGTGGATGCCGACGGAGATGCAGGAGCCCAGCGCGGCCAGGACGGCCTCGGAGGGGTTGGGCGCGGTGTCGTCGCCAAGCAGGCCCGGCGGCTCGTCGATGACGTGGGCGGGCAGGTCGCGCACGTAGTTGAGATGCCGGAAGCGTTTCTCGAGCACGGTGCGGACCTTGAGGGTGCGGACGGCGGCCGGGTTGGCCTTGCCCTTGGCGGCGAGGGCCAGCAGGCCGGCGCGGTCGATGGACTCGATGGCGGGAACGGTGGTGTTTTGGCTCATGGTTGGTTGGGTAGGAAAGGGAGGAACGCGGAGGTCAGATCTCGTATTCGGGCGTGCGCAGGTGCCAGCGGCCGGCGAGCCGGAGATGCTCGAGCAGCCGGTCGCGCAACGCGTGCAGCACGGGGTCGCGGCGGTCGCGCGGGCGGGACAGGGCGACGTCGATGGTCTCGACGATCCGGCCGGGATTTTCGCCGAGGACGACGACGCGGTCGCTCAGGTAGAGCGCCTCGTCGACATCGTGGGTGACGAGCACGGTGGTGAGACGGGTGCGCTCCCACAGCTCGAGGAGCAGATCCTGGAGGTGGAAACGGGTGAATGTATCCAGCGCACCGAACGGCTCGTCCATGAACAGCACCTCGGGCCGCACCGCGAGCGCGCGGGCGATGGCGACGCGTTGTTTCATGCCGCCGGAGAGCTGGTGCGGGTGCTGGTCGGCCGCCTCGGCGAGACCGACGAGCTGGAGGTTGTGCAACGCCTTCGCGCGGGCCGCGGCGCCCCGCTCGCCGCGGGACTCGAGGGCGAAGAGCACGTTGCCCAGCACGGTGCGCCACGGGAACAGACCGTAGTCCTGGAAGATCACGACGCGGCGCGGATCGGGGCCGCTGACCGGCACGCCGTCGATCGCGACCGAGCCGACGGTCGGGCGCAGAAACCCGGCCATGAGGTTCATCAGCGTCGTTTTGCCGCAACCACTCGGCCCGAGGAGGCTGACGAGTTCGCCCGGGCCAACCTGGAGATCGACGGCGGAGAGCACGGGACGGTCCTCGCCGGAGGGCGCGCGGAAACTCACGCCGGCGCCGCGCACGGCGATGCGCGGTGGTGGCGCCAGGGGCTCGATCGACGAGGCGGCGTCGACCGGGAGCGGGGAACGGGTGGTGCTCATGCGGAGCCCTCCGCGCCCCAGATGCGGCGCAACCGGCGCTCGCCCGCGCTCATGAGGCGGTCGATGGCCAACCCGAGCAGGCCGATGGTGAGCATGCCGGCGAGGATCTGGTCGGTGCGCAGGAAGTTGCGCGCGTCGACGATGAGGAAGCCCAGGCCGGTCTGCGCGCCGAGCATCTCGCCGGCGACGAGGTGAATCCATGCTGTGCCGACGGCGATGCGCATCCCCACGACGATGGTCGGGAACGCCGCCGGCAGGATGACGGAGCGGAAGAGGCGGAGCCGGCGCGTGCCGAAGTTGGCCGCGACGCGCAGGTAGCCGGGCGGCACGTCGCGCACGCCGCTCACGGTCGCCAGCAGCATCGGGAAAAACGCCGAGAGGAAGATGATGAACACCGCCGGGGCATTGCCGACGCCGAACCAGAGCACAGCGAGCGGGAACCACGCGATGGGCGAGATCGGCCGCAGGACCTGGATCGCCGGGTTGAGCGCTTGGAGCCCGCGTGTCGACCAGCCCAGCACCAGGCCGAGCGGCAACGCGGTGAGGAGCGCGAGCGCGTAGGCCGCGCCGAACCGCGCGAGACTGATGCGGATGTGCGCGAGCAGTCCGCCCTCGCGCAGGAGTTCGAGCCACGCGCGGGCGACCTGCAGCGGACCGGGCAACTGCTCGACCGTGTAGCGGGTTGCGAGCAGCAGCCAGACACCCAGCAGGGCGGCGAGGCCGACGAGCGCGAGCGAGAGCTGGCTGATCCGGGCGCGGGGCATGGTTTAGCGAGCGGCTGCGGCGGCGACAGCCTGCCGGGCGAAGCGGTCGTCGAGGTACCGGGTGAGATCGATGCCCTCCTTCAGGATACCGAGCTGGAGGAGGTTGTCCTGGGTGGCGGTGAGGTCGGCGGCGGTGGGCACGAGGTTGTCGAAGGTGACGCGGCCCGCGGGGGTGGTGAGCACGTGCTCGATCACCTCCGGCTTCTGCCCGAGGTATTTCTTCGAGAGCGCCGCGGCCTCATGCGGATGTTCGGTGATGAAGGTGCCGGTACGGACCAAGGCGGTGACGAACTCCTGCACGGCGGCCGGGTGCCGGTCGATGCTCTCCGCGCGGAAGTTGAGCACGCAGCAGATGTGGTCGGGCCAGATGTCCTTCGAGAGCACGAGGACCTTGCCGATCTTCTGCAGCTCGGCCTGGCCACCGAAGGGTTCGGCGACGATGAACGCGTCGATGCGGCCGGTGGAGAGTGCGTTGACCATCTCCGGCGGGGCGAGCTCGATCAGCTTCACGTCCTTCTCGGGATCGATCCGGTGCTGCAGGAGCAGTTTGCGCAGGAGGATGTTGTGGGTGGAGAGCCGGTTGGGGATGGCGATTGTGCGTCCTTTGAGATCGGCGACGGAGGCGAGGTCGGGCGAGTTGCGCACGGTGAGCACCGAGCCGTTGCGGTGGCCGAGGAGCACGGCGTGGAGCGGCACGCCCTTCTGGCGCAGCCCGATGCTGATCGGCGTGAGGGCGTAGGCGCCGTCGATCGCGCCGGCCTTGAGCGCCTCGGCGAGCTCGGCCCACGAGGAGAACTTCACGAGCTGGAGCTCGAACGACTGGAATTGCTCGCGGCCCTGCGCGATCACGGTGAGGTGGTCGGTGATGGGGAGGTGGCCGACCTTGAGGACCGGCTTGGCCGGCTCGGCGACCGCGGCGGGCACCACGACGGCGGCGAGGACGGCGGCGAGGAGACCGGGACGGCGGAACAGTTGGGCAGTTTTCATGGGTAGGTGGAAAATGGAATCACTCGGGCCAGCCGAGGCGGCGTCGCCGGACCTTGAGGTCGTGGACGATGCGGGCGGCGAGGGCGGCGGGGGCGGGATCGACCACCATCACCGAGCCGAGCGTGGCGCGGGTGTCGCGGGCGAGGTGGCGCTGGACGTTCTCCGAGCCGAACACGGGCGCGGCGACGCAGTGGTAGGAGTTCAGCCCGAGCAGGCGGAAGCTGAGGGCGGCGCCGACGCCCTTCTCGTTGGACCACTCCGGGCTGGAGAAGGCGAACGGCAGCGCATGCAGCGGCTGGCCGAGCGCGTCGGACAGGGTGCGGAAGACGGCGGAGGCCCGGGCGTTGTCGAGGCACTCGCCCATGTGGAGCACCGGCGGCAGCGGCTCCGCGAAGGCGGCCAGCACGGAGCGCAGTTGCGCTCCGCAGCGTGCGAGCGCCGGGGTGTCGCAGAAACCGAGTTTCATCAGGGGGAACGAGGCGCATCCGTTGGTGAGCAGCAGCACGTCCTCGCGCAGGAGGGCGGCGGCGACATCGACCACCGCGCGTTCGTAGACCACCCGTGGGTTGCTGCAGCCGACGAGATTCACGATGCCGCGGATACGGCCGTCCCGCACATGCCCTGCGAGGACGTGGGCCGAGCCGAAGCGCTCGACGATGTTCTCGACGGAGAAGCCGACTTCGGCGGCGACGCGGGTGGCGGGGACGAAGCGCGGGCGACCGGCGCGTTGGGCGTGGCGGTGGATCGCGGCGCCGACGATGCGTTCGCCGAGTTCGCGCACCGTCGCGAGGTTCGAGTGTTCGTGGTCGAAGGCGATGTGCGTGGCGCCGGGCAGGCGGCCGGAGTCGCTGGTCGTGACGACCTCGGTGCCGAAGCAGTTCGCGACATCCATGATGCCCGGGTAGACGTCCTGCACATCGGCCACCCAGAGATCGAGCGCGCTGGTGCCCAGCGCGAGCTCGGCGCCCATGGCGTTGGTAAGCGGATGCACGCCGCCGAGGCGGTACAGGCCCGAAAGCCCGGAGCAGCAGATGCCGTAGAGCCGGATGCCCTTGGCGCCGGCGGCGGCGGCGCGACCGACGAACTCCGGCCGCCGGCTCGCCTCGATGACGGCCGAGACCATCACGGGGGAGTGGCCGTGTAGAGCGATCGAGACGTGGCCCTCCTCCAGGACGCCGAAGTTGGTCTCGATGCGCGAGCGCTTGGGCAGCCCGTAGAGGCAGTCCATGGCGATGGCGGAGCCGAGCACGCTGGTCCATGCGAAGGCGAGGCCGCAGCGCAGCATCTGGAGCATGATGTTCTCCCAGTCGCCGTCGGTGCCCGTGCCGGTGCGGTGGAGCGCCTCGAAGACCTCGTGATACGCCCCGACGGGGAGGATACCGAGCCGGCGCCAGGTCTCGATGCGCTCGGCCGGGGCGAACGCATGCAGAGTGCGATGGTTATCGGGCACGGTTCGGGATAGGTCCGCGAGCAGGATGTCGGCGATCTCGCCGGCGAGCTGCCGCACGTCCTTGCCCGTGGTGTCGAGCTTGAGGGCCTGCGCGACTTTGAGGACCTTCTCGTGGCCCAGGATCGGCAGGTCGACCT
>DAOOFR010000084.1:0-15029 GCA_035415285.1 Opitutaceae bacterium
GTGGCTGGTTTTTTGGTGACCCGAGGTGGCTGGTTTTGAAGTGACCGGTGACAGTTGGGTGGGCCGAAGCTATGGGAGGCGGGTGGTGCGGCAAGTGCGAGCGGCAGCGAAATGTTTCATGCCGCCAGACCACCGGCAGTCGCACAGGGTGATCGCGAGGGTGAAGGAAATGGGCCTCGCGTGGATCGCGATGTCCTCGCGGTGCTCGGTGGTGCGGTGGTCGGGCTCCATGCGTGCGACCGGTTTGCTCCGTTTCTTGATGAGCGATGGTCGTGTGGCGGGAGCATCTGCTTTGGCGGCGCTGCAGCACGGGTTTCCCATAGGACGGAACTCCCGGGTGGCCACCTTTTCGCAGGCGGCCGATTCCCTCGGGGAATTGATCGCGCCTATGCCCGCAACCGCACCGGGCTGACACCGCGGAAACGCGCGTGGCCGAGCAACGCCCGCACCACGGCCTGCTGCACGGCCGGGACCGGCGAGTAGGCGTTGATCACGACCGGGCAGCCGCTGAGCTCACGGACTTGCCAGGGGTGTCCCAGCGAGATGAACACCGTGGGCAACTCCGGCCATGTGCGCGCCATGCTCAGCGGAAACGGCCCGAGCAGCTCGGACCACGGGACGCGGAGCGAATGTTTCCCGGTTCCGGCCTCGTCCGCGGTGACCCAGATCGCGGCATCGAACCGCTCGCGAGTGATGTCGGCGGGCTCCGAATAGCGCATCACGTTGAAGCCCGCCGCGCGCAGGGCCGTCTCGATCTGCAACGGCGGCAGGGCGCCGGCCCAACCGGCGCGCCGTTGCGGCTCGATGAGCAGCAGTCGGTGGTGGTAGCGTGGATTCAGCGGGAGCAGGGCTGCGTCGTCGCGCACGAGCGTGACCGCGGCCTGCGCCGTCTCCTCGGCCCAGCGGCGGTGACGGTCGCGGGCGGTCCGCGAGAGCGGGCGCGGTGCACGGTTCTGGCGCGGCAGGCCGAGGTTGGCCTTCAGGGCGAGGACGCGCAGCACTGCTTCAGCGACCCGTTCGTCCGGCAACCGCTTCGCGGCGACGGCGCGCGCGAGATAGTCGAGGTCGAGTTCGGGATCGACCGGGAACAGCAGCAGGTCGCAACCGTTGGCGATCACCTGGGACACCAGCTTCTCGCGCGGGGCCTGCGTGGTGAGTCCGGCCATCGAGCTGGCATCGGAGAGGATCACTCCGTTGAAACCGAGCTCCGCGCGCAGCAGACGGAGATTGAGCTGACGGGAGAGCGTGGCGGGTGTCCGCCCCGCGCCTTTTCGGCCGGGCAACGCGATGTGTCCGCTCATCAGTGACAACACTCCGGCGCGGATCGCGGCGCGGAAGACGCGTCCGTAGGTGCGCGCCCACGTCGCCGGTGGCAGCGGGTTGATCGCGGTGGTGTTGTGCTGGTCGAGGTCGCCCGCGCCGTCGCCGGGCCAATGTTTCGCGCAGGCGGCCATGCCGCGGCGCTGGAGCGTCTCGATGTAGCGGCCCACGCAGCGTGCGACGTGGCGTGGATCGTCGCCGAAGGCGCGGGTGCTGACCACGGGGTTGTTGCGATCGAAATCGAGGTCGGCCACCGGTGTGAGCGACCAGTTGAAGCCGCCTGCGCGCCCCTCGTCGGCCGCGACGGTCGCCATCCGCGCGACAGCGTCGAGGCCGGCGGCGGAGGCGGCCAGAGGATTGGGGTACGCGGTGCCTTCGATTCCGCCGATCGCGCCGAGTTCGCCGAACTCAAGGTCCGCGCAGAGCAGCGGCGGTACGGCGCTGGCGGCGCGCAGGCGTTGCGCCTCCTCGCGCAGCTGCGCCGGCGGACGCGTGGCCGAGCGAAACAGGCCGCCCACGCCCAGCGACGCGAAGCGCTCGAGGTTGTCGGCGCTGGTGTCGACCGCGAGCGGAACGAGCAACTGGGCGAGGCGCTCGCGCGGATTCAGGCGCGTGAAGGTTTGCTCCACCCAGGCGAGTTCGGCGGCGCCGAGCCGGAACGGGGCGCGTTGCAGGTGCCGGAGGTTCATGTGCTGCGGAGCGGGCTCGACGCCGGCAGGTGGCGCTGGAGCAGGTGGTAGGCGAGCCCGGAATCGGCCACGCCGTATCCGCTTTCTCCAAGGCCGGCGACGAACATGCCGCCTTGGGCGCGCCGCCATTCGGTTGGCGTGGTGCGAAACTGGCGCTGGAACGCCTCGTTGTAGCTCTTCACGTTCGGGAAGCCGCAGGCGAGCGCGAGGTCGAGCACCGAGACCTTGCCGGCGGCGAGGTGGGGGAGCGACTGGCGCACGCGCACCTGCCGGAGGTAACCGCCGAAGGTCGTGCCCAGCCGTTCCTTGAAGAGGCGCGCGAGGTAGCTCACGGAGACGTCCTCCGCTGCGGCCAGGCCCGCGCTGGTGAGCGGTTCCGCGCTGTGCGCCTCGATGTGGGCAACGATCCGTTCGAGGCGGCGGCCGAGCGCCTCGTCCGATTCGCCCTCGGCGAGCTCGCGCGGGGCGGCGCCCAACGTCGAGGGGATCTCGCGGACGAGCAGTCCGAGAAGTTGCAGGACACCCGACTCGGCCAGGAACCGATAACCGGGGCGACGCAGCCGCATTTCCCAGAGCACTTCCGCGATCAACGCCCGCATTTTCTGCAGGCGGGGATCGTCGGGGCGCCGACGCGCGAGGTCGTTGAAACCGGAGTGACGGCGACGGAAGTCGGGATCGAGGCGGGTGGCCACGGCGGTGTCCGCCTGCAGCGCCGCGATCAGGTTCGGCTCCGTCGAGCCGCGCGTGAGGTGGAGTTCGTGCGGGTGCACAAAGAAGAGGTCATCCGGGCCGAGCTGCGTCTGTCCCGTGGCAGTGGTGACGTAGACGCTGCCGCGCAGGCACAGGAGGAACTCGCAATCGCCGTGGTGGTGGCTGGCGCATTGGCGCACGCTGTGCACGAAAGCGCGCAGCGGCAGGCCTTCCTGGTGTTCGATGCGTTCGATCGGGATCTCGAGGCGACGGGGCGGCATGGCCCGGACTCTAGGTGGCGCGTGGGCGAACGGTAGCCTTTTCCACGGCCACGGTTTCGATCCTCACGAACGAGTGATCTTGCTCAAGGTAGGGCGATTCTGCCGTACGGCAGAACGCCGAGCCGCGGCGCACCCGGAGGGTTCGCCCTACCCACGGACAGCTTCCCTTTCTGTGCAACTCAGCCGTGGCATTGTGTGTTCGGTTTCATCCGCCATGGGCCCCGCTTGCCGTGGCGCGGGGCGGGCTCCGGCCGGCTGCCCCCGGGGGAAGGCGGGCCGGCCGGAACTCCGCGTTGTGCGCCGCAGCGCAAGTGAAGCGGAGCGCTACGGCTGCTGGTTCGCGCGCTCCAGCAGCTCCGCGAGTTTCTCCTCGGTGAACTGGCCGCGGCTCGACGCCACCAGTTTCCACGCCTGCATCTCTTGGATGAATACCGTCATCATCGCGCGGGACTTCTCCTTCGCGGCGATCTCCTCGGGCGTACCGGTGAGTTCGCCTGCGAGGCCCATGCTGCCAAGTGCGGTATTGAGGATCTCGTCGAAGACGATCCGGCCGCCCGGCGTTTCCCGGAAGCTCTTGAGCAGCGAGTCGCGGGTGAGCTTCGGATGCACCACGTGGCGCGCCCGCACCTCGAGCGCCAAGGTGAGCGGAAGATCGCGCGAGGAACCGCCGACCTGCACGTCGAACGTGCCGGACTGCACGGCCCAGTCGTGGATGCGCACGTCCCAGTAGGCGAAGTCGCGGCGCGCCAGCGCGAAGGCGACGGTCTTCTCCTCGCCGGGTGCGAGGCTGACCTTCGCGAAGCGCCGCAACTGGCGCGTAGGCTGGGGCACCCGCGGCGAACGCTCGTGGAGGTAGAGTTGCACCACCTCCTGGCCGGCGCGGGTGCCGGTGTTTTTCACCGTCACGAACACGCGGGCGCCGTCCTCGTCGTCCACCGACGTCGCCTCGGCGCGGATCGCCGTGTAGGCGAAGGTGGTGTAGCTGAGCCCGTGGCCGAAGGGGAACTGCGGGTCGAGCTGGCGCGAGTCGAACCAGCGGTAACCCACGAAAACGCCCTCGCCGTAGCGGGCCTCGCCATCGGGTCCGGGGAAGTAGGGGAAACTCGAGGTGTCCTCGAGCTGGCGCGGGAAGGTTTCGGAGAGTTTGCCGGAGGGATTGACGACGCCGGTGAGCACATCGGCGAGCGCGCCGCCGCCGGCCTGGCCGCCGAGCCAGCCTTCGACGATCGCCGGTACCTGGTTCGCCCACGGCAGGCGGACGGCTGAGCCATTCATCAGCACGACCGCGCAGCGTGGTTGGGCCGCGGCGACAGCGCGGATCAGTTGGTCGTGGCCCACCGGGAGGTCGATGCTGGTGCGATCGTAACCCTCGGACTCCACCGCGTCGGGCAGGCCGGCGGCGATGATCGCGACATCGGCGTCGCGCGCCGCCTGCACGGCTTCGGTGACGAGGGTGTCGTTGGTCGCGCCGTCGGCCAGATAGCCCGGCGCGAAAGTGAGACGCGCCGCGGGACCGGCGAGCCGGCCGAGCTCGGTCCAAAGCGTGTCGATCTGGGTGGGGCGAACCTGCGAGCTGCCCGCGCCCTGGTAGCGCGGCTTCTGCGCGAAGGCTCCGATCACCGCCACGCGCACGTTCTTGGTGAGGTTGAGCGGCAGGAGGGCGCCGTCGTTCTTGAGCAGCACGATGCTCTCGCCGCCGACGCGGCGGGCGAGGGCGTGGTGCGCGACCGGGTCGAACGTCGCGCCGGCGCGCCGGGCGTCGTGGGCCCGCAACGTCACGGCGAGGGTCTCCGCGACTACGCGGTCGAGTTGTTCCTCGCTGAGTTTGCCCGCACGCACCGCGGCGACGATCTCGGCGTCGGTGCGGCCCATCGACGAGGGCATCTCGAGATTCAGGCCGGCCTGCACGCTGCCGACGCGATCGCTGACCGCGCCCCAATCCGAGACCACGAAGCCGCCGAAGCCCCATTCGCGGCGCAGGATCTGATCGAGCAGCAGGGCGTTGCGCGAGACGGGCACGCCGTTGAGCTGGTTGTAGGAGCACATCACCGTCCAGGGCGCGGCGTCGCGCACGGCGATCTCGAAGGCGCGCAGGTAGAACTCCCGCAGCGTGCGTTCGTCGACGATGGAGTCGCTGAGCATGCGCTCGTACTCCTGGTTGTTGGCGGCGAAGTGTTTCAAGGACGTGCCGACGCCGCGGCTCTGCACGCCGCGGATGAACGCGGCCGCCATCTCGCCGGAGAGTTGCGGGTCCTCGGCGAAGTATTCGAAGTTTCGCCCGCCGAGCGGCGAGCGCTTCATGTTCACGCCGGGCCCGAGCAGGATCTGCACGTCGTTGGCCTGGCACTCGTCTCCCAGCGCCACGCCAACTTCGTGCAGGAGCGCGGTGTTCCAGGTCGAGGCGAGTCCGGGCGCTGTCGGGAAACACGTGGCGGCCACGCTTTCGCCGATCGCGGCGCCGGAGGCCTTGCGCAGGCCGTGCGGGCCGTCGGTCATCATGATCGAGGGCACACCGAGGCGCTCGATCGGCTTTGTGTTCCAGAAGTCGAGACCGGAGGCCAGCGAGGCTTTTTCCTCGAGGGTCATCTGGGCGACGAGGGCACGGGCGCGCGCGAGGTCTTCGCGGGGTTCGGCGGCTTGGGCCGCGGTCAGGCTTGCGACGAGGCCGAGGGCGGCGGTCGCGAAGCGGAGGAGTGACGGGGAGTTCATGGAGGAAGGCGCGGGGCGGAAGCGCGGCCGCGCGAAATGGGGGGTGGTGGGGTGGAGGTTGGGAGAACGGGGCGTGTCCGGACGCCGGATCGCCAGAGGATGGTGACACGGCTGGGCTGCGGGGCGGTTCGGAGTTTGGTCGCGGAGCGGACCGCGCAGCGGAGGCGGTCCGCTCCGGGAAAGCGGCACTCATACCAAGTAGCATTCAAAGGTATAATAAACCCATGGGAATCCACGGGAAGCATGTGAGTTTCCGCAGGCGTGGCGGATCGTTGAGGAGGAGGAGCAGCTCGGTTTCGAGACGAACTTCGACACCGGCAAGGTCGGCGAAGAACTGGTTTGCGAAGCCCTTCTCGCGGGTTTCGTCCCAGACATGCTCGGTGGGATTGCACTCCGGGGTGTAGGCCGGGAGCAGTTCCAGCCGGAGCCGTTCGGGTACGGGGAGTTGCTTGGACTTGTGCCAGCCCGCCCCGTCCAGGAAGCACAGCAGCCGATGGTCGGGCCAGCAGGCGAGCATCTGCAGGATGAAGCGCGCCATGGCCGGGGTGTTGCACTTGGGCTCGATCATCGCCGTGCCTTCTCCCTCCACGGGCGCGATGGCGGCAAAGGCATACAGGGACTCGCGCACGACTTGCCGCCAGACCTTGGGCCGGACCGGCTCGGGGGCCCAGCAGGAACGCAACACGCTGATGCGGCCGAAACGGCCCTCGTCCATGAACAGGATCTTCAGCCGCGCCCCATGCTGCGCGCGTTCCTGCGCGACGATCTGGGCGTACTTTTTTTAAACGCCTCCTCGGCGCCCGGCTCCTTCTTGGGATGGCTGGGCCGGGGCACGACCTTGCGCCAGCCTGCCCTGGCCAACAAGCGGTAGACCGTCGAGGCTGCGACGGGATGCCCGACCAGCTTCTCGTAGTCGCGCTTAAGCGTGCCGACTTCGACAATCTGTCCCGCCCCGGCGGCTTGGACATGCCGTTGCAACAGCGCCGCTTCCTGCTCGCCGGCGAGCAAAGTGCGGCGCCGGCCGCCGCGGCCGGGCCGGCCCACCAGGAAGGCTTCGCCCTCGCGCAGGAAACGCGAGTGCAGCACCCGCACTGTGTTGACGCTCAAACCGGTCACCTGCGCGATGCGTTCCGGGGGTGATGCGTCCAAAGCTCGGATCAAAATCGCTTGGATGCGCCGCTGCTCGGCGACAGTGGCGGCGGTCTTGAGCAAGCGCTGCAAACGCAGCGCGCTTCCTGGGGGAAAGGGCTTGGGCGGACGCATGAAAAAACCTCCGGGCGAAGGCTCCGGAGGTTGGGTTATTATACGTTTGTTTGCAAGATGGTATGAGTGGCGCACATGGCTTCCCCCTACAGCCCCTCCGTCCCCGGTCCTGCCGCCGAGCGCATCTCCCTGATCGACGCCTTGCGCGGTTCCGCGCTGGTCGGGCTGTTCGCAGTGCACTGCGTCGAGCATTTCGAGCTTACGCTCTACCCCGAGAACCGGTCGGCGCTGATGCTGCAGCTCGACCAGTGGTGCAACGACGGCGCGTTCTTCCTCTTCAGCGGCAAGGCGTACGCGATCTTTGCGATGATGTTCGGCGTGAGCTTCATGCTGCTGCTCCAGAGCTGGAGCCGGCGCGGCATCGACGTCTTCACGCGTTTCCCGTGGCGGCTCACGCTGCTGGCCGCGTTCGGTTACCTCAACGGCATCCTCTACAGCGGCGACATCCTGCTCGTGCTGGCGTTGCTCGGACTGCCGCTCGTGCTGATCTACCGGCTGCC
Source organism: Opitutaceae bacterium (assembly GCA_035415285.1). GTDB lineage: Bacteria > Verrucomicrobiota > Verrucomicrobiia > Opitutales > Opitutaceae > CAJCBL01. The sequence goes on from DAOOFR010000084.1 coordinate 7,453, forward strand.
CGACAAGGTGCTCGGCTGGCTCGCGGCGCTGCTGCTCCTGCAGATTCCGACCGCGGTGTACGCGATCCATTGCCTGCGGAGCCCGGGAGCCGAGCTGCCGCAGCCGCTGCATTGGGGGATTTTCGGGCAGGTGCGCGCGGCGCAGGCCGGCGACTCGTGGCCCGCGCTCGCCTCGCTGCTGGCGGGCCGCGGGCAACTGATGCGGTTGCTTTTCACCTACGAGACGGGGCGCTACCTCCAGATGCTCGGGCTGTTCGTGTGCGGCCTGCTCATCGGGCGGCACCAGCTCCTCGCGCAGGCGGGGGCGGCCCGGCGGTTCGCGTGGCGGGCGCTGCTTCTCGGGGCGGTCGGCTTTGCGGTCTTTCTGCCGCTCAAGCTCATGCTGCCGCTGTGGGGCGTGGACGGCATGCGGGCGTACTACGTGAACAACTGGATCGGCGCCTACGCCAACCTCGCGCAGATGGCGATCTGGGTGGGCGGCTTCGTCCTGCTCTATCTGCACGGCGGCTGGCGGCGGGCACTCGACTGGTTCGTGCCGCTGGGCCGCATGAGCCTCACCGCGTACGTCTCGCAGGCGGCGTTCTTCGTGCCGCTGTTCTACGGGTTCGGTCTCGGGCTGTATCGGCAGCTCGGGCAGTTCCACAGCCTCCTGCTCGGGCTCGGGTTCATCGTCGTGCAGGCCGCGTTGGCGAAGCTATGGCTGAAACACTTCCACTACGGCCCGCTGGAGTGGCTGTGGCGCGCCGGCACGATCCGGTCGTGGCAGGTGCCGTTTCGGCGGAGCTCGCCGCAGGAGCAACGTGTGCCCGCGGTGGTGCCGGCCGGCCGATGAACGGAGTCTCCGCGGAGCGAGGACGCAGCGGCGGGCCGCACTCCGGGTGGGCGCCGCCCGCGATGCCGCGGCCTATGGTGCGACCGGCGACGCCCAGTCGCGCGGCGGCGTGGCGAGCCGCATGGGTTGGTGGCGCACGCCGTTTTTGAGGAGGGCAGGGCCTTCCGGGACGAAGCCGAGCCGGGCGTAGAAGTCCACGGCGTTGGGGCTCGCGTTCACCGTGCCGGGGGCGACGAGGCCGCCGCGGGCGGCGGCGGTGCGCAGCAGTTGCCGGGCGATGCCGCGTCCCTGAAACTCGGGTGCGACGAAGAGCAGCGAAAGGTGGTTGCAGGCGTGGATGTGCAGCAGGCCGATCACCTGCGGCCCGGCGACGGCGACCCAACTGGCATAACGGGTCGAGTGGCGCCGCAGGAGCGCCGCCGGTTGCGCAAAACGGCGGAACAGCACTCGGCCGGCCTCGGGCTGCGCCGGGGCGATGAACCGCTCGAACACCGCGCGGGCGAGCGCACAGGCCTCGTCGGCTTCGTCCGGACGTAGCGGATGGATGGAGATGGGGGCCTGGAGAATGGAGGCGGGCAATGGCATGAGGCCGACGGGAGAACCGGGGCCGGATCTTGGACGCGGCGCGGCGCAGATGGCGATGGCAGAGCGGGGGCCACCGCGAGGAGCGGGGATGGGGAGCTTCCGACGGAGCCTGATGGAGGCGTGGTGCCGATCCAGGGGGCGCGTGGTGTGCCGCGGGCGGGAGACGCTCAGCAGCAGGACTTGGACTCGAGGTCGCGGGCCATCATGGCCAGGAGGCCGGCGCAGGTGGCGATGCCGGCCCCGAGGCCGAGCGCGTCCGGAGTCACGATACGGAGATTGCCGAGGACGACGATGGTCGCGGTGGCGATGACGGCGGCGGAGACGAGGAGCGGGACGGAGGAGAGGATGGTCTTCATGGTGTTGTGTGTGTGCCTCCTCCATTGCACTGCGCGTGCCAACCCGTGGTAACGGGCGGAACCTGTTGGAAACCAACGCCGGAGCATTCGCGCGGGTTTGGCGCGCGCGTGGGCTTGCGTCGCCCTCCCGAGACTCGGGCGTCCCGGAAACGGAACGGTGGCGGTGGGCGGCAGGGGGGCCGGCCTGCGACGAGGGTGCGGCCTGGTCAGACAGGCACCGGAGTGTCCTTGCGGAAGACCGTGCCCTGCGCGAGGGCGACGAGGTCGCCGGCGGCGTCGCGGACCTCCATCGTGTAGGTCGCGAGCTTGCTGTTGCGCGAGACCTCCTTGGCCTCGGCGGTGAGCGTGCCGGTGCGCGCGGCCTTGAGGTATGAAATAGAGGCGTTGATACCGAGGGCGAGCTGGCCGTGGCTGTTGGAGGCGACGGCGAAGGCGAGATCGGCGAGGGTGAAGAGCGCGCCGCCGTGGACGACATCGGCGGCGTTGAGGTGCTGGTCGGCGACGGTCATCCGCGCCTTGGCCCAACCCGGGCCGGCGTCGAGCAGTTCGATGCCGTTGTGCGCGGCGAAGCGGTCGCGGGAGAAGAAGGAACGGAGGGCGGGGGACATGATGCGGGACGGTGATCCAGGTTGAATCCTATTGTTCCGGTAGGGTGATCGATTCGACGTGCCGGGTCTGTGGCCGATCAGAAAGCCGTTCGTCGCAGGTCGTGGAGATGGTGTGCCCATCGAGGGCATTGATGGTGTGCGTGATCAGTACCCACCCGCGGGAACTCGAAAACTCGATGTGCGCGGTCCATACCATGCGGCCCGAATCCACTTTCAGCGTAAGCAGGCCGACGGTTGCCTGCATCTCGGGATAGCGGGACTGGAGTGCGCAAGCGGCTTGGTGAAACCGGGGGGCAATGGTCGCGCTATCTATCCATTCGTCTGGCAACGCCTGCGGCTTGGGAATGGGCGGGATGCTGTTGTTGGCGGTGCTGCGTTCGGCGTAGCGAGCGGAGCCTGCATAGGGGACCGTGATTTCCAGTGTTCGATCTTCATCCCGATACTCGAGAACCCAGGCGAATGCGGAGTTCAGTCGCCCATCGGCTGGGACTTGCGCGGCTGGATCGGTGCGGTAGTAGAGCCCGTCGATCACATCGACGAGGCGGGCGGAGTGGAGGTGTTGAGGATCGTGTTTGTTATCGCGCAGGATTTGTTGTGCCAGTGAGCACGCCTCGCGGCCCGTGAGCGGACCGTTGATCGGCAGCGTCGGCGCTGGCATACTTCCTCCGGGCGCGAAGCTCCGGCTCAGTTGTTCGACGAACAACGGGAGTTTGGCGGTGAGGAACGGCCTCATCGAGGCAAGGATCGCCTCAAACTCGAGCTCGGTGCTGAAGGCGAATTCTGGGCAAGTATCATCCCACTCACGATAACTGCCGCCGGCGCAGCGCAGCAACGGCGCGGACCGACGAAAGGGGAAGATCGGCCCGCCGGTGGCGACGAGACCGATTCGGATCTTGAAGACCTTGCCGAGGCGAAATCCTGGATGGGTGTCGAAGACCAGGGCCCAACTCCAGTGTTCGTCGAGTGCAGCGAAGTAGGCGTGGGCGTCTCGAAAGATTCCGTTGCGTTTGCGAAGGGAGGGGAATGCCTCCTGGAGAAACTTGGTGAGGCGGCTCTGCCAGTTGAAGGGCGCCGGTGCCGGGCCGGCGAGCGCGTCGAAGCGACGCGAGGCACCTTCGTGGTTGGCGTTGGCTCCGGTGAGGCTTGTCCAGTCGAAGCCGCTGGCGCGCAGGGCACGGCTTGCCGTCTCGACGCAGTGATCGAAGCGAAGACAGGCGTCACTGCGCTCCTCAAGCGTGCACGAAGGCTCGCCGAGTTCAGGGTACGTGTCGGTGGATTTGGGCGTGGAGAACGCCAGGCCGGTGGCCGCGCGGATCGCGGCGAGTTCGGAAGTCTCGCCGGCGTTGGTCGAGACCGAGAGCGTGAAGCGGGTTTTCCGGTGGAACGCCTTCAGGTCCATCAGCCGTAGGTCACCGGTGGCCGAAGCGTTGCTTCCCTTCCAGCGGAAGCCGGAGGCGGTGATGGTAATCGCGGTGCGGCGAGAGGGGCCGGCTTTGAGCTCGCGGAGCTTTGCGAGAAGAGTGGCGAGTTCAGCAGAACGCAGGGGCGGGACGATAGTGCCCGAGAATGTGAAGTCGGTGCCCGGGTCCAAGGTCTCCATCGCTTCGACTGCTGTGAGATTGACGCTGTGTCTGTTGATTAGCGGCGCGAAACCCCGTTGGTCGGGCGGTAGTGCGGAAGCGATCATCCGGATCGGCTCGGGGTGACTGGTGATCACGAGCAGCTGAACCTTCGTGGTCGGAGTCGTGTCCGCCATCGCCCAAAGGCGGAGGAACTGGTCGAGGGCTGGCGCCAAGTCCTTGGTCTCGACGGGGATTTGAAGCTCGTACAGCGTCGCCATGTTGGTCCAAAGATAGCGGCGACACCTCCGGCACTCCAGTGCGGACTTGGCGGGGAGATGTGCAAGGCGATCAGGCTGCCGGCTGGCCGAAGCCGATTCGGCGGCGGTGGGTGGGGCCGTCGGGGGCGAGGAGCTGGCGGATGGCTTCGAAGAGGTTGGCGATCGCGGTGTCGTGGCCCTCGATCTGGCGCTCCAGTTCCGCGAGCTTGGCGGAAAGCTCGTGGTGGGCGGCGAGGAGTTCGCGGAGTTGCACGAAGGCGCGGACGATGGCGACGGACATCTCGACGGCGCGCTGGCTATGGAGCACGCCGGCAAGCATCGCCACGCCCTGTTCGGTGAAGACGCGGGCGGGTTTGCGCACACCGCCGCGGCCGGAGGGCTTTGATGTTCCAAGTTGGAACATCAAAGCCTGCGTCTCTTCGAGGGTGAGATAAAAGGCGAAGTCCTCGGGGAAACGGTCGCGATTGCGTGAAACCGCTTTGTTGAGTTCACGCGTGGCGACGCCGTAGAACTTCGCCAGCTCGGCATCGAGCATGACGCGGCGTTGGCGGACCCAGTGGATGCGTTGCTGGATCTCGGGGTCGGGGACGAGGGTGCTGTTGGGCATGGCGGGAGCGGGCGCGCATGCGGGGGGGGCGGCTCCGCAGTGGGAGTGAGGCTGGCGTGGTGGCGAAGCGGAGGCGAGCGGAGGGTTGGCCGATGCGGCAAAGAAAAGCCCCGCGGCCTTGCGGGCCGCGGGGCGAAGAAGGGAGCTGAGCGACTGCGGCGCCCAGCTACGAGGAGGAGCGCGGAGGGACCGGTCGGAGACCGGTCCTACTTGGTCGCCGGGGCGCTTCTCGGGGAGGGCGCGGGTCGCGATCTCCTGGATCACGCGGGCGACGAAGTCGTCCTGCTTGATCACGCCTTCGTCGCCCTTGGCGCGGCTGCGGACGGAGACGCTGAGCGCCTCGGCCTCCTTCCGGCCGAGCACGAGGGCGTACGGGACCGTGGCCAACTCGGCGCGGCGGATCTTGGCGCCGAGCTTGTCGTCGGAGGTGTCGAGCCCGACGCGGACGCGGGCGTACTTACGCTCTTTGGACAGGACATCGCAGGCCTCGATGACCTTCTCGGCGATCGGGAGGATGCGGACCTGCGCGGGCGCGGGCGGCGGCCGGCGGATGCGAAGTGCCGGCTGTAATTGACAAACTGAGGTGCCGGGGCGCTTGCTAGGCGCATGAGTTCTCCCGACATCGTGCAGATTCGAGCCGTGGGCGAAGCCTACGCGCGGACGCTCGATGCGGACGCGCAGCGCTACTGGAGCGAGAACTCGGAGCGGATCGCGCGCAACTTGGCGAAGGCCGCCGCGCTCGGCGCGGAGCGACGGATCATGCGTGTGCTGGATGTCGGGCCGTCGTTCCAGACGGTGATCCTGCGGCGGCTGTTCCCCGAGCTGACGGTGGAGACGATGGGGTGGGAGGATTCGCGTTTCCGCGATGGCTCCGGGGCCGCGCACCATGCGCTGGATCTCAATGCGACGGTGGCGCCCGAGACCTGCCCCGCGCCGGCGCCCTACGACCTGATCCTTTTTCTGGAGGTGATCGAGCACCTCCACGTGTCGCCGCGGCATGTGCTTCGCTACCTGCACCGATGCCTCGCCCCGGGCGGTGTGCTGATCGTCTCGACGCCGAATGCGGCGTTCCTGCGCAACCGCTGGCGGCTGCTGTGGGGGATCAACCCGTTCGAGCGGTTGCGCGAGGACGCGGCCAATCCCGGCCATTTCCGCGAATACACGCGCAGCGAGTTGCTGGCGGATTGCCGGGAGTGCGGCCTGCGCGTGCTGGAGTCGCGCATCGAGAACCTCTACCGGTTTGGCAGCGGCTCGGGCCGTTTCTTCTCGCGGATCACGCGGTGGATGCCCGAAGGGCTGCGGCACGACCTGACGGTTGTGGCGCAGCGGGATTCCTGATCCGGGGCGGAACCGGGGCGGACGCGCGAGCAAGCCTGTGCCCGGCCTGCGGCGACGCGTGAGCCGGTGTTGCGGGCTGCTGGGGGGGCGGGGGCGGAGCGACGGCGTCGCCCAGCGACGGGGAGGAGCCGGAGGGGGCCGGTCGCAGACCGGTCCCACTTGGCGTTCGGGGCGGCGGGCGGGATCGGCCTATTCGAACGCGCGGCCGAAACGCTCCCGATAGGTGGCCATGAGCTGGTTCAGTTGCTGGCGGTCGAAACGGGGCTGCTCCTGGGCGCGTTGCAGCCATCGGCGCGCGCCGAGTTCGTCGCCGGTCTCGATTGCGTCGAAGGCCCGGATCCCGATGGCGAGCGGGTGGCCGGGTTCGGCGACGAGCGCTCCGTCGACGGCCGCCAGCCCTTCCTCCCGACGCCCCAGACTGATCAGCGCGGAGGCGAGACCGAGGTAGGCGGGGGCTTCGTTGGGGCGGAGCCGGATGGAGGCCTCGAACTCGGGGATGGCCTCGGCTGGGCGCTTGTCGCGGAGCAGGCGCTGGGCGTACTGCAGGTGCAGCCCCGGGGAGTTGGGGCAGTTGCGCAGCCCGTCGAGGGTCGCCTGGTCGGCGGCCGCGCGGTCGCCGAGCGTCTCGCTCATGATGGAGTACTGGACCCAGCCGTCGGAGAAGTCCGGCTTGAGCCGGGTGCAGAGCTCGAAACATTGGCGGGCCTTCGAGTAGGCCTGCTGGCTGGCGTGGAGCCCGCCGAGCTGGAAATGGAGCGTCGCCTGGTCGGGGGCGAGCTCCAGGGCTTGTTGGATGCGGCGGAAGGCCTGGGGGATGTCGCCGTAGCGATGGGCGGTGCCGGACGCCAGCGAGAGGCGGTAGACGTCGTAGCAGTCGTCGGCGAGGGCGTCGGCCCAGGGGTCGGCGGCGTCGCGGTAGGCGCCGGACTCGCGCATGCGGCCGCGCACCGCGCGGGCCTGCGCCTCGAGGCCGAGGCGTTCGTAGACGGTGACGATGAGGTCGTAGCCGAGGTTGAAATTGGTGGAGGTGACGAGGGGCTCGAGGAGCCGGCGGGCGGGTTCCCAGCGGCCGGCCTCGTATTCGCAGCGGGCCAGCCCGAGCTGGGCGTAGGGCTCGTTGGGATGCGCGGCAAGGATCTCGCGGTAGACCTGGGCGGCAGCGGCGAAATCGGCCTGGCGCAGATGGACATCGCCGAGGCGCAGCCGGGCGGGGACGTAGTCGGGCGCGAGTTCGACGGTGCGCTGCCAGAGGGCGAGGGCGGGGGCGTTGTCGCCGTAGCCGGCGAGGATGGTGGCGTGGAGGTGGAACCAGCGGGGTTCGCGGGGCTGGAGGCGCGTGAGCCCGGTGTAGCACTGGGCGGCCTAGGCGAAGAAGCCGTTGGCGTGGTAGAGACGGCTGAGCTCGGCCAGG
>DAOOFR010000085.1:0-15007 GCA_035415285.1 Opitutaceae bacterium
GACGACGCGGGAGCGGTTGGCGTTGTAGAGGAATTCGGAGCCGGTCGTCTTGGCGGTGCCGGTGCTCGAATCGGTCTTGGCAAGCCAGCGGGGTTTGTCGAAACCGGCCCAGCGGGTGGACCAGGTTTCCTTGAGGACCCCACCCTCGCGACGCTCGCGGGTGGTGAGATTGCCGTTGGCGTCGTAGTCGTAGGAATAGGTGGCAACTGCTGTGCCGATGGTGGCGGTGACGCCGGTGACGGCGTGGGGCTTGGTGCCACTGTAGGTGTAGTCGGAGAGCGTGGTGCCATCGACGGCGGACTTGGAGAGGATGTTGCCGTTGTCGGCAAAGCTCATGCCGCCGGTTTTGAGGCGGTTGAGGGAGTCGTAGGTGAAGGACTCGGTGACCGGGCCGGTGCGTTTCTTCAGGTTGCCCAGGCCGTCGTAGTCGAAGGTGAGATTCTGGATGGCGGAGGAGCCGGCCGTGGGCCCGGTCTGGATGGAGGAAAGAAGTCCATCGGTGGCGCGGTAGGTGCGCACGGTCCAGTGGCCGTCGCCCTTACGGACCTTCACGGGGCGGTCGAGGTGATCGTAGCCTTCGGTGGAGTCGGCCTGCCACCAGGGGAGGAGCTCGCCGCTGGGGAGGCGCCTCTCCTTGATGGCGACGACGTAGCTCTTGGAGGTGGGACCGGAGCCGTCGTAGGTATAGACGTAACCCCAGTCCTTCCAGAAATACGGGGTATCCGAGACGGAGCCGCCGGAGGCGTCGAGTTTCACGGCGTCCTCATGGTCGGCTGGGCGCCAGAAGTAGCGAACACCGGCGGGGCGCCAGTAGTCGTCGTACTCGTGGGCGGTGTAGAAGTACTTCCCGTCGGCGAGGTTGAGGTTGAGGTAGGGCAGGCCCTTCTCGTTGTAGTAGTGGATGGAGGCGGCGCCGGGATCGGCGTAGCCGGCGGTACCATTCAGATCGGTCTGGGAGGTTTCACGTTGGGGGGCGCCGATCCAGCCGCGGCCGGCACTCGAAGACCGGTTTCTCCGCCAGTGCCGCCGCCGCGATCACCGCCCCGCGCGCGCCGGCCCCTCGGCGGGCGAGTCCGGGCGCCGGGTATGTCGCGGCCCACCGAGCCTCTTCGAGCGACTGAACTTGGGCTAAGCTCCCCCTGCTTCCGGCCGATGGGGCTAGGATCGCCTCCCACTTATCCAGAATACTCCACCGAATCGGCCCGTGGCTGTTCGGTGTTGCGGGCTCGCCCTCATCGTCGAGGGCAGGCCAGACTGACCGTGGCATGACCAGTGAAGCCGCCCGCATCTCGCGCATCGTCCACCTTGGCCTGCTCGCCCTTGTCGTGCTCGGCCTCGGAGTGAGTCCGGCCGGCGCGTTGGACCCCAGTCGCTCCATCCACCAGTACAACGTCCGCACATGGCGCCGCGTGAATCTCCTGCCGGCCAACGCGGTCAACGCGATCCACCAGACCGCGGACGGACACCTCTGGCTCGGCACTCCGCGCGGACTGGTCGATTTCGACGGCGTCGAATTCAAGGCCCTCGGCCTGCCGGGGCAGCATGCCTCCCTGCCGCGCATCGTCACCTGTCTGGCGCCGCGGCGAGCCGGCGGTCTCTGGGTCGGCACCGACCGGGGTGGCTACGGCTTCTTCGACGGCACCCGCTTCACGCCCCAGTCCGCTTCTGGTTCGGCCTCGGAATCGCCCACCGTGCGCTGCCTGCTCGAGACCGCCGACGGCACGCTCTTCATCGGGTTGCAGGGCAGCGTGGGCCGGCGACTGCCCTCCGGGGAGTTCCACCTGATCTCGTCCTCGCTCGACGTCCTGAGCCTTCACCAGGACACCCGCGGCCGGGTGTGGATGGGGACCGCGGGCAGCGGCCTGCATTACTGGCAGGACGGCCACCTCACGAAGATCGAGGGGCCCGCCGCAGCGCTCTGGGGCAGCAACGTCATCTCCACCATCACCTCCGATCCCACGGGCGTGATCTGGGTCGGCGCGGCCAACGGCCTGCACGGTCTCAATGCCGACCTCACGCCCCGCCCCCCAGTCGGATTCAGCGGCCAAGCCCGTGCGCTGCTGATCGACAGCCACGGCGTCGTCTGGATCGGGGGAATGTTCGACGGGGTGGCGCGGCTGAAGGACGGCCGGCTCTCCGCCCTCGGTCGCCGCGACGGGCTTGCGAGCGACCACGTCCTCGCTTTGGCGGAGTCCTCCGACGGCAGCGTGTGGGTGGGCACGCAGGACGGGTTGTCCCAACTCTCCGAGGTGAAGTTCCCCATCCTCTCCACCACCGAGGGCCTGCCGGCCGAGGCCTGCCTGAGCGTGGCGGCGTCGCCGGAGGGCGGGATCTGGGCGGGCACCTCCAACGGCCTGGCGCACATCGTCGACGGTCGCTGCGTCGCGTTCGGCATCGATCGCGCCGACGGTTTTCCCTCGGAGTGGATTCGGCGCGTGTTCGTCGCCCGCGACGGCGACGTGTATCTCCTCGGCGGCCGCCAGGAGCTCAACCGTTTCCGCGACGGCCGCGTCACCAAAACCTGGTATCCCGGCACCTGGTCGCAGGCGATCGAGGAGGACGCCGCGGGGCTCCTGATCACCGTCAACAACAGGCTGGCCCGTCTCGTGGACGACGAACTCGTGCCCTACCGGCTGCCCGACGGGCGCGAACCCGAGTTCGGCTGGATCACGGACCTGCTTGTCGCCCGCGACGGTTCGTTGTGGGTCGCCGCCCGCCCCGGGCTCGTGCAGATCAAGGACGGGGCGCTGCGCGACTGGATGAGCGACCGCGCCGACGCGGACAAGGGCTTCGCCAGCCTCTGCGAGGACGACGACGGCGCGGTGTGGGCCACGCGCAACACGGGCCTCGTGCGGATCCGCGACGGCCGGGTCGCCACGGTCGACCACCGCCAAGGCCTCCACTCGGACCTCGTCTACACCATGGTGCCCGATCGCCTCGGCAACTTCTGGATGGACTCGCCGGAAGGCTTCTTCCGGGTCAGCCAGCGGGAACTCAACGCCGCCGCGGACGGCACGCTCGCCCGCGTCACCTGCACGGTGTTCGACGGCCCGCAGGTGATCAAGACCTCGGAGAAATTGAACACCGAATACTCCGGCTGCCGCTCGACCGACGGCCGCATCTGGCTGCCCAGCGCGAAAGGCGTCATCGAGATCGATCCCGCACGCCTGCCGCTCAACTCGCAGCCGCCGCCGCTTCGCGTGTGGCGGGTCCGGGTGAACGGCCGCGAGCAGCCGGTGGACCGGGAGCCCCGCCTCGCCCCGGGCGAGCGCAACCTCGAGTTCGACTACGTCGCCATCGACTATCAGGCGCCCGAATACATCCGCTACCGCTACCGGCTGGAAGGCTTCGAGCAGGAGTGGGTCGAGGCCGGCGCCCGGCGCTCGGCCTTCTACACCAACCTGCCGCCGGGCCGCTACGCCTTCCAGGTCCAGGCCTGCAACGCCGACGGCGTGTGGAACCTCGCGGGCGCCCGCTTCGCGTTCACCCTCCCCCGCCGCCTCACCGAATACGGGTGGTTCCAGGCGGGGGCCGGCGCGGCGCTGCTCGGCCTGGTCGCCCTCGCCTGGGTGGCGCGCGATCGGCGGCGCCGGCGCGAGATCGCGGAGATCCGCCATCGCGAACTGCTCCAGATGCAGATGATCGAGAGCTCGCCCGTGCCCATGGTGATGCTCGACCGCGCCCACCGGGTCCTCTACGTCAACGCCACCTTCACCCGCGTGCTGGGCTTCACCGCCGCGGAGATCCCGGATCTGGAAACCTGGTGGCGCCTCGCCGCCACGGACCCCGCTACCCGCGACGATTGCGCCGTCGGCTGGAGCCGCCGCATCGCCGAGGCGGCCGAGGAGCGCCGCCCCATCGAGCCGGTGGAGACGACCGTGGCCCACCGCGACGGCGGCCGGCGCCACCTCGTCATCACCACCTCGGCGGTCGGCGAGCGCACGCTGGTGATCTGCTCCGACCTCACCGACCGCAAGCAGGCCGAGGATGCGCGGCGCCAACTGGAGGAGCAGTTGCGCCAGAGCCAGAAGATGGAGGCCATCGGCCGCCTCTCCGGCGGCGTCGCCCACGACTTCAACAACATGCTCACGGTCATCCTCGGCAACGTGATGCTGATGGAGATGGCCGACAAGGTGCCGCCCGAGTTCGCCGAATCGATCCGCGCGATCAAAGACGCCGCGAAACGCGCGGCGAACTTCACCCGCCAGCTCCTGGCGTTCAGCCGCAAGCAGCCGATGCAGCCCGCCGCCCTCGACCTCAACCAGGTCGTGCGGGAGATGACCGACGTGCTGCAACGCCTCGTGGGCGAGCAGGTGCGCATCGCGATCGAGCTCGCCCCCGCCCCCGTGCCCATCCGCGCCGACGCCACCATGATCGAGCAGGTGCTGCTCAACCTCGTGGTCAACGCCCGCGATGCCATGCCCAACGGCGGCCGGCTCGATCTCGCCACGGGCGTGGTCGACATCGCGCCCGACGCCGTGCCGAAGACCCTCAACGCCCGCGCCGGCAGGTTCGCCCGCCTCACCGTGGGCGACACCGGCATGGGCATCCCCCCGGAGGTCCTGCCCCGCATCTTCGAGCCCTTCTTCACCACCAAGGCGATCGGCAAGGGCACGGGCCTCGGGCTCGCCACCGTGTTCGGCATCGTCGATCAGCACCGGGGGTGGATCGAGGTCACCAGCAAGGTTCTTCGCGGCACCGTCGTCCACATCCACCTGCCCGTCGACACCGAGGCGGCGCCGGCCCGAGTAGTCGCCACCGAAGCGGTGGGCCGTCCCGCCGCCGGCGCCGGCCGCGTCGTGCTCCTGGTCGAGGACGAGCCCACTGTGCGCGCCCTCGCCCGCAAAACCCTGGCCAGCGAAGGCCACCGGGTTCTTGAAGCCGACTCGGGACCGAACGCCGTGCGGGTGTGGAACGAGCACCGCGACCAGATCGAGATTCTGTTCACCGACATCGTCATGCCCGACGGGATGAACGGCGTGGAGCTGGCCCGGCGGCTGCAGAGCGAGAAACCGGGGTTGAAAGTCGTCTACGCCAGCGGCTACAGCGCCGACGTCGCCGGCGCCGATTTTTCCGGCCGCGAAGGCCTCGACTTCCTCGGCAAGCCCTACACGCCGGCGGGAGTGTTGCGCATCATCGCCCGCGCCGCCGCCGAGCTGCCGGCGCGATAATCGCGCCCCGGGGCCGCTGGCGCCGTATCGCCACAGGGTGCCACCGCGGAGGACGGGGGCGGCGTTGCTCGTCGTGGAGCCCGCCCCTCCGTGGAGATCTCGGGCCATCGCTCGATCACTCCACCTGCGGTCCGGAGGATCGAACTACGGGCAGGCCGGCCGCCAAGAGGAAAAGCCTCGCCGCGCGCCCCTGTTCCGGCCTGATTCCTGCCCCCGAGGGACGCCGCCGCCGCCGCCCAATCGAGCGGTTCGCCGCCCCCGATCGACCGCCCACCTTCCAGCCGTCCCTGCCCGTACCGCCATGGCGCTGCCCCACCTCACCGACGAACAGATCCGCACCTGGTCCCGCGAACAGAAGGACCGCTGGTGGTTCGAGAACGTCTTCCGCGGCGACATGCCGCAGCTCACCCTGCGCTCGGCGTTCACCGGTTTCCTGCTCGGCGGCATCCTCGCCGCCACCAACCTCTACATCGGGGCCAAGACCGGCATCTCCGTCGGCGTCGGGCTCACCTCGGTCATCCTCGCCTTCGCGCTCTACCGCGGGCTGGCCCGGGCCGGGCTCGCGGCGGACTTCACGATCCTCGAGAACAACTGTACCCAGTCGATCGCGACCGCCGCCGGCTACATGACCGCGCCGCTCGTCTCCGCGCTCGCCGCCTACATGCTGGTGACCGGTGCGGTCCCGCCGGCCTGGCATCTGGTCGTCTGGCTGGTGGTGGTCGCCGTGATCGGCGTGCTGCTCGCCTTCCCGCTCAAGCGCCGCTTCATCAACGAGGAGCAGATGCCCTTCCCCGAGGGCCGCGCCTGCGGCGTCGTGCTCGATGCGCTCTACCACGGCAAGGGCGACGAGGGTGTCCTCAAGGCCCGTCTGCTCGGCCTCACCGCCGGCGCCACCGCCCTCTACCAGATGTTGGCGAGCGACGGCTGGATGCGCCTGGTCCAGTTCAAGATCCTCCAGCTCCATCGCTGGGCCGGCCTGGCGGAGCCCTGGCACTTCCAGGAGCGGCTCGACACCTACTACTACGACCTCGCCGCCCGGCTGCACTGGTGGACGCCGCGCATCCTCGGCACGGATATCCGGCAGCTCGGCCTGCGCCTCACCCTCGACGCCGCCATGCTCGGCGTGGGCGGCCTGATGGGCATCCGCGTCGCCTCCAGCGTGATGCTCGGCGCCTTCGTGAATTTCTTCGTCCTCGCCCCGCTCATGATCCAGCGCGGCGACATCGTGGCCCGCGCGGCGGCCGACGGCACCACCATCGCGATCTCGCGCACGGAGATCGTCAACCAGTGGGCGCTGTGGTGGGGCGTCACGATGATGATCGTCGGCTCGCTCGTCGGCCTGCTCGGCAAACCTGACCTCTTCACGAGCCTCTTCCGCCGCAAGCGCAAGGCCGCCACCGGTACCGCCGGCCCCGATGTGCTCGCGCACATCGAGTTGCCGCTCTGGGTTTCGTGGGTCGGCCTGCCGGTCGGGGTCGCCGCCGGCGCGTGGGTGTCGCACACCTACTTCGGCGTGCCGTGGCTGCTGGCGGTGGCGTCGTTCCCGCTGATCGCGGTGCTCACCGTCATCTGCACCAACGCCATGGCGCTCACCTCGTGGACGCCCACCGGCGCGCTCTCGAAGATCACACAGTTCACCATGGGCGCGGTCGACCGCTCGAATCCGGCGAGCAACCTCATCCCGGCCGGCATGACCTCCGAGATCGCCTCCAACGCCGCCAACCTGCTCTCCGACATCAAACCCGGCTACATGCTCGGGGCGAAGCCGCGCCAGCAGGCGATCGGCCACGTGATCGGCATCGTGGCCGGCTCGCTCGCCGCCGTGCCGCTGTTCTATCTGCTCTTCCTGCCCGCGCACGCCGACGGTACCCGGTCCATCAGCACGATGGTCTCCGACCAGTTCGCGTTTCCCGCCGCCGTGCAGTGGAAAGGCGTGGCCGACCTGATCGCGCACGGGCTGAAGAGCCTGCCGGCCTCGGCGCTCGTCTCGATGGCCTTCGCCGCCGTGGCCGCCGCGTTCTTCGAGATCGCGCGCATCGTCACGCGCGGCCGGTTCCCGATCTCCGCGGTCTCGGTCGGGCTCGGCGTGGTGCTGCCGCCCGAGGCCAGCTTCGCGATGTGGGTGGGCGCACTGGCCTTCTGGTGGTTCGGCCGCCGGCAGAGGGTCGCCGGCACCCGCGGCCATGCCTTCTGGGTCGAGGGCTGCGAGCCCGTCTGCGCCGGCCTGATCTCCGGCGCCGCGCTGGTCGGCATCGGCAACGCCGTGCTCAACGTGCTGCTGGGCTGAGCCGGCCGTATTCGGGAAACACGCCGCGGGGGGCCGGCCGGGTGCCGATCGGGGTCGCCGGCCGGGTGCGCCCGCAAGCTGCGCGCCGCGCTGTTTGGTGCGAAAGTCCACCGTGGGCAAACTTCCCTCTTGCCCGTACCCGCCAAACCCGAAACAAATTCCCTCTCCCTTTTCGCGTCGCCCCCTCGGGGAATGACGCGGCGTTCCTCGTCACACCACCGTTTCATGCAAAGTTTCTCGGCGCAATGCCTCGACATGGCCCGCTCCATGTTGAGCCACAATCTCGACGCGATTAATCCCGACGGCACCGTCACTCCCGTCACTGGCGAAATCCAGCGTTCCGACGATCCCGGCCACGCCGCCATGGCCATCGGAGAGTTCTACCGGGCCACCGGTGAGACCACCCTGGCGGGCAAGGATCTGGTCGACCTCGCCGCCCGTTGCATCACCGCCCAGGCCTTCACCGAGCCGATCGCCGAGAACGGTCTCGCGTACGCCGCCCTCGGTCTGCTCGCCTTCGGCCCCTCCAAGGAGCGCAACCCCGTGTGGGAGCGCCTCGTCGAGGAGACCCGCGAGCGCCTCGACAAGCAGCTGCTCACCCGCAGCGACTACGACAACCACTGGCAGGCGTTCAACGTCGCCAAGGCCGTCGCCCGCTATTCCCTCGGCCTGTCCAAGAAGGACGAGACCTCGCGCCTGATCGAGCGCATGGTCGAGCGTATCGACGCCACCAGCGCCAACGGCTTCTTCGACGACGCCGGCGAAGGCATCGGCGGCAACTTCAACCTCTACGGCGTGATGAACTTCGTCTTCATCCGCCAGGCCCTCCAGCTCCACGCCAACTCCGGGGTGCGCGAGCGCAAGCTCCCCACCCTCCGCACCTACGCGGAGAAGTACGTGAAGCTCATGCCCGACATGGTCCGCGCCGACGGTCTCGGCTGGGCCTACGGTCGCAGCGCCGGCGCCTACGGCCAGATGCACTGCATCAGCCTCATCCTCCAGGCCTTCCGCGATGGCTGGATCGCCGAAGACCAGAAGGCGAAGTACCACGACATCCTCCGTCGCCTCTTCTTCTTCTTCTACGCCACCTACCTCGACCAGGAGCACGGTTTCATGGTCGTGCGCGACGCCGAGCGCACCTCGATGGAAGGCCACACCACCCGGTTGGCCAACTTCGATGGCGCCCGCTACCTCTGCCAGTGGTCGCGCCTCGCCAAGACCTTCACCGCTCCCGCCAACCCCAAGGTCGATCCCGCCCGCACCTCCGGCCGCTTCGTCATCTTCGACAAGGCCAACCGCAAGGAACAGGGACTCTTCCTCTACCGCAGCGCCGACACCGGTCTCCATATCCAGCTCCCGCTGGTCAGCTCCGGCGGCACCGCCACGGCCGACAATCTCGCCTTCCCGCACGCCCCGGGCCTCTTCGACTGGGCCAACGACGTGTACGCTCCGGTCATGACGCCCGAGCTCACCTTCGGCGAGAACGTCACCGTCCCCTCGTTCTACGGCAAGCAATGCGTCACCGGTCTCGGTCTGCGCAATTCGTTCTTCTTCCGCTACGAGCAGCCCGATCTCATCAACCTGCAGGAGAAGATCGTCCCCGGCGTCGGCAGCGTGAAGGTCAACTGGACCTTCTCCGGCAACAAGGTCACCGCCGAGTGGATCTACACGGTCAAGAGCCAGGTCACGCTCGACAAGTTCCGCTTCGCCCTCTGCATCGCCGCGCCCCACTCCCACCAGCGCCTCGGGATCTCCCCGATGCTCGGCCAGGAAGGCATCCGCTGCAGCGTCATCAAGGACGACTTCCAGGGGGTGTGGCAGGACACCGAGGTCGTCAGCCAGGACCCGAACTACCGCACGAACTACGGCAAGGTGCACTACATGCAGTATCTCGTGCGCGACCACGCCTTGGTCATGCGCCCGGGCCAGCAGTACCGCTTCTCCGTCAGCTTCGAGCCCGACATCACGCTGATCGAAGCCTAAATTTTGCGCGTCCCGCGCAAAATTATGCTCTCCCGCCGCATCATTCCCTGTCTGGACGTCACCGCCGGCCGCGTCGTCAAAGGCGTGAAGTTCCAGGAACTGCGCGACGCCGGCGACCCCGTCGCCTGCGCCCGCGCCTACGATGCCCAGGGCGCCGACGAACTCGTCTTCCTCGACATCACCGCCTCCAGCGACCAGCGCGCCATCATGCACGATGTCGTCGCCGCCACCGCCGAGCAGTGCTTCATGCCGCTCACCGTCGGCGGCGGCCTGCGCACCGTCGAGGACATCCGCAAGATGCTCCACGCCGGCGCCGACAAGGTCTCGCTCAACACCGCGGCCGTCCAGAGCCCCGAGCTCATCCACGACAGCGCGCGCAAGTTCGGCAACCAGTGCATCGTGCTCGCCATCGACGCGCGCCGCGAGCCCGACGGCCAGTCTTGGAAGGTCTACACCCACGGCGGCCGCAAACGCACCGAACTCGACGTCGTCGAGTGGGCGCGACGCGGCGTCGCCCTCGGCGCCGGGGAGATCCTCCTCACCTCGATGGACTGCGACGGCATGCTCAACGGCTACGACATCGAGCTCACCCGCCGCGTGAGCGAAGCTGTCGAGGTGCCCGTGATCGCCTCCGGCGGGGCCGGCACGCTCGAACACCTTGCCGAGGTCCTCACCAAGGGCGGCGCCAGCGCCGTGCTCGCCGCCTCGATCTTCCATTTCGGCACCTTCACCGTCCCCCAGGCCAAGGACTACCTCGCCAGCCGCGACATCCCCGTCCGCCGGTAGCCGCGAACTCCCGGCGCCTTGGCAAACCTCCCGCTTGGCGGTTGCGCCGCCCACGCCGTCCCCCAAACTCGCGGACATGCAGGACCGACTCGCGGAACTCCGCCGGCAGCGCGCCCTCGTGGCCGAGCACCTCGTCTGGCTGGATCGCGAGATCGCCGAGACCGAAGGCAAGGCGTCCCCCGCCCCGCTTCCGGCACCGACACCGCCTCCGGCGCTTACCGCCGCCGCGGTGTTGGCCAAAGCCGCTGAGATCCCGCCCGCGGTCGCGGCAGGCGCAAGCGATCAACCCGACGCGCCCCTGCTGCCCGAGCCCCAGCCAACCGACATCAAGAACGACGTCCGCCGCGGCTGCCTGCTCTACTTCGCCCTCGCCTCGTTGGCGGTCGTGGCCGGCACCGGCTTGCTGGTCTGGGCTGCGCGGAGTCCTTGGTTTCGCGAGGAGGTATCCCCTTACTTCTCGAAAGCGGCCTTCATCCTCCTGGTGCTTGCGCTCGCCGCAGGTATCCGCGGCTTGGTCGCAAAGTTTCGCTCCCGCTAGCCATCGCCTCTCCGCCGTAACGATGCAATCGGCGCAGTTTTCACTCGGACGGGCCACTGCTTCCGGTTGTAGGGGCTGAGCTTGCTCAGCCCGGTGGCGTTCGCTCTTGCCGAGCGGTGCGAGCTCGCACCCTACGCCGGAGACATGACCACGGCTCCGCAGCGGAACCGCGTGGTTCGCGCTCGAACCCTACGCCAGCTTCCGGCCGCTGGTCGCGCCGGTCTCGCGGTCGTGCCA
Source organism: Opitutaceae bacterium (assembly GCA_035415285.1). Taxonomy (GTDB): domain Bacteria; phylum Verrucomicrobiota; class Verrucomicrobiia; order Opitutales; family Opitutaceae; genus CAJCBL01. Next base: position 11,003 of record DAOOFR010000085.1, read on the forward strand.
CTCCACGATCGGGTCGTGGAGGTCCGCGCCGATCGCCCGGATGAACCGGCACGTGGCGAACTGCTGCCGGGCCGCGTCATACGCGGCGACCCAGGCGCGGTGCTCCGTCTCCTGCGCCGTAGCGAGACGCGGATACACCACTTTGTGGGTGCGGCATTTCATGCGGTGCGGCTTCGGGGTCAGCCGCGCGCGGAAGCAGCCCTGCCGTCGGCACAGCGCGCTGTACAGCCAGTCCGCGTTGAACCGCCGCAGCAACTGCGCCGTCGACTCCGCCTTGGGGTCGAAACTCCGCCCCGTCACGATCGCCCGCACCCCGCTGTGCGTCTCGTACAGGCGCACCCCGAGCCCGCGCAGTTCCGGTGTCGCCGCCACGGCCTTCGCGACCTGCGCCACGATCATCGCCGTGCGGCGCGCCCCGGTCGGCTTCGCCCGGAACAGATCCCAGAAACCGAGCCGCGGCTCATCGATGTCGATGAACAACAGCCCCGCGCTGTTGAGCACCGCCGCCCCGTACCGGTTGCGGGTGACGACATTGCGCTCGTCCACTCGCGCGAGCACCTCCTCGCGGATGTCCGCCTCGTAGGACTCGTCCTTGCGGGGCGCGACGCCGGCGAGGCGTTGCCGCACCTTCTCCAATCGGCGCGCGGCGTCGTCGGCCGCCGCCTGGGTCGAGAGGTCGGAGCCGCCGAAGGCATGCACCTGCAGCGACCGACCCCCGACCGTAACCGAGCCTTCGATGCGCGTCCAATACCGGAAGATTCGCATGGGATGGAAACCGGGGTCAGAGCGCGACCCGCACACCGCCGTCGCTCCAGGAGCGCCAGACGGCGTCGGTCACCCGCATGTAGCGCACGCCGGTGGCGAAGCCGGTCAGCCGCACCGGGGCGCCCTCGCGGATGCTCGCCACGAAATCCTCCTCCACGCGCCACCCGCGCCGTTGCGCCGCGGTCGGCTCGATCGCCGTCTCCGTGCCGCCCAGCGGCGTGTGCCAGAGCAGTTGGGCCGCGAGGTCGAGCCGCAGCGCGCCGCGCGCACCGTTGAGCCGGATCTCGTGCCGTGGCCGGCCGAGTTCGACTCCGCTGAAGTGCATCGCCAACCGTGCGCCGTCCGCGTAGCGCCCGAGCACGCTCACGCTCTCGGGGATCTCCACCTCGCCCTGCCCGCCCTCGGGGCGCGAGCGGCGCGCCGTGAAGATCGCCGCATCCGCCTGCACCCACTCGGGGTCCCGGCCGAGCCAGCGTTGCACCATCTCGTAGTTGATGCCGAGCATCAGCGTGTTCACGCCGCTCAGGGCGAACTCCTGCCGCCAGCCCAGCGGTGTCGCCGGGTCGGCGAACTGCCCGCCGGTGTGGGTCACACACACCTCGCGCAGCGCGCCGAGCTCGGGCAACCGCTCGGCGATCGCGGCATCGAAGTCCAACGACATCGGCGCCGGCACGATCTGCGCCACAAGGTCCGGGCGCGCCTTCGCGGCCGCCGCCATCGTCTCGGCCTGCGCGAGGTGCGCGGCCATGCGGGCCTCGGTGAGCACATGTTTGCCGTTGGCCAGGGCCGCGCAGGTCGCCTCGGCATGGAGATTCGGCCAGGTGCCGATCACCACGGCATCGATGTCCGGCGCCGCCACGACCTCGCGCCAGTGTCGTGCCACGCCGGGGATGCCGAAGTCCTTCGCCACGGTCTGCGTGGAGGCCGCGGTGCGATTGGCGACCATCACGACCTTCACGCCGGGGAGGCGCTGGAGGCCCGGCAGGTGGCGCGCCCGCGTGTTGGCTCCCGCCCCGACGATCCCGATCCGCAGCGTTGCATTGGCCATGGTGCGACGAGTAAACGGACCGGCGCCGGCGCCTCAAGACTGCGTTGCGCCCGAAACGCCGGCCCTTGCCGAAAACCCGAAACCGCACAGGGTATCCACGCAACCCCGCAAACCCCGTCGAACCCCGTTCGTCCCATGAAACACTGCATGCCGCCTCGCCCGGGCGCAGCGCTGCTCGCGCTCGTGCTCGCCCTCGCCTCCCACGCCCAGGTCACGATCGACGTCTTCCCCACCCTCGCCCCCAACAGCTACGGCTCGCCCAGTTTCGCGGCCTGGACCGACAATGCCTTCGCCGCGCTCTACGGCGGGAGCATCGTCCCCGGGGACGCCGGCACCCCGTCGTACTTCTCCGTCGCCCCCGCGACGCTCGAGGCCACCGATGTATTCGTCACCTCGTTCCCGAGCTGGCGGGGCTTCGCCGAGCCCGGCACCGTCTTCGGCCCGGCCTTCGCCAACGAACTCGGCAACCGGTTGCACTTCGCCTTCGTGGCCGACGGCCACGGCCGGCAGTTCGCCCTCTCGCAACTCTCCTTCGCCTTCGGCACCACCGATCCCGCCCACACCCTCGACTTCACTTTCGCCGCAGGCGACTACAACTACAGCGCCAGCTACGTCGGGATTCTCTTCGGGGCCGACAACCAGCTCGGCGGCGGCGACGACTTCTTCGTGACCAGCGGCGCCAACACACAGCTGGTCGATGCCGTGATCGGACGCGGCAGCGGCAACGCCTGGTGGCCCGTGCACACGGTCGGCGACGGTCTCTCCGATCAGGAGGTGATCGACCTCACCGCCGCCGCGCTCCTCCCGAGCCTGTCCACCCGGGTCACCGCCACCTACACGCTCGACTTCGGGGGCGGCGACACCGTCGCCGGGCAGGCCGCGGTCACGATCATCCCCGAGCCGTCGACCTACGCCCTGCTGCTCGGCGGCGCCGCGGCCGCAGTCGTTTTCTGGCGACGCCGGCGGCGCGCGACGACCTGACAACGCAGCCAACTCTCCGTCCACGCCGCGGCCGGGCTTCGTGCCCGCCGCGGCTTTTGGTGGCTCGCGGCGCCGGCCCTCGCCCAGGTACGCGACCGTCGGCGGATCTCACTCCTGCAATCGCAGATGTTGGCGCGAAAGGAAGGCCCGCTCGTTCGTCCGGCCGGCATGCAGGGCGTTGTGCGTGACGACGACCAGACTCGCCTGCTGCTCGGCGCAGACCTCCAGCAGCACGGTCATCACGCCCTCGCCGGTCGCTTCATCGAGGTTGCCCGTGGGTTCGTCGGCCAGCACGGCGCGCGGCCGGTTCATCAGCGCCCGCGCCACGGCCACCCGCTGGCGTTCGCCGCCGGAGAGATGCGCGGGCACATGGTGGGCCCGCTCGGCGAGCCCGACACGGGCCAGCAGATCGGCGGCGCGCTTGCGCTCGGCCGGACCGACCTTGCCGACGATGCGCGCGGCCATGAGCACGTTGTCGAGCGCGGTCAGCTCCGGGATCAGATAGAAGGACTGGAACACCATCCCGAGGAACGTCGCGCGCCGCCGGGCCAGTTCGCCGCGACCGAGCGGCCCAATCGGTTCGCCCGCCCAGCGGATCTCTCCGGCATCCGGAAACTCGAGACCGGCGAGCAGGTTCAGCAGCGTCGTCTTCCCGCAGCCCGATTCGCCGCGGATGCTCAGGCTGGTGCCCGCCCGCACCGTGCAGCCCACGCCCTCGAGCACGGCGATGCGCCCGTCGCCGCTCGGATAGCTCATGTGCAATCCGGTCGCGGAAAGGATGGTGTCGTTCGCCTCACTCACTGCGCAGGGCCTCCGAGGGTTTGAGCCGCGCCGCGCGCCACGCCGGCAGCACCGCCGCGAAGAGCGCGATCACGATCGAGCTGACGACGATCAGCAGCAGGTCGGTGGCGGCCAGATGCGCCGGGATCTCGGTGAACATGTAGAACCGCTCCAGCGCGGCCCTGCTCTGGGTGAGCCGCGAGAACGCCTGCACGACATCGTTGCGGAAGTACACGGCCGTGAACCCCGCCAGCGTCCCCAGCGCCGTGCCGACGATGCCGATGAACAAACCCTGGTAGCAGTAGCAGGCGGCCACCCCGCGGGCGTCGCCGCCGAGCGCGGCGAGCAGGCCGATCTCGCGCGTCTTGCGCACGACCGAGATCAGCAGCGAGCTGGCCACCGAGAAGCCGGCGACCACGACGATGAACAGC
>DAOOFR010000086.1:0-14987 GCA_035415285.1 Opitutaceae bacterium
CCGGGCGGATACAGGCCGTTGACGGCGCGGTTGAACCAGCCGCCCTCGTCGTTGATGCGCCTGAACGTCGCGGTCGACATGCGCGGCGAGAGCTCGTTGAGGTCGTAGTCGGGCTTGCTGCACAGGGCGAGGACCTCGCCGCTGGCGACCTCGATCACGGCCAGGCCGCCGACCAGGCCCTGCATCGCGCGGTCGGCGACGAGCTGCAGGTCGATGTCGAGGCTGGTCATGAGGTTCGCGCCCTGCTGCGGCTTCTGGCGGTAGAGGGGCGGGTCGATTTTGAAGCCGGCGGGATCGACGCGGTAGATGATGCCGCCGGTCTGGCCCTGGAGCTGGTCGTCGTAGACCTTCTCGAGGCCGTCCTTGCCGATGGTGCCGCGGATATGGAAGGTGCGCAGGTCCTCGCCCTCGATGTCGGAGGCGGGAAGTTCGTCGTTGGCCCCGACGTAGCCGAGCGCGTGGGCGGCGGCGGAGCCGTAGGGGTAGCTGCGCATACTCGCGTTGTAGACCTGCAGCGGGCCGCGGACGGGCAGCTGCTCGAGCAGGCGGGCGTACTCGGTGGGGCTGAGGTCGTCGACGAGGATGTAGGGGAGGAGCAACTCCTGGCCGATGTGGCGGTCGAGGGCGTCGGGGTCGACGCGGTCGGTGCGGCCGAGGATGCGGTTGACGCGGTCGAGGTAGCGCTGGGCGACGGCGGCGCGGGCGAGGCTCTCGAGCTCGCGGCCGGAGGGGCGGATCTCGCGCTCCATCTGGCGGTAGTTGCGCACGATCTGGATGAGCTCGCGGCGGAACTCGAGGCGGAGTTCGGCAAGGTGGAGCACGGCGGAGAAGCGGGCGCGGTTGCCCACGAGCACGCGTCCCTCGCGGTCGGTGATGTTGCCCCGCGGGCCGGGGATGAGCACGCGGCGCTGGTTCTGGACCTTCTCGCGCTCGACGTATTCATCGGTGCGCACGAGCTGGCGGAAGGCCAGGCCGGCGACGAGGATGAGCAGCAGCGCCCCCAGCAGCGCGTAGAAGAGCAGCAGGCGCGGGTCGTAGCTTTTCTTGGATTCGACGATGGCCATGCCGGTGGGGACGAGAGGAACGGGCCGCGCGGGCGGGGGCAACGTCAGAACCGCCCGCGCGCCACGGCGCGGCGCAAGACCCAGCCCCAGAGGCGGGGCAGGTGGCGCTTGAGGCGCACGGCCCACAGTTCGGGCCCGCCGACGAAGACCTCGTCGCGGCGGTGCACGAGCGCGCGTAGGACAGCGGTGGCGACACGCTCGGGGGCGAGGCCGCGCGCCTGGCCGCGATCGAGGCGGGCGTGGGGGGCGCCGTCGGCGGCGAGGGCATGGCGGGAGAGAGCGGTGCGCACGTAGCCGGGGCAGACGAGGCAGACGTGGAGGCCCTGCGGGCCGACCTCGGCGCGCAGCGAGTCGAACCAGCCGTGGAGCGCGTGTTTGGCGGCGGCGTAGGCGGCGCGTTTCGGCGTGCCGAGGTAGCCCATGACACTGCTCACCGCGACGATGCTGCCCTGGCGCCGGGCGAGCAGGAGCGGCAGCACGGCCTTGGTGAGGCCGATCGCGCCGAAGTAGTTCACCTCCATCACGGCACGTTCGACGGCGGGGAGCGTCTCCTGCGCGAGGGAGCGTTGGCCGATGCCGCCGTTGTTGATGAGGACATCGAGGCGCCCGAAGCGGGTCTGGACGGCGGCGGCGGCGGGGGCGAAGTCCTGAGGGCGGGTGAGGTCGAGCGGGAGGACGAACGGCGGCGGCGCGCCGGTGCAGCGCGCCGCCACGCGCGCGAGTTCGTCGGCCCGGCGGGCGGAGAGGACCAGTTGCGCCCCGGCGTGGGCGAAGGCGACGGCGCAGGCTTCGCCGATGCCGGAGGAGGCGCCGGTGATCCAGACGACGCGGCCGGCGAAGGGGGCGGGGCTCATGCGGGGCGCGTGTTCAGGGCGCCGGTTGGAGCACGACCTCGACGTCGTAGGGCTGGTCCTTGGTGATGACCGGGACCGGCTCGGGCTGGACCCAGAGCGGGCGGCCCTTGTGCAGGATCCGCGCCTCGACGCCGTAGTCGTGTGTCGGATTGATGGCGCCGGCGTTGAAGAAAAGGCGGTAGCGCAGCGGCAGTTGGCCGGGGTTGGAGTCGATGCGTTCGGCCAGGACCAGCGGCCGGGTGTCGGGGCGGGTGAAGTCGACGAGCCGGAGCTCGAGGACCGAACCGTAGGCCAGGGTGGTGGCCTCGGCGCAGCGCAGGGTGCAGACGACGGAGGGCAGCGGGGCGGGCCCGGTGTCCGTGGTCACGCAGCCGGCCAGACCGAGGACGAGCGCGAGCAGCGCGAGGAGAAAGTGGGGACGAACGAATTTCACGGCGACGACGGGGCGAGCGTGGGCGAAAATCCGGCGGAGTTCAATGCGCGGAAGCGGGGGCGACGGTATCCTTGGTCCCGGGATCGGTCGGCCGGGGCGCGGGGGAGGGGGGGAGCGCGTCGGCGCCGGCGGCCAGCGACCACTCGGGTTGGGCGAGGGTGCCGCCGAGCCGGATCTCGAAGGCGTGGGAGAGCGGCGTGAGCATCGTGCCCAGGACGGAGAAGACCGGGAAGCTGCTTTCGCGAAACGGGAAGAGCGCCACGTTGAAGCCGAGCGAGCTGTCGGGCATCGTGTACCGGCCCTTGCCCTTGATGGCGGCGCTCGGGCCGGTGAGCTGGAGTGCGGTGAAGTCGAGGTGTTCGCCGTTGAGCGCGAACTTCGCGTCGGCATCGGTGAACTGGAGCGAAGTGAAGCCGAGCAGGGTGCCGCGCAGCAGGCGGGACAGGGCGCCGAACATCTCGATCTCGGCAAGCTCGGCGCCGCGGACGGTGGCGTTGCCCTGCCCCTGGAGGGCGTAGAGATCCTCGAGCGGCCCGGCGGCCTCGAGCGCGAGATCGAGCCGGCCCTTCTCGCCGAGGCGGGTGGCGCTGTCGGGCAGCGGCGGGGTGCCGGGCAGCGCGGTGCGGGCGCGGTAGTCGGCCCAGGTCCTCACGGTGCCGGCGAGGTTGGCTCCCTTGAGTGTGCCCGAGAAGGCGAGACGCCGGGCGTCGGCCGGACCGGTGACGGTGGCGGAGCCGGCGAGCGGGCCGCCGGCGAGTTCGGCGGCGATGGAACGCACGTGGATGGCGGAGTCGACGAGGTCGAGGGCGATCCGGGCGTTCTGGACGGGGAACTCGTGGAAGCGGAACTCGCCGGAAGCGGCGGCGGTGGCGTGGATGTTCTGGCGGAGGCCGGCGTCGGTCCACTCCATGCGCCCGGTGGCGGCGATCTCGGGCGGTTGCGCGAAGACGAACGGCTCGACGGTGCGGGTGCCCTCGGGCCCGAAGAACCGGGCGCCCTCGGCGAGCGGCAGGGTGGAGCGGAAGGCGAAGTCGATCCACCGGGGCTGTTTGGTCTCCGAGTCGTCGTGACGGGTGAAGCCGCCGCGGGCCGCGAGGGCGCCGCGCCGCGCCTCGAACGAGAGGATGTCGTAGTGTTCGGGCCGGATGAAGAAGGTGGCGCGGAGGTGGTCGAGCGGCACCCCGCGCAGGCCGACGGGGGCGATGTCGGCCCAGCCGTAGACGACGGAGAGCTCGGGCGAGCGCCAGCGGCCGATGACGTCGATGGAGGTCTCGGGGGGGCGCGCGCCGAACTGGAAGTCGTTCCAAAGGCGGGTCCACCATTCGCTGAACCAGTCGTCGATGGACGAGGGAAAGAAGTGGCCGTCGAGCAGGAAGCGGTAGTCCTGCGTCTTCAGGTCCATGCCGTAGCTGCCGCGCACGGCGGTGCCGCGGCCGTGGAACACGAGCGGAGCGACCAGGAGGCGGTGCGGATCGATCACGACCTCGGCCTGGGTGCGTTCGAGGGCGAGGCCGTAGGCGACCGCGGCGCCGGCGCGCGCGGTCGCGCGGGCTTCGCGGAGTTTCCAGCCCGGGGCGAGGCTCACGTGGCCGGTGAGTTCGGCCGGCTCGGCGAAGGCGAGCCGGGCGAGAATGCGGCTTTTGCGCCAGACGGCGGCGCGGGCGGCGGCATCGTTGAGGAGGGCGGGCGCGAGCGTGGCGTCGATGTCGGCCTCGGCGGTGCGGGCGGCGGTGTCGACGGTGGCGCGGAGGCGGACCGGGCTCTCGCCCTGGATGAGCGTGGCGAGGTCGGCCCGGAGTTGGGAAAGCGAGTCGAACCAGATCGTGGCGCGCGGGTGCGCGGCGGTGTCGGGACCGCGGTGGACGACCGCGGCGGAGAACTCGACCGGGCCACCGAACCAGCGCAGCGGCGCGAACGCGAGGTGGCCGCTCGTGCGTGCCCACGGGTTTGAGACGGAGATCCCGTGGGGACCGGCGAGCCGGCCGGCGGTGATGACGAGCGAAGCCGGGTCGAGGCCGCCGGGGCGCCAGGCGGTGTCGGCGACGACACGCAGATCCTCGGCGACAACCGGCTCGAGCCCGGGGATGGCGCGGTACTGGGCATGACCGACGGCGAGCTCGGCATGGAGGCGGGGCGGGGTGCCGGGGTCGCCGGTGATGGCGAGCTGGAGGCGGGCCTCCTCGAGCGTCTCGGTGTGCCGGAGCACGTCGGCGGCCCGCCGGGCGAGCGCGATGTAGTGCTTGAGCAGGTCGGAGGGGAGCTGGCGGCGGGGGCCGGCGGCGGGGGCGGGCCAGCGGACGCGGGCGGTGATGAGGACCCGGCCGGAGCGGAAGGAGGCGTCGGGGATCTCCCAGGTGTCGTTCTCGTGCCGGATGGTGGCGCCGAGGTCGGCGACGATCGGCTCGCTCACGCCGGAGGGGGAGACGAGCGCGGGGCAGTCGAGGCGTGCATCGGTGATCTCGATGCGACGGACATCGAAATCGCCTCCGGTGACGGCCCAGAAATCCAGGTGCAGGCGGATGGCGGCGGCGCGGGCGAGCGGTTCCTCGATGCCGGCGCCGTAGAGGCGGACATCCTCGAGCACGAGGTTGCCGCGGGGGTCGAAGGCGGTGCGGCCGAAGCGGGCGGAGAGGTGGGCGAACTCGAGCTTCTGCTCGAGGCGGCGCAGGAGAAAATCGGGAACGGTGAGCTCGCGGCGGAAATAGACGGTGGCGAGCAGGACGAGCGAGGCGCCGAGCGCGACCCAGAGCAGCCAGCAGACGGAGGTGAGGCAGGCGCTGCCCAGATTGTGGGCACAACGCCGACACACCCGCAGCCAAGGTCGTGAGTCGTTCATCGGCGGAAAAAGGAAAGCGCCGGCGGGAGAACGGGCCGGCGCTGCGGTACGGGGCGACGGGCGGAGGCGGCCATCGCGGGGGGAGCCTACTTCAGGTGCAGGCTCTCGACCTCGATGACGCGCTTGGTCCCGTCCTGGTTGAGGGTGCGGGCGGTGCCATAGATGATGACGACGCGGTCGACGAAGAGGTCGACCTTGTCGGTGAGCAGGAGGCGGCTGATGTCGAGGTAGGCGAAGCGGTTGCCGGTGGAGTCGATCAGCTGGAAGTTGTAGGGGTGCTTGTAGGCGATGAAGTTCTGCGTGGCGGCGAAGCGGCCCTCGTAGAAGCGCGGCATCGCGGCGCGGCCGATGTCGCCGGCGGCGGCGGGGCCGGAGACGATCACGTTGGGGCGGGTGGGGGCGGCGGGCGCGGTGGCGAGGCCGCCGGAGAGCTTGATGTATCCGACAATCGGCTTCTCGACCAGGAACGAGGTGAAGTCGCCGGCGAGGTTGGCGAGCTCGGCCTTGTCGCCGGGCTGCATGGTGGCCACGACCGGGGCGCGGCGATCGGGGCGCAGGTAGAAGAAGGCGCCGGGTTTGACGTCGAGGTTCTTGCCCACGTCGCCGTTGCTCACGAACAGCTCGCGCGGCCCGGGGATCTCGACGGCCATCCAGCCGGCGGGGGCGGGCTCGGAGGGGTTGAGGGCGGCGGTGGGCTCGGTGCCGACAGGCAGCACCTTGAGCACGGTGGCGGAGGGCTCGGGCCGGGCGTACACGGAGGCGGCGCGGGTGAGCGGCTCGGCGTGCAGGGCGGCGGTGGCGGCGAGGAAGAGACCGACGAGGAGATGACGCAGATTCATGGCAGGAGGAAGAAGGGGCGCGGGTGAAGACTCATTCCGCGCGGAATAGTTTCTCGATCTCGTCGGTATCGAGCACCCGGGAACCCCGCAACGGCATTCCGCTGAGCTTGTGCGTGCCGATCTGGGTGCACTGGATGCGTTTCACATCGCAGCCGATCGTGGTGAACAGCTCGCGCAGCCCACGGCCGCGGCCGTGGCTCACGTGGACCTCAAGTTCGCTGGACGAGCCGGAGGCGTCGGGGTGGAGCACGAAGACCTGCTCGGCGGCGACGAGCTCGTCGTCGATGCGCACGCCTTTGAGCAGCTGGGCGACACGGCTGCGCGGGAAGGACTCGCGCAGCGAGACGCGCATGCGCCGCAGGACCGGATCGGCGCCGCGGGCGATGCGATCGGCGAGGGCGCCGTCGGAGGTGAGCAGCACGAGACCCTCGGCCTCGAGGTCGAGCCGGCCGGCGATGAGGAAACGCTGGCGGGCGTACTGCTTGGGCACGAGATCGTAGACGGTCTCGGGGTGGCGCCCGTCGGGGGTGCCGCAGACGACGCCCTTGGGCTTGTGGACAAGCAGGGTGATCTTGGCGCCGGAGACGGCGGGGCCGCCGGCGATGAACTTGCCGCGCACGTTCACCCGGTCGGTGCCGGGGATGATCTTCTGGCCGAGCTCGGCGGCCTTGCCGTTGACGGAGACTTCGCCGGCTTCGATGAGCGCTTCGGCCGCGCGGCGGGAACACACGCCGGCATCGGCGAGATATTTTTGCAGGCGGACGGGTTCCATAGGGCGGCTATTGGCGGCGAGATGGGCGGGGAAACCAAGCCAGAAAGCGCAACTGGCGCCGGGCGCGGGGCTTTTCGGTCGACCGGGCGGCGCGGATCGGGCGTGGGGCGCCGTCGGCGTAGAAGTATTTCTTGCGAGAGCGAAAGAGGTGCTTATCGGGCGGGGCGCCATGTCCGCTCCGATCCACGCGCCTGCCTACACCAAGAACCACCCGCTGCTTACGCGGATCCTCGAGAACCGGATCCTCTCCGGGCCGGAGTCCGAGAAGGATACGCGGCATTTCGTCGTCGATCTGGCCGGCAGCGGCCTGAGCTATGCGGCGGGCGATGCGTTGGGGATCCATCCGACCAACCGGCCGGTGGAGGTCGAGGAGATCATCGGGCGGCTTGGGGCGACGGGAGAGGAGCCGGTGGAGTTGCCGGCGGGTGGGGGGCGGGTGCCGTTGCGGGAGGCGTTGTTGCAGCGGCTGTCGCTGGCGGCGCCGAGTCGGCGGGCGGTGGCGCTGTTTGCGCAGCGGGCGGGCGAAGCGGGGGAGCGGGCGCGGCTGGAGGCCTTGCTGGCGCCGGAGGCGGCGGCGCGACTGGCGGAGTTCACCGCCGAGCGGCATTTCGTGGACCTGTTGCACGAACATCCAAGCGTGCGCCTGGCCCCGCAGGAGTTCGTCGATCTGCTGCGCCGGCTCACCCCGCGGCTGTATTCGATCGCCTCGTCGCCGAAACGCCACCCGCACGAGGTGCACCTGACGGTCTCGGTCGTGCGCTACCAGAGCAACCGGCGCGACCGCCACGGGGTCTGCTCGACGTTCCTGGCGGACCGGGTGGCGCTGGGGGAGACACCGGTGATGGTGTTTGTCGCCGAGTCCCACTTCCGCCTGCCGGAGGATGGCGGACGGGATGTGATCATGGTCGGGCCGGGGGCGGGGATCGCGCCGTTCCGGGCGTTCCTCCAGGAGCGGGCGGCGACCGGGGCGACAGGGCGCAACTGGTTGCTCTTCGGCGACCGGCATCGCGCGAGCGATTACCTGTATCGTGAGGAGCTGGAGGCCTGGCGGGCGGGCGGGCATCTGGCGCGGCTGGACCTGGCTTTCAGCCGCGACCAGGCGGAGCGGGTCTATGTGCAGCATCGGCTGCTGGAGGCGGCGCCGGAGCTGTGGCGCTGGCTGGAGGGCGGCGCGGCGTTCTATGTCTGTGGCGACGCCAAGCGGATGGCGAAGGACGTGGACGCGGCGCTGCACCGGATCGTGGCGGAGCAGGGGGGGCTGGCGCCGGAGGCGGCGGTCGAGTATGTGAGGCGGTTGAAGGGGGCGGGACGCTACCAGCGCGACGTGTATTGAACGAGTTGGCGGGGTTTTGCGTCTGAGGATTGGTCCTTGCCAACCGGGGCGAAGCCGCCGGAATTCTCGGCCTTCGTTTCCAAACCCTGACTTCAAGCCCTTCCTTCATGAGCTTCACCTACAACAAGCGGACCGCCGTCGTCACCGGAGCCGGTCGTGGTATCGGCAAGGCCATCGCCGAGGCGTTGGCGCGTCGCGGCGTGACCGTGGTGTGCGTGAGCCGGACCGAGGCGACCTGCGGTGCGGTGGCCGAAGGTATCCGGGCCGCAGGCGGTTCCGCCAAGGCGGTCGCGGTCGACGTGGCCGACGGCGCCGCGGTGGCGAAGGCCTGCGAGCAGATCCTGGCGGAGTTCCAGACCATCGATATTCTCGTCAACAACGCCGGCATCACCAAGGACGGCCTGATCCTGCGCATGAGCGACGAGGACTGGCACAGCGTGATCGAGACCAATCTCTCCAGCTGCTTCTACTGGACCAAGGGCCTTGCCCGGCCGATGACCCGCCAGCGCTGGGGGCGCATCGTCAACATCACCTCCGTGAGCGGGGTGATGGGCAACGCCGGCCAGGCCAACTATTCCGCGGCGAAGGCCGGCATGATCGGCTTCACCAAGACGATGGCCAAGGAGTTCGCCAGCCGCAGCATCACCGTCAACGCCGTCGCCCCCGGGTTCATCAAGACCGACATGACGACGACGTTCACCGGCGACGCCGACATTTCCGCCAAGATTCTCGATGCCGTCCCGCTGAAACGTTTCGGCGAGGCCACCGAGATTGCCGCCATGGTCGAGTTCCTCTGTGCGGAGGAATCTGGCTACATTACCGGCCAGGTTTTTCCCGTTGACGGCGGCATGGCGATCTGAAACCCATCCACCTAAATCCCACCAAACCCAAACAAAAATGGCCGATAAAACCATCGAACAGCGCGTCAAAGAAATCATCGTTAACCAGTTGAACGTTAACGAAGAGCAGATCACTCCGAAGGCCTCCTTCCTGGACGATCTTGGCGCCGATTCCCTCGACACGGTCGAGCTCATCATGGCTTTCGAAGAAGAGTTCAAGGAAGAGCTCGGCGGCGAGATCCCCGAGTCCGAAGCCGAGAAGCTCACTTCCGTCGGCGAGGTCATCGCCTACATCGAAGCCAAGGCCGCCGCCAAGAAGCAGTAAGCTTCCAACGGTTTCTCCAATTCTGAAGTCCCGACGTGCCCCGTTCGGGACTTTTGTTTTCCTGCCCGCAATCCATGGCATACAACCAGCCTCGTAGAAAAGTGGTGGTCACCGGCATCGGCGTCGTCACGGCGCTCGGCCAGACCCTCGATGAATTCTGGAGCAATCTCCTCGCCGGCCGCAGCGGCATCAGCAAGGTGACCTCCTTCGATACGACGGACTTTCCGTGCAAGATCGGCGGCGAGATCCGCGATTTCGATCCGGCCAAGTACATGGACCCCAAGGAGGCCCGCCGGAACGACCGCTATACCCAGTTTGCCGTGGCCGCCGCGAAGCTCGCCATGCAGGACTCCGGGCTCGACCACTCCAAGGTCGACCGCGAGCGCGCCGGCGTGATCATCGGTTCGGGCATCGGTGGCATGTCCACCTTCGAGGCCCAGTCCCGCAATCTCATCGAGAAGGGACCGCGCAAGGTCTCGCCCTTCTTCATTCCGGCCATGATCAGCAACATGGCCAGCGGCATCGTGGCCATCGAGTACAACTTCGCCGGCCCCTGCTTCACCGTCATCAGCGCCTGCGCCACCTCCACCCATTCGTTGGGTGAGGCTCTGCGCACCATCCAGTATGGCGATGCCGATGTCATGATCGCTGGCGGCGCCGAGGCTTCCGTCACCCCGCTCTCCTACGCGGGCTTCTGCTCGATGAAGGCGCTCACGACCAACAACGACGTGCCCGAGAAGGCCTCCCGGCCCTTCGACCTCAACCGCGACGGCTTCATCATGGGCGAGGGCGGCTGCGTCTTCGTGCTCGAGTCCGAGGAACACGCCAAGGCCCGCGGTGCGCGCATCTATGCCGAGTTCGCCGGATACGCCGGCACGGCCGACGCCTTCCACATCACCCAGCCCGATCCCGAGGCCCGCGGCCTCTCCTCCGCGATGCGCCGTGCGATCGCCGATGCCGGGGTGGAGCCGAACCAGGTCAACTACATCAACGCCCACGGCACGTCCACGCCGTACAACGACAAGTTCGAAACCATCGCCATCAAGAAGGTTTTCGGCGAGTTCGCGAAGACCATCCCGGTGAGCTCGACCAAGTCGATGACCGGCCACCTCCTCGGCGCCACCGGCGCGGTCGAGGCCGCCGTCTGCGTCAAGGCGATCCAGACCGGCGAGATCCCGCCGACCATCAACTACGAGACGCCGGATCCGGAGTGCGACCTCGACTACGTCCCGAACGTGAAGCGTTCGGCCAAGGTCGATGTCGCCGTGAGCAATAACCTCGGTTTCGGCGGCCAGAACGCCTCGCTGGTGTTCAAGCGCTACTGAGCCCCGGTTTCCCCGGCCCATCCCATCGCCACACTTCCACGGCGGCCCCGCTTCGGCAGGGCCGCCGTTTTGTTTCGCGCGACCCGTCCCCGTGCGCGGCCGGGGCAAAGCACGCTCGCGGCTCCCCGGGGGGGGCACGGTGTGTGTGGCGTATCCTCTAATATGAGAGTGATCGGTGTTTTGCGGGTGGATGCCCCGCCGGGGGATGATGGCTGCGTACTCCCCGTTAGCAGCAACCCCCGAATAAGTAGTACAACCTAAGCAACAGCAGCCGCCTGCAGAGGACTTCGCCGATTCCCCTCGGCCCCGGTCCCTGTCATGCGGCGCAAACCCAAAAGCACCCTACCAAAAACAGGATCAAGTATGTGGCGCTGCCCCTTGGCGCCATCCTCATCGCGGGAGCCAGCGCGCAGACTGCGGCGCCGGCACCCGAGTCGCAGCAAGCAACAGAAGAAGAGGTCATCGTGCTCAGCCCGTTTGAGGTCACCGCTTCGGAATCTTCCGGATACGCGGCCACCACGACGTTGGCGGGTTCCCGCATCAACACCCAGTTGAAGGACGTGGGCTCGGCGATCTCGGTCGTCACCTCGGAGTTCCTCAAGGACACCGGCGCGACCGACAGCAAGACGCTCCTCCAGTACACGACCAACACCGAGGTTGCCAGTATCCAGGGCAACTTCACGAGTGCAGGCTCCAGCAACCAGCAGGAGGAGGGCAGTTTCACCTCCCCGAACTCGAACACGCGCGTCCGCGGTCTGTCGGCGGCCGACAACACCCGCAACTTCTTCATCACGGACATCCCGTGGGATGCCTACAATGTCGACCGTGTCGACATGCAGCGCGGCGCCAACTCGATCCTGTTCGGCATGGGCAGCCCTGCCGGCATCATCAACACGAGCACGAAGACGGCCCAGTACCGCACCTTCGGCGAGCTCGAGCTTCGCTACGGCAGCTACGGTGCCAACCGGGTCAGCTTCGACTACAACCACTCGTTGCTTGCGGACGAGCTGGCCTTCCGCGTGGCCGCGGTGCGCAACGACGAGAAGTACAAGCAGAAGCCGGCGTTCAGCCTCGACCGCCGTGTTTTCGCCACGGTCCGTTATGAGCCGAAGTTTCTCAGCCGCAACGGGTCCAAGACCACGATCAAGGCCAACTACGAGTCCGGCACGATCAAGTCGAACAACCCGCGTGTGATCACGCCGATCGACATGATCACCCCGTGGTTCACGGCGATGAACCAGGCCGGCTTCGATCCGAACACTGTCCGCGACAACCGCCCGCGCTACGTCAACAACTCGGACGATACAGTCGCTTCGTTCAGTTATCCCCTGGGGGCAGAGAACCAGAGAACATACGCCGCGCATGTCCCGGTCGGCTCGCCCTACACCATCGCGCAGAAGGACTACGCTTCGGGTGGTTCCAACCCGAACTACAACCCGTGGCTGACGAACGTGGCCTCCAGCTATGAGAGCGGCCCGTTGACCTACTTCAACGCCGACGGCTCCGCCTATATGGTCGCCTCGGGTGTCGGCAACCTCATCGCCGCCCGCAATGCGGACGGCACGACGAAGCGCACGCTCGACTACTTCTCCGACGCCTCGCGCGTGGCCATCGCCCCGCTGGGCACCTACGCGAGCAACGCCGGGGTGGCGTACAAGGAGATCTACAAGAGCTCCACGTTCAGCGACGCGTCGCTGTTCGACTTCTACAACAACCTGCTCGATGGCGACAACAAGCGGGAGTGGCAGAATTTCCACAACTTCAGCGCCAGCCTCGGCCAGACCTTCTTCAATCAGAAGATGGGCTTCGAGCTCGCCTACGACCAGTCGGTTCATCGCCGCGGTCAGTACACGCTGCTCACCGATCAGCGCGCCGGTATCGCTGTCGACATCAACACGATGAACATGGACGGCACGCCGAACGTGAACTTCGGTCGCGCCTACATCGCCGACGCCGGCATCTACAGCAACAACGACATCGAGACCAGCCGCGAGGCTTCGCGCGCCAGTTTCTTCTTCGACCACAACTTCAACGAGGACGGGAAGGCCGGCTGGTTCTACAAGCTGCTCGGTCGCCACACTCTGAGCGGTCTCTACAGCCAGGACATGATGATGACCGACACCCGTAACTTCATGCACTGGGGCGCGGGCGAGGACATCCGCGACTATGTGGCTGGCGCTCCGACCGAGAAGATCAAGAACAACGGTCGTATCGTCCATCCGGTGATCTACCTCAGCGACTCGCTTGTCGGAAAGCCGCTCAGCGACGTCCAGGTTTCGCGTGCCGGCGACGCTGTCGTGATCCCGTCGACGATCGCCTACCGCTTCTTCGACGGCACCTGGAACGCGCCCTCCAGCGTGGCCTACGCGGACCGGTGGATCAATGCCGCCACGGGCGCTGTTTCCACCCAGTCGCAGAATCCGGCCAACTATGTGGGCTGGACCACGAAGGACCTCAGCATCGTCAACGCCGAGGACGGCTTCGACTCGCAGGACGCGCTCACCTATTCGGCGACCCTGCTCAAGAAGAAGTCCAACTCCCGCGCGGCGGTGCTCCAGTCCTACTTCTGGGACGGTGCGATCGTCGGCATGTACGGCATCCGTCGCGACATCGTGAAGTCGTGGGGCGCCGGCGGCGCCGAGGCGTCCGATGGACACATCGACTTCGCCGCGCGCGATGCCGATGGGAACCTCATCTACGACACCGGCTGGCGGCAGGCCTCGATCACCAAGAAGAACTCGCCGAGCTGGAGCGTGGTCGCCCACCTCACGAAGCTCCTCGGCCGCTGGGGTGATCGCATCCCCGTGAACGTGAGCCTCTACTACAACGAGTCCGAGAACTTCCAGGTCGTTGGCACGCGTTTCGACATGTACGGCAACGAGATTCCCGCCGCCAGCGGTACCACGAACGATCGCGGCATCTTGATCTCGACCAAGGACGACCGCTTCTCGCTTCGTATCAACAAGTACGAGAGCACGGTGATCGACGCGAGCAGCACGGCCGGTCTCAACGCCTGGCTGGTCGGCAACAACGGCGACGCCACGATCTTCGCCTGGGGCGAAACCTGGGCGGATGTGTACGACTACCGCCTCGGCACCACTGGTGACATGTCCAGCCAGGATACCAATCCGGGCAACTGGAGCTACACCGCCGAGCCGGGCATGACCGCCGCGCAGGCCGATGAGCTCCGCCTGAGCGCGGTTGCCGACTGGCGCACGTTCACCTCGAACCCGAAGATCAAGCAGGTCCTGAGTGCCTTCAAGTACAACGACTTCACTGGAGTCAGCGCTACCAATGCGACGCAGGGCCTGCCGAACTTCTCGCAGACCGAGGACCAGATCTCGAAGGGCTACGAGTTCGAGTTCACCGCCAATCCGACCCCGAACTGGCGCATCTCGATCAACGCTTCCAAGACCCAGGCCATGCGCAACAACGTGGGTGGCACGGCGTTCAACGAGGTCATCGAGATCATGAACAACGCCTTCAACCGCACCGACGCGGGCCAGATCCGCCTCTGGGGTGGCGGCAACCTCAACAACAAGGTTGTGAACCAATGGAACAACAACTTCTACAACAACTACGTGTTGATGAAGCTGCAGGAAGGCACCTACACGCCGGAATTGCGCAAGTGGCGCTTCAACCTCGTGACCAACTACAACTTCACCGAAGGCCGCCTGAAGGGCTTCAACATCGGTGCCGGTTATCGTTGGCAGGACAAGATCGCCATCGGTTATCCGGTGGCCACGACCAGCACGGCCGGGGTCTTCACCTATGACATCGCCAACCCGATCATGGGGCCCCGGGAGGACGCGATCGATTTCTGGATCGGCTACGAGAAGAAGCTGACCGAGAAGATCGATTGGCGCATCCAGTTCAACATGCGCAACGTGGGCGACGGCCGGAAGGTCATCCCGCTGACCGTCCAGCCGACGACCGACGGACGCAACTACACCGTTGCGGCATGGCGCATCGCCCCGGGACAGACCTGGGAGTTGACCAGCACCTTCAAGTTCTAAAGGGCAAGTATTGGTTCTGTGCTTGTGGCGCCCCCGGCTTCGGCCGGGGGCGCCTTTTTTTTGTGCGGAGCCTGTTCACCAAGCTGCGAGGTGGGAGTCCTCGTCCCCGCTTGATCGAGGCGAAGGGGCGCGAGGCGCAAGGGCGGAGCCGCGAGAATCTGCCCCCGGGGCCGGAAATGCCTAGCCGAAGGGCGCATTGAGGCGACTGAGCCCCTGAGTGGCTTCGCCAATGGCGATTCAGTGGAAGGCTCCTGCGCCTGATCGCCCCCGGAGCGATGACGGGGCCGCCGTTCGTGTGTTGAAGAATCCGACATTGTCGGAGTCAGATCGTCATTTTAGGACAGGTACGAT
>DAOOFR010000087.1:0-14520 GCA_035415285.1 Opitutaceae bacterium
CTCGACGGGCGTGACGGTGAACTCGAGCTCGACGCCGTCGGCGCGGCGGCCGGTGTCGAGTTGGCGGTAGAAGCGGTTGCCGGCGGGGTTGAGCTCGTCGGCGGCGGACTGGACGAGCACGCCGTTGAGCTCGGTGCGGAAGACGCTGGCACTGGCGGCGAGGAGGTTGCCCCAGAACTCGGCCTTCACGCCGGCCTCGTAGTTCTCGCCCTCGGTGGGCGAGAAGGAGCCGCGGGCGCCGGCGGCGTTCTCGTAGGTCGGGTCGGGAAGGGTGTAGCTCGTCGAGTAGCTGGTGTAGATGGATACGGCGGGCAGCACGCGGTAGAGCAGGCCGACGTTGGGCGTAAGGTCGCTGTCGCGGTCGGGCGCGCGGGTGGTGCTACCGGTGGCGGGCACGGTGGACTCGGAACGTTCGCGGGCGAAGGCGATGCCGGTGGTGACGGTGAGGCGGGAGAAGAGCTCGGTCTGGTTCTGGAGGTAGGCGTTCCAGACGAGGGACTCGGTGTCGTTGGCGCGGGTGAGCGTGGTGACATCGGCGACGAGCGGCGCGGTGGCGAGGCCGGTGTAGATGTTGATCGGCGACTGGTTGGCGCCGGTGCCGCTGGCGGCGGTGGTGGCGGTGCGGCGGGCGTTGAGGCCGAGTTGGAAGAGGCTGCGGACCGAGTCGGTGGGGCGGAGCTCGTAGGAGGTCGCGAAGTCGAGGCCGGTGTAGGCGTAGGTGTTCTCGTTGCGCGTGTGGCGGCGGCGCACGGTCCAGCTCAGCGGGTCGGCGACGTCGGTCTGGGCGAGCGTGGCGGTTTGCACGGCCCAGGCGTTGTTGGAGTAGTCGCGTTCGAGGTGGCGGAAGGTGAGCTGGGCGAGCCAGGCGTCGGTGAGCTTCGCGTTGAAATCGAGGCCGGCGGTGAGGTTCTTGTCGACGCGGCCACCCGCGGAGAGATCGACGGCGCGCGGCGAGATGTCGGCGAAGGTGTAGTCGGTGCGGCCGTCGTTGGTGGTGCGCGAGGAGGACGGCGAGATCACGGCGTCGCGCTGGGAACGCTCTTCGCGGCTCCACTCGATCATGGGTGTGAGTTGGAAGCGTTCGGCGGAGTCGAGTTTCGCGGTGAAGGAGAGGCGGTAGAATTCGTTCTCGTCGTCGTGGCCGCGCGCCGGGTGCTCGGTGTGCTCGGCGCTCGCGAGGAAACGGTAGAGCAGGCGCTTGTCGGAGGTGAGCGGGCCGGTGGTGTCGAGCTCGACCTCGGTGCTGAGGCGGTCGCCGAAGCCGACCTCGCTGCCACCCATGGTACGGATACGGGTCTCGAGGGAGGTGGCGGCGGTGTCGCGCGGCTTCTTGGTGACGAGGTTGACGATGCCGCCCGGCGCGCTGGTCGAGCCGTAGAGCAGGCCGGCGGGGCCCTTGAGGAAGGTGACGGCTTCGACGCCGAAGAGGTTGGGCGAGTAGCTGCCGCCGACGACACGGCCGGCGAGGCCGTCGATGCGCCACTCGTTGGCGGTCATGCGGAAGCCGCGGGCGTAGAAGTGGTAGTTGCCGGAGATGTTGCCGTTGGTGTTGAAGCCCGGGACCCAGTTGAGGAGGTCGGAGCCGATCTGGAAATCCTGCTCCCGGATGCGGGAGGAATCGATGACCGTGACCGCGCGGGGCGTGGCGACGATCGGGCTCGCGAGCTTGAGCGCGGTGGTGTCGACGGCCTGCGGGCGGGTGCCGGTGACCTCGAAGTTCTCGAGGAGGACGATTTCCTGGTCGGCGAACGCGAGGTTTTCGGCGGAGGCCGAAGGCGCGAGCGCGGCGGCGAGGAGGAGCAGGGCGGAGGGAGGGACGAAGCGTGTCTTCAAGTGAGTGGGTGAGATGAGAAACAGTCGCAGGAACGGCGGCCGTGAAATGCGACGCGGTCGCAACAGGCAAGGATTAAAATGAGAAACTGTCGCAAGAGGGTGCGGAGATGAAGCCTGGGATTGACGGACGGGGAGCTTTAGCTGTTGATCCGCGGCATGTTAACCGAACTTCGCGTCGAACTGGGTGAACGCAGCTATCCGATCCGTTTCGGAACCGGCTTGGCGCCGAAAGTGGGTGAGCAGGTCGCGGCTTGGCGGGCGCAGGGCCGCAAGGTTGCGGTGATCGCCGATGAAACCGTGGCGAAGTTGCACGGCGCGTGGATCGCGGCGGCGTTTACGGAGTGCCCCCTGATGACGGTGCCGGCCGGCGAAGGGAGCAAGACGGTCGCGGTTCTCGGGCAGGTGCTGGAGTTTCTGGCGACGCAGCGGCTCGACCGCGGGTCGGTCGTGGCGGCGGTCGGCGGCGGTGTGATCGGCGACCTGGTCGGGTACGCGGCGGCGTCGTTTTTGCGCGGCGTGGATTTCGTGCAGGTGCCGACGACGTTGCTGGCGATGGTCGACAGTTCGGTCGGCGGCAAAACGGGAATCAATCTCTCGGCGGGCAAGAATCTCGCCGGGGCCTTCCACCAACCGCGCGCGGTGCACATCGATACTGGTTTTCTGGCGACGCTGCCGCAGCGCGAGTTCGCCGCCGGCGCGGCGGAGATCGTGAAATACGGGCTGCTCGGCGATGCGGCGCTCTACGCGGAGCTGGCGGCGAAACCGCTCGTCGAGGCGACGGATCCGCGCACCGCGGCGATCGTGCGCCAGTGCTGCGCGCTGAAGGCGGCGGTCGTGCAGGACGACGAGCGCGAGACGAAGGCCTCGGGCGGTCGCGCCCTGCTGAACCTCGGACACACCTTCGGTCACGCGGTGGAACAGGTGACGGGCTACAAGCGCTACCTGCACGGCGAGGCGGTCGGTCTCGGGTTGGCGGCGGCGGCGCGCTTGTCGGAGCGGCTCGGGCTGCTCGCGGCCGGCGAGGCGGCGCGCATCGAGGCGGTGGTGGCGGAGCACCGGTTGCCGGTGCGGCTGAAGCCGGCGCTGGAACTGGGTGCGCTGATGACGGCGATGCAACGCGACAAGAAGGTGCGCGCGGGCAAGCTGCGTTTCGTGGTGTTGGCCGCGATCGGCGATGCGCAGACCAAGGACGATGTGGCCGTGGACGCCGTCGAGGCGGTCTGGCGCGAGGTGGGGGCGGTCTGAGCTGAGCCGGGATGGCGGGCGTAAAGCCCTCCCCACCGTTCGGAGTCCTGGGCATCCGCTCAAGCACTCCTTGCCGCGGCGTCCCCAAAGCGTCACACTCCGTCCCATTCATGGCCGCCATCGACGAGGAGATTGTCCGGGAGTACTTCGAGCAGAACGGATTTTTCGTCCGTCAGGTACGGAAGTACCAGGTGACGGCGCGCAAAAAGACCGACGACGAGGAGATCGACCTGCTGGTCGTGAATCCGGCGTGGAAGAAGGGGTTGGGGAAGCCGGACTTTTTTCTCTTCGGCACGGAGTTGCCGAAGGTGCACCGCGCGGTTGTCGCGGTGAAGGCATGGCACACGGACCGGTTCACGCCGAACACGCTCAAGAGCAATCCGGAGATCTTCCGCTTCGTGCAGGAGGAGGTGATCAAGGAGGTCGAACGTTACTTCCCGGACGAGAGCGAGCCGGGCGCGCCCAAGGAGCTGCTCAAGATCCTCGTGTTGCCGGGCCTGCCGACGGCGGACCCGTTCAAGAGCGAGAGCGTGAAGCTGCTGCAGGAGAAGGGTGTCGACGCGATCCTGTCGTTCCGCTCGCTGCTGATCGACCTGATCGACAAGGTCGAGATCAACAAGAGCTATCGGAAATCCGATACGCTGCAGGTGTTGCGGCTGCTCAAGAACTACGATCTGCTGAAGGATCCGCAGCTCGACCTGTTCAAACGCTGAACGGATTCGCGCTCGCCGCGCGCCCGCCGCCTCGTCCACGCTCCGCGCTCCCATGAGCCAGATCCATCCGACCGCGATCATCGACGACGGCGCCGAGATCGGCCGCGACTGCACCATCCACGCCTACGCGATCATCCGCCGCGGCACCGTGCTGGGCGACCGCGTGACCGTGCATCCCTTCGCGGTGATCGGGGGTGACCCGCAGGATCTGCGCTTCGACCCGGCGATGCCCTCCGGCGTGCACGTGGGCGCTGGCACCACGCTGCGCGAGAACGTGACGATCAACCGGTCGACCAAGGCTGGCGCATGCACGGTTGTGGGTGAGAACTGCTTCTTCATGGCCGGCAGCCACGCCGCGCACGACTGCGTGGTCGGCAACAACGTGGTCGTCGCCAACGCCGTCATGCTCGCCGGGCACGTGCACGTGGGCGACCACTGCTTCCTCGGCGGCTCGGCGGGCTTCCACCAGTTCGTGCGCATCGGCGCGGGCGCGATCGTGGGCGGCAACGCCCGCATCACCCGCGACATCGCGCCGTTCACGATGGTGGCGGAGCGTGACGAGGTCTCCGGCCTGAACCTGATCGGCCTGAAGCGGCGCGGCGTGCCGCGGGAGGCGATCCGCGAGCTGAAGGAGGCGTTTCGCGCGGTCTACTTCACCTCCGGGAATATCCGGGAGGTGGCGACACAGGCCCTCGGGGGCGGCGCCTTCCGCACGGACGAGGCGCGCCGTTTCCTCGCGTTCTTCACCGGCGGCAAGCGCGGTTTCGCCCGGACTCGCCGGACCGGCGCCGCGGCGGACGCCGAGACCGACAGCTGACATTCGTTTCCCCCATGAAGACACCCCGAATCGCGATCACCTGTGGCGACCCGGCCGGCGTCGGCCCGGAGATCGTGGCCGAATGGGCGCTGGCGCACCCGCGCAGCGCCGGCCATGCGACACTGGTCGGGCCGGAGTCCTGGCTGGCCACGCTGGCCGGTCGGACCAAGGCCGCACTCGTCGCGGTCGGGAACGAGCGGTTCCGGGCGGTGCCGGGCCGGCCGAGCGTGGCGGGCGCGCGGGTGGCGCTCGCGGCGTTGGAGGTGGCCGCTCAAGGTTGTGTCGACGGCGATTTCGACGCGGTCGTCACCGCTCCGGTGAGCAAGGAGTGGATTGCGAAGGTTTCGCCGGGGTTTGTGGGCCACACGGAGTTCTTTGCGGAGCGCTGGGGTGGGGAGCCCACGATGATGTTTGCCGGAGGCAGGTTGCGCATGGCGCTGGCCACTTGGCACGTGCCGCTGCAGACGGTTTCCCGTGAACTCACGCCAGAGAAGCTCGAACGCGCCGTCCGGCGCGCCGACTGGTTGTGCCGGGCCGAAGGCATCGCGGCGCCGCGGATCGCGGTCTGTGGGATCAATCCGCATGCCGGCGAGCATGGGCTGCTGGGCGAGGAGGAGGAGCGTTGGATGAAGCCGCTGCTGCGCCGCTTGCGCCGCAGCCTGCCCGGGGTGAGCGAACCGTTGCCCGGGGACACGGTGTTTGTCCGCGCCCTCAAGGGCGAATTCGACGCCACGGTGGCGGCCTACCACGATCAGGGGCTCGCGCCCTTGAAGGCCGTCGACTTCGACCGCAGCGTGAACATCACCCTCGGACTGCCGCATCTCCGGACCAGCCCCGACCACGGCACCGCCTTCGGGATCGCCGGCCAGGGCAGGGCGGACGGGCGGAGTTTTGCCGCCGCCATCCGCATGGCCGAGCGGCTGGCCCGCGCGCAGATGCGGCTGGGGCGGGTGGAATAGGCCGGGGCCGGCCAACGGCTTGGCCAGAAATGGGTTGAAACCGTTTGCGCGACCCGACAAACAAGCGCGGACACATCCTCCCTCCGCAGACCAAATCCGATTAGTTGATGCAGAAACCTCCTTCCTTCGCCGGCAACAATCCGGGCAGCAGCAGCGGCCCCCAGCGGCCGGGCTACCAACACCGCGGTCGTAACAACGACCCCTACGCCCACATCCGGCGCAACCTCCGCATCAAGGCGGCGCAGGTGCGCGTGATCGATCCCGATGGCAAGCAGCTGGGCGTGATGACATCGGATCAGGCCTACAAGCTCGCCCAGCAGATCGGACTCGACCTCGTCGAGGTCGCCCCGAACGCGACCCCGCCGGTCTGCCGCATCCTCGATTTCGGCAAGTACATCTACGAGGAGAACAAGAAGACGAAGTCCTCGAAGAGTAGCGCGGCCCGGATCAAGGAGATCGAACTGACGGCCCGCATCGATCCCCACGATCTCATGACGAAGCTCCGCCATGCGGAGACGTTCCTCCACGAGGGCAACAAGGTGAAGATGCGCCTGAAATTCCGCGGCCGCGAGATGGCGCACACCGAGATCGGCTTCGAGGTGGTGAACAAGGCCATCGCCGAACTCGGCTCCGTCGGGCATCCCGATTCGCAGCCCAAGCTGGCCGGTCGCAACATCATGGTGATGGTCTCGCCGCTGCCGTCGAACAAACGCAAGCTTCGCCTCAACACGGAAGAGATGCCGCCGAAGCCGCCTTCCGCGGGCGCGCGCGCGGAAGCCTCCGCGGATTGATCCGCCCGGCCATGCTGCGCACTCTGATCGGCCGGGTGGTCGCTGGGTGCCTTGCGGTCTCGGGGATGTTTGCGGCTTCCGCCGCCGCGCAATCGGTGCGGCTCTACGACACCGATTACGTGGCGGCCGCCTCGGTCGGCCGCGCGGCGGGCCTGGCTTCGCATTGGGTTCAGCCGCAACGGCGCCTCGTCCTGGCCGACAAGGACACCCGGTTGGAGCTGGCCGCCGACAGCCGCGAGATCGAACTCGACGGACTCCGCCTCTTCCTCGGCGAACCGGCCGTGTTGCATCGCAATGCGCTCTTCGTCAGCCGCGTCGATCGCGACCGCTTCCTCCTCCCGATCCTGAAACCGAGCAGCGGCCGCGGACCGGTTCCGCCACTGCGGACGATCGTCATCGATCCCGGGCACGGCGGGAAGGACGGCGGCACGAGCAACGCCAAGCTCAAGCTGCGCGAGAAGACGCTGACGCTCGACGTGGCGCTGCGACTCGAGAAACTGCTGACGGCGGCGGGCTACCGGGTCGTGCTCACCCGCCGCCGCGACACCTTCGTCCCGTTGCCGCTGCGGCCGGCCCACGCGAAGAAGGTCAAGGCGGACCTGTTCCTGAGCATCCATTTCAACGCGATCGGCAACAAGACGGTCACCGGCTGCGAGACCTACATTCTGACCTCGCAGCACCAGCGCTCGACCGGCAGCGACAAACGTTCGCCCGACGACAAGGTGCTGCTGTCCGGCAATGCCGACGACAACTGGAACGCCATCCTCGGCTTCCGGATGCACGGCACGCTCGTGCGGTCGCTCCGCGCCTTCGACCGCGGGCTGAAGCGGGCTCGTTTCGCGGTGCTGCGCGATCTCGATTGCCCCGGGGTGCTGATCGAAGGCGGCTATCTCTCCAACGATGCCGAGGCGCGCAAGATCGCCACGCCGGCGTGGCGCCAGCAGCTCGCTCAGTCCATCGCGGACGGCGTGGTCGGGTACCGCGCGGCGCTGGCGGAGGCCCGCCGTTAGGCGCCGGAGCCCCTCGTCGAACCGAGATTTTGCGCTCCGGCAAAATGCCCGTTTGACGGGGCCCGGGGCGGGCCTACTTTCGCGCTGCACCCTGCGGTGCTCGTGTTGTTCATCACCACGCTCTCTGCCCTATATTTCATATCCGGGAGCCGGAACCGGCGGCGAATGTCAGGCCGTCCATCGGAAGGCAGCCGTCGTCGGGAGGCGCCCACTTGGACATAAAATGGACTAGAGCCATTTGGACTCACGGCACAGGCGGGGTGCATTTTTTTGTCCTGCGCCGACCGGAAAAACGTCCTCGCGGTCCTCGCCGCCCTCGACGAGAGTCGGCGCCATCTACTATAACCCCTCTATGGAAGCTGAGAACCTGATCCCTGAAATCGCCCGCTTCGCCATCTTCGAGGGCGCGCTGCCCAGCACGCGTCCGGAGGACCTCCTCCATCTGGCGGGCAAGGTGCGCAATGCCAACGCGGGACGGGGCATCGAACTCGGGGTGGAGAAGTACCTCTGGGTGCACGAGAAGGAGGCGCTGCGCATGTTCGGCCCGAACCCGGCCGCCGCCACCACCGCGATCCGCTCCCTGATTTTCAACTATCTGTTGCCGGAACTCGGGGCGATCCCGGCGGAGGCGCTGGCGACCGAGTTGGCGACGATGGAGATCAAGCCCGACACCAGGCTCGATGCCACGGCACTCTTCAAGAAGATCGCCAAGCCGGCGAAGGCGGAGAAGCCCGAGAAGGGCGCGAAGGACAGGACCTCGCGCTGAGGGGCCGCAAGCACCGGCGGCCCCCGCCGCCTGCAGTCAATCGTTGGTGACTTGGCGTCCGCGCGACCGCCCCGGCGTGTTTGGGATGGCCACGCGTATTCGTTCGGCTAGATCGGTGGCGAAGTGCTTTTCGCCATGAATACCACCCCGTTGTTCCGGCGCCTCGCCGGTCTGGTCGCGCTCGCGGTGTTTGGCCTCCGACTCCCGGCCGAGCCCGCTCCCTGTCTGATCGTTTTCGACGCCTCCGGTTCGATGCATGAACGGCTCGGCGGCGAGACGAAGATCGACATCGCCAAGCGTGCAGTCTCCGAACTGGTGGCCACGCTGCCCGCGGAGACCCGACTCGGCCTGGTCGTCTACGGTCACCGCAAACCGCAGGACTGCGAGGACATCGAGCTGCTGCTGCCGCCGGCCAAGCTGGACCGGCAGGCGTTCATCGGCGCGGTGAAGGCGATCAAGCCCAAGGGCCGCACGCCGCTGGCCGGAGCGCTCGAGGTCGCCGCGGCGAAACTCGAATACACGACGCGGCCCGCGAGCATCATTCTCGTCACCGACGGTCTCGAGACTTGCGGCCAGGATCCCTGCGCCGTCGCCGCGAGACTGAAGGCGGCGGGGGTCTCCTTCGTCGTGCACGCCGTCGCATTCGATCTTTCGTCGCGTGAAGCGAAGTCCATCGCCTGCATCGCCCACGCCACCGGCGGCCGGTTCCTCCAGGCCAAGGACGCCGCGTCGCTCAAGGATGCTCTCGCGGTCGTGGCCGCGGAGGCGGTGGCCGCGCCGGCGGCGCCGAAACCGCCCGAGCCCGCGCCGAAGCCGGTGGTAGCGCCGATTCCGGTCACACTCAAGGCTCCGGAAAAGGTCGATGTCGGTGCCACCTTCACTGTCGCGTGGACCGGGCCCGATGCCTCCGGCGACTTCATCACCGTGGTTCCGAAGGGAACCGCGGACGACGACGACGGCAACCTGACCTACACCCGGCGCGGTTCGCCGCTCATGATGACGGCTCCGGTCGATCCGGGCGAAGTCGAAGTACGCTATGTTTCCGGCAGCGATCACGCGGTGCGTGCGCGCGCTGCGGTGAAGGTGCTCGGCGTCGATGTCACGCTCGAGGCTCCGCCGGAGGCGATCGCCGGCACCGAGGTGAAGGTGGTTTGGACGGGGCCGGGCAACGACGGCGATGCGCTTGCGATCGTGCCGCAGGGGGCGGCCGAGGATTTCGAGGCGGAGTTCTGCCCGGTCGAAAAGGGCAAACCGGCACTGGTGACGGCCCCGATGCAGCCCGGCGCCGCCGAGATCCGTTACCTTAGCGGCCAACGCGGCCGCGTGCTCGGCCGGCGCCCGATCACGATCGCGGCGGCGAAGATCGAGCTGTCTGCACCCGACGAGGTCGTGGCCGGCAGCACGGTCGTGGTCTCTTGGATGGGCCCGAACGGTCGCAATGATTATGTGACGATCGTGCCGAAGAACGCGCCCGACACGGCGCGCGCCGGCTTCGGCTTCACCGGTGGCGTGACCAAGTTCCCGATCACGACGCCGATCGACGCGGGCGAGTGCGAGATCCGCTACGTGAGCGGGCAGGACGGCTCGGTTCTGGCGCGACGTGCGCTGCGCACCGTCGCCGGCGAAGCGACGCTGGTCGCGGAGAATCAAGCGATGGCGGGCGGCAGCGTGTCCGTCGCCTGGAAGGGACCGAACAACGAGAACGATTTCATCACTGTTGTGCCAACCGGATCGGACGAGCGTGGCGAGCCGGCCTATACGGCGGGAGGTTCGCCGTCCGTCGTGCGGCTGCCCGTGGCGCCGGGTGCGGCGGAGATCCGGTACGTGGCCGGAGCCGATGGGCGGATTCTTGCGCGTCGTCCGCTTGATGTGGTCGAACCTCGCGCATGGGTGCTCGTGCCCGCGAGCGCGCCGGCAGGTGCGACGGTTTCTGCGCGGTGGTCGGGCCCGGATGGCGAGAACGACTTTCTGACGATCGTCCCCGCCGGTTCCCCCGACGACACGGTCGGCGTGCGCGCTTGGACCATGGGCGGCTCGCCGCTCGAAATCGAGACGCCGGCCGAGCCGGGCGCCTACGAGATACGCTATGTTGTGTTCCGCGACGGCCGCGTGCTGGAGCGGGCGCCGATAACGATCGGCGTCGCGGGCAGCGCTGTTGTCGAGCGCGCGATGGATGCCCCGGCGGTGTCCGGCCATGCCACCGGCGCAGCAGTCGCGGCGGTGGTGGCCGGGGCCAAACCGGCGGAGCCGCCCGTGATCGGGAATGGCGAACGGGTGGAGATCGCCCAACACTTGGTTCGCGGACGAATCACGGTTTTTGTCGTCACGAACCTGACGGGCTCCTTCGGCGCCCAATTCCACGACGAATGCCGGCAAGTGCACGCGCAGCGCGACGATGTGGCTGTTGTGTTCGTCGAGATCAACCGTCCGGGTATCAAATGGATGGATGGCGACTCGCCTGCCGCGGCACAGTTCGATGTGAAGACGCACGGCATCCCCCGCGTGATTCTCTACGATGCAGCGGGACAACCGATGCCCGAGGAGATGAACGAACAGGCAACGATCTGGCGCTGGCTGCACGTGCGCGGGCACTGAGGTCGGGTTGGCCTCGCACGGCTCCGCGATCGAGAGCGGCGCATCTGCGGAGCACTCAGCGACAGCCGCGGGACG
The DNA here is from genome assembly GCA_035415285.1 of Opitutaceae bacterium. Taxonomy (GTDB): domain Bacteria; phylum Verrucomicrobiota; class Verrucomicrobiia; order Opitutales; family Opitutaceae; genus CAJCBL01. The sequence goes on from DAOOFR010000087.1 coordinate 10,805, forward strand.
GGCCCACCACGATCAACCGGATCGCATCGAGGCGCAGTCGGGCGTTCCCGATGGCCTCGGCGGTGCGCGCCAACCGTTCGCGGGCCAGCGTGATCTCGGCCGGGCGCACGTGGTCGTTGACGGCCTGCAGGTCGACGAGGCGCTGGAGCTCGGCGCCCAGCGTGGCGGCGGCCTTGGTACGTGCGTCGCGGCGGCACTTTTCGGCGGCGGGTTCGGCGTGGGCGGCGGCGGACTCGGCCATCGACTTCAATGTTTCCGGGGTGAACTGCGGCTGCTCGAGGAAGCGCCGCAGCGCGTGCTCGGGAGTGTCGTCGCGGAGCGGCCCGGCCGGATGGTCTGCGGTGCGATCCGCGCCACACAGGTCGACCACGATGCGCAACGGTGTGGGCGGAAGAAACGTGTCCACGCCCCACCTCGATTCGGCGACAGCCTCGAGCACGAAGACCGTCTCGAGGTAGAGGCCGGGTTTCTCGCCGGAAACCAACGCGAAGGCGGTGGTGCCCTGCGGCGAGTTCAGCAGCACATCGAGCATGTCGCGCACGAGCGGATGGTCGCGGGTGACGAACGGGATGTCCTCGCGGGCGAGGGCGCGGTCACGGTCGAAGGTAATGAGCGACCCCTCGTGAGGCACGCCGGGGATCGCCTCGATGTAGGCGTGGCTGGGATCCAGGAAAAGGTCACCGCCTTCGTGGTCGGTGATGCGCACACCGAAATGATCGAGCAGGTCCGGAAGCAGCCGACGCACCAGCAGGTCGGAATCGAACTTCCGGATCTCCTCGACGAGACCGAGCGCCGCGGCGCGATCGAAGGAGGCGAGTTCGAGCAGGCGGTCGCGGCCGCGCTGGAGGCGCTTGAGCAGGTCGCGGCGAAACGCGGCGGTTTCGTCGACGAGCGCGGCGAGGGCGGCGCGGTGCGCTTCGGGCTTGGCGCCGTAGGCGACGGCGAGCGCGAGCAGCGGTGGACGAAACTTCGCCTCGTACTCCGCACCGCCGTGGAGCGGCGCGGCGAAGGCGTCGAGTCCACGGTGGTACCATTCGACGACGCATTCGTCGGCGCTGCCGACGAGGTAGGGCACGTGGAGGTGGATCGTCTGTTTCTGGCCGATGCGGTCGAGCCGGCCGATGCGCTGCTCGACGAGGCCGGGGTTGAGCGGCAGATCCCAGAGCACGAGATGGTGGGCGAACTGGAAGTTGCGGCCCTCGCTGCCGATCTCGGAGCAGAGGAGGATGCGTGCGCCGTCGGGCTCGGCGAACCACGCGGCCTGGCGATCGCGCTGCACGAGCGGCAGGCCCTCGTGGAAGAGGCCGGTCTTCACGTTGATTTCCTCCTGCAACGCGGCGGCGAGTGCGGCGACCTTGCGCTGCGAGCGGCAGATCAGGAGCACCTTTGCGGTGCGGTGCTTGCGGAGGAAGTCGGCCAGCCACTCGAGGCGGGGGTCGTCCTTGAACGAGTGCCGGATCTCGGCCTCGTGTCCGGTTTCCTCGGCCTCGAACTCGCGGGCGACACGCGCGAGCAGCGTGGTGTCGGCGCACCCGAGCGGAACCGGGCAGAACTTGCGCTTGGGGAAACCGGTCATCGCGCTGCGGGTGTTGCGGAACATCACGCGGCCGGGGCCGTGCTGGTCGACGAGCGTGCGCAGCAACTCCTCACGGGCACCGGGCGCGGCGGCGGCGAGCGCGGCGAGGTGGCGGGCGAGGGTATCGGGAGCGCGCGCAAAGATCCCGGCGAGGGTGGCGCGGTCGCGAGGGGATAGCGGCTTGGCTTCGAGCAGGTGCTCGGCGACGGCAGCGACTTCGGCGTAGCGGTCGGCCTCGGCGAGATAGGCTTCGAAGCCGGAATACCGGTCGGGGTCCAGAAGCCGGAGACGTGCGAAGTGCCCCTCCGGGCCGAGCTGGTTGGGGGTCGCGGTGAGCAGGATCAGGCCGGGGGTCCGGCGGGCGAGCCGCTCGACGAGCGTGTAGGCGGGGCTGGCCGCCTCCGGGGTCCAGGTGAGGTGATGGGCTTCGTCGACCACGATCACGTCCCAGCCGGCGGCGACGGCCTGCTCGCCGCGCGCGGCGTTTTCCGCGAGGAAGGACGTGCTGCAGAGCGCGAGCTGTTGCGCAAGGAAGGGGTTGCCGTCGGGCTCGCTCGCCTCGGCGGCGGCGCAGCGTTCCTCGTCGAGGATACTGCACCACAGGTTGAAGCGGCGCAGGAGCTCGACGAACCACTGGTGAACCAGCGCCTCGGGCACGAGCACGAGCACGCGTTGCGCGCGCCCCACGGCGAGCAGGCGCTGCACGATCAGGCAGGCCTCGATGGTCTTGCCGAGGCCGACCTCGTCGGCGAGCAGCACGCGCGGCACCGGGCGGGAGGCGACCTCGCGGAGAATGAAGAGTTGGTGCGGGATGAGGTCGATCCGCCCGCCGAGGAAACCGCGCAGCGGCGATCGGCGTCGCTCGGCCCGGGCCTGCAGCGCGCGGTAACGCAGATCGAAGACGGTGCTCTCGTCGCTCTGACCGGAGAGCAGCCGCGCGGTCGGCAAGGTGGCGGCGGCGAGATCGGAGAGGTCATCCTCGCGCACGCGGTGGCCGGCACCGCAATACACGAGCAGGCCGGCTTCCTCGGCCACCGTCTCGACCACGAAGCGCTCGCCCGTGCGCGAGGCGGCGGTCTCGCCGGCGCGCAGTTGCACGCGCTTCAGCACAGGAGTGTTGCGGGCGTAGGTACGTCGCTCGTCGGCGCCGCGAAACTCGATGGTGATGTGCGCCGCGTCGAGGCGCGCGACGACGCCGAGCCCGAGTTCGGGTTCGCGCTCGCTCACACAACGTTGGCCGACGACGGCGAGGGAAGACATGCTCCGCAATGAGGATGAAGCGCCGCGCCAAGTGAAGCGCGAAGCTCGGAAAACGTCGCGGTCGCCGGCTACAGCCAGCTCTCCGGCACCTTTGCCATACTCAGTCTGGGCACCACGGAGAAGTGCTGGTCGAGCGTGAGCACGCTCGCGCCGAGGTGCAGCGCGCTCACGGCGATGAGAATGTCCGTCGCCGGGATCACCTGACCGCTGCGGTCGAGTGACCAGGCGAGTTCGGTGGCCTCGTCATAGCGGGCGTTGGTCGTTGGCACGAACTGGCAGACCGAGAGGAATGCCTCCATGTGGGCGCGGGCCTTCGGTGTCTTGATACCACGCACGACCTCCACCTTTACGATGCCGCAGGTGATGACGTCCAGCGGGCCAAACTCCTCCAGGAATGCGGCGACCGGATCGATGCCTTTCCGGAGGAGATGGATGTAGACCGAGCTATCAACGAGTACGCCGTTTTCCATATTCGCCGGCGGGTTCAGCAACACGAACTGCCATGAGATCGTAGGCCGGATCGACCGCATCGACCAACTCGCCCTTGGTCAAACCGAGCCCGTTCTTGAGGAACTCTTTCAATCGCGCGCGCCGGTCCATCTCCCGCAACGCCGTCTCGACGGCCTCGGTCTTGGACTCGCAGCCGTAGGCCTTCATGACGCGGTCCAACAACTCGTCGTCGATGTGCATGGTCATCTTCATGCCATACTCGGTATGGCAACGGGCGTCGGAGTCAAACGCGGCGGGTTTCGGCGTTTGGAACAAGAAGGCCGGCTCGCGGGGAGCCGGCCGGGAAATCGAAGTAGGACCGGTCTATGACCGGTCGCGCCGGATGAGGGCCGCAGGGAAGGGCTCGGGCCTGTAGGGTCCGGTCGGAGAC
>DAOOFR010000088.1:0-14385 GCA_035415285.1 Opitutaceae bacterium
CTCTCGATCAACATCCTGCGACGCCGCCGCGCCGAGCGCGCCCTGCGCCTCGCCGAGGACCAGCTCCGCTCCGCCCAGAAGATGGAGGCGATCGGCCTGCTCGCCGGCGGCGTGGCCCACGACTTCAACAACATCCTCCAGGTCATCGAGGGCCACACCGCCTTCCTGCTGGAGTCCGGCAACATCGGCCCGCAGGACCGCGAGGACGTCGAGATGATCCGAACCGCGGCCCAGCGCGCGGCCCAGCTCACCCGCCAGCTGCTGGTGTTCAGCCGCAAACAGACGCTTAGCCCCGCCCCGCTCGATCCCAACGCCCTCGTTCAGGATCTCACCAAGATGCTGCGGCGCGTGCTCGGCGAGCACATCGAGCTCACCGTCGTCCCGCTCCCCGCTCCCACCACGCTCGTCGCCGACCGCGGCCAGCTCGAGCAGGTGCTCCTCAATCTCTGCCTCAACGCCCGCGACGCCATGCCGGGCGGAGGCCGGATCACCATCGCACTCGCCCGGGTCGTGCTCGCCCCCGCCGACTGCGCGAAACACCCCGGGCTCAAACCCGGCCCCCATCTGTCACTGAAAGTCGTGGACACCGGCAGCGGCATGCCCCCCGCCGTGCTCGACCACCTCTTCGAACCGTTCTTCACCACCAAGCCCGCAGGCAAGGGCACCGGGCTGGGGCTCTCGGTGGTCTACGGGATCGTCCGCCAACACGGCGGGGCCATCGGCGTCGAGAGCGAGATCGGCCACGGCAGCACCTTCCACGTCCTGCTCCCCATCACCGTCGCCGATCCCGGCGCAGGGGCGGCCCCAACGGACGAGTCGGTTCCCCGCGGTCACGGCACCGTCCTGATCGCCGAGGACGACCTCGCCGTGCAACGCCTCGCCGTGCGCACGCTCGAGCAGAACGGTTTCACCGTGCTCGCCGCCGCCGACGGCGCCCAGGCCGAGGCGCTGCTCGCCGCCCACCGCGGCCAGCTCCGCCTCGCCATCCTCGACGTGCTCATGCCCCTGCGCAGCGGCCGCCAGGTCCACGACACGATCCGGGCGGACCACCCCGGGCTCCCCGTGTTGTACTCCAGTGGTTACACCGCCGAGATGCTCCCCCCCGGCACCGCGCCCGAGCCCGGGGTGGCCCTGCTCCACAAACCCTACTCGGCGCGCGAACTCCTCGCCGCGATCCACCGCCTGCTCGGCGATTGATCGCTGCGCGCGCCCCGGGGCGCGACGGTTCCTCCGCCCGCGGCCTTCGCCGCGCCGCCCCCCGGCCGCCCCCGCGGGGAACGTTTCCGCCTCCGCCACGGTCCTTCACCGCCGCGCGCACGCTTGCGACCATTCCTTCACCACGCCTGACTCGTCCCATGCCCTTCGGCCTCCCGCCGCCCCGCCTCCGGTTCCTCCTCGCCCTCGCCGTCCTCCTCGCGGCCGGCCGGCTCCCCCTGCACGCCGATGCGCCCGCCACCGCGGCCTCCGATCCCGCACCCACCACCCCCGGCGCACCCGACACCCGCCCGCCGCTGGCCCTGGTGTTCGTCACCCCGAACACCATCCTCGCCGAGAACTTCCCCCAGCCCACGCTGCTCTCGGACTGGTTGAAACCCCTCCTGGCCGCCGCCGAAGCCGCCCTCACCGCGCATCCCAACCCGCCCGGTATCCTCATCCAGATCACGATCCGGCCCGACCTGCCCCCGCGTTTCGAGCTCGCCGGCCGCCCCGTCCTGCCCCCGGCCCTCGCCGCCGACCTGCAGTCCCGCCTCGCCGCCCTCCCGGATCTGCGCGCACCGCTCTGCCCGGTCTGCGTGCGCGTGCAGACGCCCGGCGAGACCGCCAGCCCGCTCACCGAGGCCGCCACCTTCATCCCCCGCCTCTTCCCGCCCGACGAGGCGGCGCTCAACCGCCATATCAACGCCGACCTCGCCACGCAGTACCAGGAGCTCCGCACCTGGTCCCGCACTTACGCCCTGCCCGTCCTCCTCAGCCACATGCGCCGCTCCGACCCGCAGTACGCCGGCGTCGTCGCACTGGGCCGCACCCTCGCCGAGCTCCCGCCCGAGGCACCGATCGACGTCGACCGACTCGCGTACCGTAATCCCGATTACTGGCGCGGCGTGATGGAGATGGCCCCGGGCGACCTGCTCATCGCCGCCCTGCCCGTCCACCTCCACGCCGCCGCCGGCGAGATCGACCGCGCCAGCACCCTGCTCGGCCTGCTGCACGCCTTCGGGCGCGACGGCACGCTCGCCCACCAGATGCTCGCCGAGTTCGCCGCCCGACTCGGGCCCTTCCGGCGCCAGCTCACCAACGCCGTCCAGGACGGCGTCTCCGCCCAGGATGCGGGCCGCCCCGCCGACGCCATCGCCCGACACGAGCGCGTGCTCGCCGCGTACCCCAACTCCGCCTGGGCCCGCTACGAACTCTTCTTTTCCACCGCCGCCCGCGACGGCATCGACACCAAGAAGAAGCGCAAGCGTATCAACAAACTCTGGGAGGAGACGGCCCCCGTCATCTACCGCAGCAATCCCCTCTTCACCTCCCAGTACGCCGCCACCCGCGGCAAGACCGTGAGCGCTCTCCTCGATCGCCTCATCATCCACCGCCTCGCCAACAAACCGCCCGAGGACCCGGGCGAACGCCTCGGCAGCTTCGCCGACGCCGCCCTGCGGCTCGAGGACTACGGCACCGCCGCGCTCGTCTACTGGGCCTCGCTCGGCACGGACCAGGCGCTCAAGGGGCTCTCGTTCCGCAACGACGAACCCGTCGCCCTCACCAAGGAGGATGTGCTCGCCCGCTACCTCTACTGTCTCGAAAAGCTCGGCGTGCCCCAGTGGAAGGGTGAGTTCGAGGGCGACTTCACCGCCGCCTTCCGCCAACTCGACGCCAGTCTCGCCGCCCACCGGGCCCAGTGAACCGGCACGAACCGCGTGGACCGCGAGTTCCCGTGCACGAACCTCGCCGCCTCGCCGAGTCGCCCCTCCGTGCCGCAGCGCCCGCACCTGCCCCCCGGGCTCCCGCTCCTCCGCCGAACGCCCCCGCTCCGCCAAATAACTCCACGACCGTGGACTTATTTGGCGAAACAAGATTCTCCCGCTCCCAATCGATGCGCGCCCCCTCACCGAGGCCCGCCACCAAATAACCTCACGGCCGTGAACCTATTTGGCGGATGCCGTGCGCAGCTCCGGAGCGGCCGGCGGCACGCGCGCCACCGGGCCGGCTGAGTCACCACCGAAGGTGGAGCGATCCGAGCGTACGACAAAACCTCCGGGGAAACCGCGACTCGTCGTTCTGCTGTACGGCGGAATCACCCCGCCTCCACCAAGGCCATTTGTTCGAAGGAGGGCGGGGCCGGTTGCCCCCACACTTTCGATTCGCCTCCCGTGCCTCCGGCTCGCGACAGTCCTCGCATGAAGCGACAGGCGGTTCTGGTCTCCCTCGGTCTCATCGCCGGCCTCGGACTCGGCTATACCGTCGGCGTCCGACGGACGTCCGTCGTTGCGGCCGCCGCCCCCGGGCGAACCGAGCCGGTCCCGGCACCGGCCCCCCGCCCCGCCACCTCGGCCCCCCTCGCCGCTGCCCCCGGTAAACCCGCGCGCCCGTCACCCGACACTGCCCGCCGCGAACTCGCGGACTGGGTCGCCGCCGGCGCCTCCGACGAGAAGCTCGGCACCATCTTCCAGCAACTCGAGGTCTGGGCGGAGACCGACCCGCAGGCCGCGCTCGCCTTTGTGCTCTCCGCCCCGCGCTTTCCCCAGCGCAAGTCCGCCCTCGCCATCCCGCTCGGCGTGCTCTGCCGCCGCGATCCGAACCAGGTGATCGCGTGGCTCCACGCCAACCTCCCCGAACAAGAACGCGGCGAGGTCGCCGAAATCGTGATCCGCCGCATCCACCGCGAGAATCCCCGCGAGGCGCTCGTCCTCGCCGAAGCCGACCAGACGCCCGTCGGCCGCCACAGTTTCGCCCAGATCTTCCAGCAGCTCGCCCGGATCGCCCCCGCCGAAGCGGTCGCCGCCTTCAACCGACTTTCCGACGGCGGGCGCGAGATGACCGCCCACTCCATCGCCTACGCTTGGGCCGAGAGCGATCCCGCCGCAGCGCTCCGCTGGGTCGAGAGTCTGCGCGGCCAACCGGGGGCGCGCAGCGCGCAACACGCGTTGATTGGCGAGCTGTTCGAGAATGACATCGGCCAGGCCCTCGCCCTGATGCGCCAGTGGAACCTCGCCGACGAGGGCACCAACTCCCTGTGGCAAATGATCGCCTACCGGAAACCCGAAGCGGTGCTCGACCACCTCGGCGAGTTCCCCGCCGCCCAGCGCGGCGAGCTCCTCGGCGTCGCCTTGCGCGAACGTTTCTCCACCGCCCCGGATCGCCTGGTCACGCTCGCCCGCCAGAACCTGCCGCCCGCCGAGGCCTCCTCGCTCATCGGCACCGCTTGGCAGCATTGGCTCAATGAGGACCGGCCCGCCGCCGAGGCGTGGGCCGCCGCATCCCAGGATGGCAGCCTGCGCTCCAGCCTCGAGCTCGTGAAGCTGCGCGACACCGCGCGCACCGACCCCAACCTCTTCCTCGCCTCCATCGCGAACTACCCCGGCGCCCTCGAGTCCGAGAAGCCGCTCATCCACAACGCCCTCGCCCAGCTCACTTCCGATGTCGCCGGCGATTGGATCGCGCGCCATCCCGGCGTGGTCGATCCGGACTTCGTCGCCGTCACCGCCGCCGGTTTCTTCGAATGGAACCGCGACGAGGCGCTCGTCTGGGCCCACCTGCTCCCGCCCGGCGAGACCCAGAATCGCGCCCTCGCCAGCATCGCCCAACGTTGGACCGCTTCCGGCGACCCCGCCCAAGCCGCCGCGACGCTCGCCGCGATCACCGATCCTCGCGTCCAAACCGGCACGCGTTTCCAGGTGTTCAACACCCTCTATCGCAAGGACCGCTCCGCCGCCGTCCAATGGCTCGCCGCCCAGCCGGTCACGCCCGAGATCCGGGCCAACTGGGAGACCCTCGCCGCCACATCGGCGTTGGCGGGCAACCCCGAGTTCGGCCACCTCGACTGAGGCGCGCCGCCGCACCGGCACCGTCCCCGCCGTCCACGGCCAACCGTCCACGGTCCACGGTCCACCGATTCCCCTTTCCCCGCCCGTTTGTGCCGTTTTCTATTCCCACTCCGATGGAAACCGATCTCGCCACCACCGTTCGCCAGCTCGCCGAGGCCGCCCGCGCCGCCTCGCTCCAGCTGGCCGTCGCCTCGACCGAGGCCAAGAACCGCGCGCTCACCGCGCTCGCCGAGAAGATCGAGTCCTCCATCCCGGCGCTCATCGCCGCCAACGCCCAGGACCTCGAGGCCGCTCGCGCCGCCGGCCTCTCGAGCGCGATGCTCGACCGCCTCACGCTCAACGAACCGCGCATCCGCCAGATGGCGCAGGGCGTGCGCGAGATCGTCGCCTTGCCCGACCCCGTCGGCGCCGAGCTCGAGCGCACCACGCGTCCCAACGGCCTGGTGATCCGCAAGGTCCGCGTCCCGATCGGCGTGATCGGCATCATCTACGAGTCGCGACCCAACGTCACCGTCGACTGCGCCGCGCTGTGCCTGAAATCCGGAAACGCCACGATCCTGCGCGGCGGCAAGGAGGCGTTCCACAGCAACACCGCGCTCGCCGCGCTCATCGCCGCGGCGCTCGCCGCCGCCGGTCTGCCCGCCACCTGCGTGCAGCTCATCCCCACCACCGACCGCGCCGCGCTCAACACGCTCCTCAAGCTCAACGACCTCGTCCACTGCATCATCCCCCGCGGCGGCGAGGCGCTCATCCGGTTCGTCTCCGAGAACTCCACGATCCCGGTCATCAAGCACTACAACGGCATCTGCTTCGTCTACGTCGATCGCGCCGCCGACCTCGCCCTCGCCGAGCCCCTGCTCGTCAACGCCAAGGTCCAGCGCCCCAGCGCCTGCAACGCCGCCGAGCAGCTCCTCGTCCACCGCGACATCGCCGCCACCGCCCTGCCCCGCCTCGCGAAGGCCCTCCAGTCCGCGCGTAATGGCGGCGTGGAGCTGCGCTGCGACGCCGAGAGCGCCGCGCTCCTCGCCGCCGCCGGCGTGCCGACCAAGCCCGCCACCGCCGCGGACTTCCGCACCGAGTTCCTCGACTACATCCTCGCCGTGCGCGTCGTCGGCTCCCTCGACGAGGCCATCTCCACCGTCAACCGCGACAGCTCCAACCACAGCGACGCCATCGTCACCGCCGACGAGTCCGCCGCCCGCCGGTTCCAGGCCGAGGTCGACTCCGCCACCGTGTACTGGAACGCCAGCACACGCTTCACCGACGGCTTCGAGTTCGGCCTCGGCGCCGAGATCGGCATCTCCACCGACCGCCTCCATGCCCGCGGCCCGATGGGTCTGGCCGAGTTGTGCAGCTACAAGTTCGTGATCGACGGCACCGGCCAGGTCCGCCGCTGAACGCCCGGCCACGACACCTCCTTCCACGAGCATGGACTGGAAGATCCCCCTCATCGGCTTGGCCATCGGCTTCGGCATGTCCGTGCCAGTCGGGCCGGTCGGCCTGCTCGTCTTCCGCCGCTCGCTGCTCCACCACGCCCGCGCCGGCGTAATCACCGGCCTCGGCGCCGCGCTGGCCGATGCCCTGCTCTGCTCGATCCTCGCGTTCGGCATCTCCTCCGTCTCCGATTTCTTCGCCAACCACACCCGCCTGCTCGAGAACGTCGGCGGCTTCGTGCTCCTGGCGATCGGCTACATCGTCTGGCACACCTCCCCGCCCAGGGAGATGCCGAAGACCCCGGCTCCGCGGCCCGGCTGGTTCGGCGCCTTCTCCACCTCGCTGCTGATCACGATCGGCAACCCGATGACGCTCGTCGGCGCCACGGCCATCTTCGCCGGTTTCGCCGTCGCCGCGCGCCTCGGCAGCCACTTCGACGCCCTGCTGCTCGTGTGCGGCATCTTCTGCGGCTCGACCCTCTGGTGGCTGATCCTCAGCGCCCTCGCCAGTCGCCTGCGCGACAAGGCCAGCGGCTACTGGATGCGCCGCCTCAACCAGGGCTGCGGCATCGCCGTCGCCGTCTTCGGTCTCGTGCAGATCGCCCGCGTGCTCGTTTCCCTCATCCACCGCTGATCCCGTCCGCGCGAGGCCATGGGGCCGTCAGCCGCGATCCATCACGCGCGTCAGGAGTTCGCCGCACCGGAGGAGTGCCGCCCCTCCGCCGGGTAGGCATTCACCCGCTTGAGCAAGCCATCCGGACGAGCCTCGAGCTCCACCGTGAAACCGCTCCGCAAATACCAAACGACGATCTCCTCGTCGTCCCGTTCCTCGGTGCTCGCCGGCCCCCAGGACTCCGCAAGATGCGCGAGCGCGGTGTGGCCCGAGAGCCGCTGGCCGTCGAGTTGCAGCGTGGCGGATCGCAGGCCCTCGGGTCCGGTGCCATCGCCCTCCGGCCCGAGGAAAAAGGCGGCATAGGCCAGGCGCCCATCCTCGAAGTCGATCTGGAACCCGGCCCCGGCGTATACGAGCTCGAAATACCCTGCCCGCACGAGCCGGCAACAATCCGGTCGTCCGAACACGCAGGCGGATTGGAGGGGATCGCCAAAACGGATCGGGCCGACCGTCCCCCGGCGCAGGTCCAGCGGCGGCGTATCCGGCAGGGCGACGGGCCAGTCCTGCGTCGGGTCCGGGTGGCGGCGCGCCCATCGGGCGAGGCGGTTTCGAAGCATGGGAGAAGTCTGGGGCAAGCTCGCGCCAGGAAGCGTTCCGTTCGCCTATTCCAGTCCGAACCGCCGCGGCTCGAAGCCGCGTGCGTTGAGCGCCGCCTTCAGCGCCGCGAGATCGAGCTTCGCTCCCGGCTTCACTCCGCGGTCGCGGTACCAGTTCTGGTTCATCTCGACCGCGAACTGGATCTCCGCGCTGTGCGAGCGCACCGTCCGCTCGTCCCGCGGGAACATCTGCCGCACCTCGCGCAGCTCGCCCGTCGCATCGAAGAAGCCGATATCGAGCGGGAGGAGTGTGTTGCGCATCCAGAAGCTCATCTGCTGCGGCCGCGCGTAGACGAACAGCATACCCTCCTCGGCGCCCAGCGTCGTCCGCTCCATCAGGCCGCGTTGCTGCTCGCCCTGCCGCACCGCGAGCTGGAGACGCACCGGGCGCTCGCCGATCTTCAGCGCGAAATAGTCCGCCACCGTCTTCTCCTCCGCGACCGTCGGCTCCCCGCCGCAACCGGGCAGCGTCGCCACCCCGGCGAACACAGCGAGACCGAACGAGAGCGGGACAAGAACACGACGGAAGATCGACATGGCGGAAGCGGGATTGCGCGCAGCATGCCGGCACCTACGCTGCGCGCAAAACGTTTTCCCGTGGCCAAATCCTCCGATCCCTCCCCGCTGCTCTACGCCGACTCCGAACGCGACGCCAATCAGCTCTACTTTACCGGCATCTCCGTGCCCGACGCCTTCCTCGCCTTCGGCATCGGCCGCAAGAAGTACGGCGTGTTCAACGCCCTCGAGTTCGCCCGCGCCCGGAAGGAATCCGCGCTCGACGTCGTACTCTCGCTTGAGGAGTGGCGCGAGCGCGCCGCCAAGCGCTTCCCCGCCGCCGAGAAGATCGGCATCGCCGAGATCGTCGCCACGCTCGCCCGCGAGTTCGGGCTCAAGCGGTTCGTCGTGCCCGAGGATTTCCCGGCCAAGCTCGCCTTCGACCTCTTCGATCTCGGCCTCGCGATCGGCTTCGCCGACGGCTCGTTCTTCCCCGAGCGCGACCTGAAGAAACCCGCCGAGCTCGCCGCCATCCGCGAGGGCAACCGCTGCAGCGCCCTCGGCTTCACCGCCGTCGAGCGCATCCTGAAAGCCAGCACCATCAAAGGCGGCTACGTCCATTTCGAGGGCAAGAAGCTCACCTCCGAACGCCTCAAGTTCGCCATCGAGACCGCCTGCCTCGAGGCCGGCGCCATCTCGCTGGGCACCATCGTCGCCGCCGGCGACCAGGCCTGCGACCCGCACTGCCGCGGCACCGGCCCGATCCGCGCCCACGACCTGCTCATCGTCGACATCTTCCCCCGCGTGACCGCCACCGGTTACCACGGCGACATGACGCGCACCTATCTCAAGGGCCGCGCCAGCGACGCCCAGCGCAAGCTCGTCGCCACCGTGCGCGCCGGCCAGCAGCTCGGCCTGCGCACCATCCGCGCCGGTCTCAACGGCCGCAAGGTCCACGAAGCCATCACCGCCCTCTTCGACAAGGAAGGCTTCAAGACCACTCGTGACGAGCACGGCTCGCGCGGTTTCTTCCACGGCACCGGCCACGGTCTCGGCCTCGCCGTGCACGAGTACCCGCGCGTCTCCGCCGCCGACAACATCCTCAAAAAAGGCCACGTCGTCACCGTCGAGCCCGGGCTCTATTATCCCGGCCTTGGCGGCTGCCGTATCGAGGACGTCGTCGTCGTCACCGCCACCGGCAACGAGCTGCTCTCCAAACATCCCTACCGCTGGGAGATCGCGTAGCGCCCGGTCGCCGCGTGATGCGCCCCATCTCTTTCCGGTCCACACCCGGCGCGACCGGTCGGAGACCGGTCCTACTTGCCGGCGTGCCAGTCGCGTAAGTCCGGTCTCCGACCGGACACTCTGGTCACGCGCCGTCCCCGGTCGCCGCCCATTCCGCAAACTCGAAAAGTCTTCCGCAGGGAGAACGCATTCCGCCCCCTGCATTCCCCCGACATCACCACCCGGTTTCGCTGCCCCCTCCGAGCCCGTACGAGGGGCAAGCGTAGCGCTCCGGCGGCTCTCTCCACCGGCTACCGTCAACCGCCCACCGCTCACCAATTACCCATGCCCGAGCTCGCCGAGGTTGAGTTTTTCCGCCGCCGCTGGAACCCCGGCCTCGGGCACCGCATCATCGCCGTCGCGGTGCATCCGCGCGCCCGCGTCTTCCGCGGATCCTCAGCCTCGGCCATCGTCGCCGCGCTTCGCGGTGCCACGCTCGTCTCCTCTTCCGCTGCCGCGAAGCAGATGCTCTTCCGGTTCGCTCCGAGGACTCCCGTAGCAGCGGGATTCGCCCGCCGGTCTGAGCTCAGCCCGCGACCGACCACCGACGCCGCGGCCGAGCCTTCCTTTTGGCTCGGGCTCCACCTCGGCATGAGCGGCGAACTTCTCGTCCGCCCGGTCGATCACCGGCCCGGCAAACACGACCACCTCGTGCTCCGCACCGCCGAGCACGCCCTCGTCTTCACCGACCCGCGGATGTTCGGCCGCGTCGACCTGCATCGTGGCGCCGAACGGCCGCCGTGGTGGACCAGGCTCGCTCCGCCGCTTCTGTCACCGGGATTCACCGCCGCCGCCGTGGCCGAGTTCCTCCGCCGCCGCGCCCGCGCCCCGCTCAAAACCGTGCTGCTCCTGCAGGAGCGATTCCCCGGCGTGGGCAACTGGATGGCCGACGAGATTCTCTGGCGCGCCGCGCTCCACCCGCGCCGTCCCGCCGGCTCGCTCACGCCCGCCGAGGTGCGCACGCTCTGGCGCGAGTGCCGCCGCGTCGCCCGCCTCGCGCTCGCCACCGTCGCCGGCCGCACCGAGGCGGACACCCCGCCCGACCTCAACGTCCGAATCCCGGATACCTGGCTCTTCAACTACCGCTGGCGCGACGGCGGTCGTTGCCCCCGCACCGGCTGCGCGCTCATGCGCGAGGAAATCGGCGGCCGCACCACCTGCTGGTCCCCCGCCAGGCAGAAGCTGCCAAGGGCAAGACTTCCGAGGTAGGGCGAACCGGCCTGCTCTGCCGCACAGCAGAGTCCCCGGTGAGCCGAACCTTCGCCGACCTCGCGCTTCGCCGCCCCGCCGGCTCGGCTCACCCGGAGGGCTCGCCCTACGTCGGAGAACGCACCCGCCCGAATCCCCGCCCCCACCACCAGTCCGGATTTCCCTCTTCCGCCTTCGGCCTTCCGCCCTCAGTCTGCCCGGCGCACTCCACAATCCGCATTCCGCAATCCGCAATCGCACCATGGCCGGCAAACAACGTCTCGATGAACTGCTCGTCGCCCGCGGGCTCGCCGCCTCGCGTTCGCAGGCGCAGGCGCTCATCCGTGCGGGGAAAGTCCGTCACGGCACCGAGCGGCTCGACAAGCCGGGCAAGGACTACCCGGTCGACCTCGAGATCGAGATCGAACAGCCGCCGCGCTTCGTGAGCCGCGGCGGGGAGAAACTCGCCGGCGCCCTCGAGCATTTCCAGCTTTCGCTCACCGGCGCGCACGTGCTCGACATCGGCGCCTCCACCGGCGGGTTCACCGACTGCGCGCTGCAGGCCGGTGCCGCGGATGTCGTGTGCGTCGATGTCGGCCGCGCCCAGCTCCACGGCAAGCTCCGCGCCGACCCGCGCGTGACCAACCTCGAGCAGATCAACGCCCGCGAGCTCCGCGCCGAGCAACTCCCGCGCGCCGAATACGACGCGATCGTGATCGACGTCTCCTTTATCTCCCTGCGCTCGATCCTGCCACCCGCCTGGCCGCTGCTGCGTGCGGGCGGTGTGCTCGTCGCCCTCGTGAAACCGCAGTTCGAAGCCGGCAAGGCCGAGGCCGACAAGGGCCACGGCGTCATCCGCGACCCCTCCGTGCATGCCCGTGTCGTATCCGACATCGTCGACTGCGCCTCGGCGCTGCCCGGCGTCACTGTGCTCGGAACGATGGACTCGCCGCTCACCGGTGCCGACGGCAACCGTGAGTTCCTCCTCGCGTTGCACAAAGCCTGAGCGGCCGCACCGCACGGTGGCCCCGGTTGTCCCGACGAAGCCCCAACCTCGACCGGGATCTCCGACCGCACAAAATCTTGTTCCGATCGGAACAAGATTTTGTGCGGTCGGGTGCCCAGGCTGGCGTGCTGCCGAAGGGGCTTCCGATCATCACGGGGCTTCGGTGTTGGGGACGAAAGGTGAAGCTGTCCGTGGCTGGGGCGGACCCACCCGCCGCTTTCGCTGAAGCCTCGTCGGGCGGCAAGTGCTCCGGGGCTGCGAAACCTCGGCGGAGCGGGCCGGGGGAGCCGCGGCTCGGCGTCCTGCCGTCCGGCAGCATCGCCCCACCGCGTTCAAGTCGATCCGGGCGAGCGCCGCAGGGGCGGGGCCCGCCCCTCGGCGCTCGCCAAGCTCCGCCCACCGGTTACGCTCCGGATCCCGCATGCCCCCGATCCGCAAACTCGCCTTCGTCGTCAATCGCTCCAAGCGCGGCGCCCACGATCTCGCCAGCGACCTCGTGGCGCTCGCCCGGAGCGCGAAGGCGAAGACCAAGGTCTTCGCCCGAGCCCCGCTGCCCGAGGGCGCGCTCGTGGGGTTCGACGCCTGCTGCGTCGTCGGCGGCGACGGCACGCTGCTCGGCGCCGCCCGCGAGGCCGCCCGCGCGGGCGTGCCGGTGATCGGCGTCAACCGCGGCAGTCTCGGTTTTCTCACCACATTTTCGGCGGAGGAGGCCGTCGCCCAGTTCCCCGCCCTGCTCATCGGCGACTACCAACTCGCCGAACGCTCCCTGCTTTCGTGCCGCACCGGCCCGGATCAGGAGGATGTCGCGCTCAACGACGTCGTCATCAAGGACGAGATCAACTCCAAGCTCGTGCGCCTCGGCGTCTACGCCGACGAACAGTTCGTGACCGACTACCACGGCGACGGCCTGCTCGTGGCCACGCCCACCGGATCCACCGCCTACAACCTCTCCGCCGGCGGCCCGATCATCCACCCCGATGCCGACGCCATCGTGCTCACGCCGATCTGCCCGCACACGCTGAGCAACCGCTCCGTCATCCTGCGCGGCGGCGTGAAGCTGCGCATCGAGAGCCGCATGGAGGACTCGCAGCTGCTCGTCGCCATGGACGGCCAGCGCAACCTCGTCACCTGCGCCGGGCGCGACATCGAGATCGCGGTCGCCGACCGGCGGCTCACACTCGTGCAGAAGCCCGGATACGAACACTTCGAGGTGCTGCGCTCGAAACTCGGCTGGTCCGGCGCCGCCACCGGCCACCCGGTACGCGGCTGAAGCACCCCGGCGGCTGGCACCGACGCCCCGGGCGTGGCCTGGGGTTCACTGGCCCCCAGCAGGTCAATCAGACCGCCCCACAACCGGCGGCAGTTCATCGGTCTTGGTAAAAACCCGATCAAGACGGTCGTGCGACACTGCGGCATGGATTCAAGGACTGACAGCCAGCAACCTCGCCTGCGAGGTCTGCCGTGATGGCTCGGCCCCACATGACTTCATCCCTCACTCGACGCACCGCCTGCCGCTTGGCGAAGGCGTGCCTGTTCGTCGCGGCGCTGGTCGCGTCCACCTCCGGCACGGCGGCGGGCACGGAAGCCATCACCGTCACGGTCAGCACCTACGTCCGCACGACGCCGTCAAATCCCGAGGGGCGCTTCAAGGGACTCGGCGTCAACGTGGTCGGCCTGAATCCGGGCGACTGGTACGAGCAGACTCCGGCCGCTCTGCGGCGACGTTGCGCGGAGCTGTTCTGGAAGGAACTCGACCTCGCCGTGATGCGGTTCTGGGGCGCCAACGGCATGGGCATCGACCACATCTACACGGCCGAGGAGATCTACAAGGAGACCCACCGCTACCTCGAGGACGTGCGCAAGGTGCAATCGCGGCCGCCGCTCATGATCTACGATCCGCACTCCGGCTGGTCGTCGCAGGACCCCAACCAGAGCTGGAGCAGTGCGATGACCGAGGAGAAGCTGCGTGCCTACATCGTTCGCCATGCCGACGTGATGACGGATCTCTTCGAGAACTACGGCTGGCGGATGGACTACGTCGAGATCACGAACGAACCCGAGACCTATCTGGCGGAAGGCGGCTGGAGCAACCCGGCGCTCCGGAACAAGGCGCTCGTGATGACCCGCCTCTGGCGGGAGGAGCTCGACCGGCGCGGTTTCCACTCGGTCAAGGTGCTGGCGGCCTCGCGGGCCAACGTGGACGCCGACGCCTTGCCCACGATCGCGGCCTTCAAGAACGACCCCGCGGCGTTGGCCGCGTGGGGCGGGTATTCATTTCATTCTTATGGCGCCAGCATGACCCGGCAGGTTGCCGATGCGCTCGTGGGCCCGGGGCTCGATCTGGAGGTGGTCCAGACCGAGTCGGGGCCGCCGCAGCAGATCGGGATCGCCCGCATGATCAGCGACATCAACCTCGGGACCGGACTCTGGCTCTGGTTCCAGGCCTACTCCTGGGATGGCGGCGTCGGGGACGTGCAGCCCGACTTCGACGGCGTGCGCCTCGCCGGCTTCGTCCACAAGGGGACGGCGCAGATGGACATCGCCCTGTATCCCAAGTTTTACTTCTTCCGCGAGGTCGCCCGCTCGCTCCCGATCGGCTCCCGCGTGCATCGCTGCGGCTGCGACAAGCCGGGCTGGCCCGACATGGAGTTTCCCGTGGGGCAGCAGT
>DAOOFR010000089.1:0-14325 GCA_035415285.1 Opitutaceae bacterium
AGAAGGAGGCCGCGCGCCGCGCGGCCGCTTCCGCTCCCGCGGGAAGCGAAGCTTCCCGCCTCCAGAATGCGTCCGGCGGACGCATTCTGATGGCGACCGTGAAGGGCGACGTTCACGACATCGGCAAGAACATCGTCGGCGTCGTCCTCGCCTGTAACAACTACGAGGTGACCGACCTCGGCGTCATGGTCCCCGCCGAGAAGATCCTCGCCGAAGCCAAGCGTCTCGGCGCCGACGCCATCGGCCTCTCCGGCCTGATCACCCCGTCGCTCGACGAGATGGTGCATGTCGCCAAGGAGATGCAGCGCCAGGGCTTCACCATCCCGCTGCTCATCGGCGGCGCCACCACCAGCCCGGCGCACACCGCCGTGAAGATCGCGCCCGAGTACCCGCACGGCGTCGTCCACGTGCTCGACGCCTCCCGCGTCGTCAACGTCGCCTCCGCGCTGCTCTCGCCCGAGCAGAAGCCGGCCTTCGTCGCCGACCTCGTCGCCAAACAACAACGCCAGCGCGACGACTTCGCCGCCCGCCTCAAGCGCACGCCGCTCCTCCCGCTCGCCGCCGCCCGCTCCCGCGCCCCGCAGTGCGACTGGTCCACCGTCGACATTTCCCGCCCCGCCTTCCTCGGCCGCCGCATCTTCAGCTCCGACCAATCCGCAATCCGCGATCCGCAATCCGCAATCGACCTCGGCGTCATCGCCGAGTTCATCGACTGGGCCCCGTTCTTCTCCGCGTGGGAGCTCACCGGCCGCTTCCCCGATCTCCTCTCCGACCCACACATCGGCACCGAGGCCACGAAGCTCTTCGAAGACGCCAAGAAACTCCTCACGCGCATCGTCGCCGAAAAGCGGTTTCAGCCCCGTGCGCTCATCGCGTTCCTGCCCGCGAACTCCGTCGGCGACTCCGTCGAGGTTTACGCCGACGAGCAGCGCAGCCGCGTCGTCGAGACGTTCCATTTCCTCCGCCAGCAGAGCGAAAAACCCGCCGACCAGTTCAACCACTGTCTCGCCGACTACGTCGCGCCGAAGAGCAGCGGCCGGATCGACTACCTCGGTGCGTTCGCCGTCACCGCCGGCCCGGGCGTCGAGCAGTTCGCCGCCGAGTTCAAAGCCGCGCAGGACGACTATTCCGCAATCATGGTGCAGGCCCTCGGCGACCGCATCGCCGAGGCCCTCGCCGAGTACTTCCACAAACAGGTCCGCGATCTCTGCGGCTACGGCCGCACGGAGAACCTCACGATGGAGCAGATCATCCGGGAAAAATACCGCGGCATCCGCCCCGCGCCCGGCTATCCCGCCTGCCCCGACCACACGCAGAAGCCGCAACTCTGGAAGCTCCTCGACATCGAAGCCGCCACTGGCATCGAACTCACCGAGAGCTGCGCGATGAAGCCCGGCAGCAGCGTGAGCGGCTTCTACTTCAATCATCCCGAGTCGAAGTACTTCGCCGTCGGCAAACTCGCCCGCGACCAGGTCGAGGACTACGCCGCTCGCAGCCAGCGCGAAGTCGCCGAAGTCGAGAAGTGGCTCTCCCCCTACCTCGCCTACGAGGCGTGAGCCCTGGATGAGCCAGGGCCGGCTCGGCGGGCCGCCCCTCCGCCCGCCGGACGCAGGCTGCCGTATGGCAGCACGGCCGACCGCATCGCGCGGTTCACGACACAAGACGCGGCGGCCGCGCGGCGCCCCGGCCGGCGACCGGAGGTGCTTTCAGGCTTTCAAGCCCGCCCCCCGATGCTCTCTGCTCCCCGGCATGCACCGGTTCCGTCTGCTTCCGCTCCTCCTGCTCGTGGCGACAACCGTCCTGCACGCCGCCCCGCCCCCCGCCGTCGACCTCCCCGCCGCCCGCGCGCTCTTCACCGCCCGCCGCGACGCCGAGGCCCAGTCAGCCCTCGACCATCTGCTCCTCGCCGATCCGACCAACCACGAAGCCGTGTACCTGCTTGGCCGCCTGGCCAAACGCCGCAGCGACTGGAAGACCGTGGCCGAGCGCTACGAGCGCTGCACCCAGCTTGCACCGACCGTCGCCCTCTACTGGGCCGACCTCGGCGAGGCCTACGGCAAACTCACCAACAAGGCCGGCGTCTTCCACCAACTCGGGCTCGCGCGCAAGTGCCGCGCCGCCCTCGAGCGGGCCGTCGCCCTCGCGCCCACGGAGCTCGAATACCGCCGCGGGCTGATCGAGTTCTACGAGCAGGCGCCCTTCGTCGCCGGCGGCGGCCGCGACAAGGCCCTCGCGCAAGCCGCCGCGATCGCCGCCCACGATCCCTACGCCAGCGCCTTGGCCACCGGCGGCATCCACGCCCGCGCCAAGAACTGGGCCGAGGCCGAGCAAGCGTTCCGCTCCGCCGCCTCGCTTCGCCCCGAATCCACCGAGCCGGAGGCCGCGCTCGGCCTGCTGTTCGCCGACCAGGGACGCCACGCCGAGGCCTTCGCCGCCTTCGACCGGGTTCTCGCCCGCGAGCCCGGCAACCTCGTCGCGCTCTACCAGCTCGGCCGTGTCGCCGCGATTTCCGGACAACGCCTCCCCGACGGCGAAGCGGCCCTGCGCCGCTACCTCGAGCAGCCCACGCACCCGGCCGGCCAGCCGACGAACGCCCACGCCCAGTACCGCCTCGGCGAGCTGCTCGCCCGCCGCGGCGACACCGCGGGCGCCCGCGCCGCCTTCGAGGCCGCGCTCCGCCTCGATCCGGGCCTGAAGCCCGCCGCCGAGGCGCTCCGCCGCCTCGCGCCGTAACCGCGCCGTGCCACCCCTGCGGCAGGGTGCGAGCTCGCTCGCACCGCTGGCCCCGGGCAGGGCGTAGGCGGCGCGACCAAGGTCGCGCCCTCCACAGAAGATCCCGCGCGGAGCGGAACCGGGCCGGCCAGCCGTCTCCGCCGCTCAGAGCGCGGCGTCGCCGTGCTCGTCGGTGCGGATGCGCACGACGTCCTCGAGCGGCACGACGAAGATCTTGCCGTCGCCGATCTTGCCGGTCTTCGCGGCGCCGACGATCACGTCGATCACCTTGCCCGCGAGGGCGTCGGCGACCGCGATCTCGACCTTCACCTTCGGGAGGAAGTCGACGGTGTATTCGCTGCCGCGGTAGATCTCGGTGTGACCTTTCTGGCGACCGAAGCCCTTGACCTCGGTCACGGTCATGCCCTCGATGCCGATCGAGGCGAGCGCGTCCTTCACTTCCTCGATCTTGAAGGGCTTGATGATGGCGGTGATGAGTTTCATGGGAGCGGTTGCAGCAGGTTGGCGGAGCCGGGTTAGTAGATGTAGCCCTCCTCGCCGTGCTCGGCGAGGTCGAGGCCTTGGCGTTCGACGTCCGGCGCGGCACGCAGCCCGATGGTGGCCTTGACCAGGTAGGCGATCGCGATGGTGCCGAGCACCGAGAGCACAACCGTCAGGCCCATGGCCTTGAGCTGCTCGAACCAGAGACCGCCGTCGGCGACGAGACCGGCGAGACCGTTCCTGGTCGCGGCGGCGCCGGCAAGGTTCGCGTTGACGTCGGCACTGGCGAGCAGGCCGGTGACAAGCGCGCCCATGGTGCCGCCCACGGCGTGCACGCCGAAGGTGTCGAGCGCATCGTCGTACTTGAGCCAGCCCTTCAGCTTGGTGCAGGCGAAGAAGGGAACCGCGCCGGCGAGCAGGCCGAGGAGGACCGCGCCGGACACGCCGACGAAGCCCGCTGCCGGCGTGACGACGACCAGGCCGCCGACGGCGCCGGAGCAGAAGCCGAGGATCGAGGGGTGCCCGCGGGTGAGCCATTCGAGCATCGGCCAGGTGAAAGCGCCGACCGCCGCGGCCACCGTGGTGGTCATGAAGGCGTTGGCGGCGACCCCGTCGGCGCCGAGTGCAGAGCCGGCGTTGAAGCCGTACCAGCCCGCCCAGAGCACGCCGGTGCCGACCATGCAGAGCACCATGCTGTGCGGCGCCATCTTCTCCTTCAGAAAACCGATACGCGGGCCGAGGATGAGGCAGAGCACGAGCGCGGACCAGCCGGAGGACATGTGGACGACGGTGCCGCCGGCGAAGTCGATCGCGCGGATCGAGGCCTCGCCGTTCCACACGCCGTTCATGCTGCCCGTCACGCCCCAGACCATGTGGGCGAGCGGGAAATAGATGAAGACCATCCAGAGGGTGACGAAGGCGAGGATGGCGGAGAACTTCATGCGCTCGGCGATCGCGCCGACGATCAGCGCCGGGGTGATGATCGCGAACATCATCTGGTACATCGCGAAGACGTTGTGCGACACCCAGAAGGCGTAGTCGGTGTTGGGCGCGGAGCCCACGCCCCGCAGGAACAGGAACTCGGTGCCGCCGAGGAAGTGCCCGAGGAAGCTCCCGCTCTCCGTGAAGCTCTTGCCGAAGACGAAGCTGTAGCCGAACGCCCACCAGAGCAGCGTCACCAGTCCGGCGATGCCCAGGCATTGCGCGAGGACCGAGAGCACGTTCTTGCTGCGCACCAGGCCGCCGTAGAACAGCGCCAGGCCGGGCAACGTCATGAAGAGCACGAGCGCCGCGCTGGTCATCATCCAGGCGTTGTGGCCCGGACCGGGCACCCCGGCGAGGGCGGTGCCGGGATCGGTGTTGTTGACGTAGGCCTCGAGCGCGGTGAGGCGCTCCTCCAGTGACGGGGCCGCGGGGGCGTCGGCGGCGCAGGCGCCCCACGAAACGGCGGCCAGACCGAACGCGAGCAACAGGGTGCGAGGAGAAAGAAGTGTGCCGAGCATAGACCCGACTACTTCAGCAGCCCCGGTGCCAGCGACGCGGACGCGGGGATTTTTGCGACCAAAACGTCGGTTTCGGCAGGGAGCCGCTCCCAGGGTGGGCGAATTCGCGCATCCACCGCTCCCCCCGGGCCCGCGCCCGCCAAGGAAGCCGGCGCATCCCCAGGAGATGCGCCGGCGGTCGGCCGCGGAATCGCGCGCGCCGGTCGCAGCCGGCGCGCGCCGCGGCCCGGCCTCAGATCGCGGTCTCGCCGCGCTCGTCGGTGCGGATGCGCACGATCTCCTCGAGCGGGAGCACGAAGATCTTGCCGTCACCGATCTTGCCGGTCTTGGCGGCCTTCACGATGGCCTCGAGCGCCTTGGGGGCGACCGGGTCGGCCACGGCGAGCTCGAGTTTCACCTTGGGGAGGAAGTCGACGGTGTACTCGCTGCCGCGGTAGACCTCGGTATGACCTTTCTGCCGACCGAAGCCCTTGACCTCGGTGACGGTCATGCCTTCGACACCGATCTCGGTGAGGGCGTCCTTCACCTCCTCGAGTTTGAAGGGCTTGATGATGGCGATGATGAGTTTCATCGGAGTGAGAATCTGGATTGGGTTGGGTGGTGGTGCCGGGGCGTGGGGCGCTCGCGCAAGCGCGGGCGGCGCGCCCCGGCGGGTGGATCACTTGTGCGCGGCTTGGAAGTCCGGATAGGCCTCGTTGCCGTGCTCGCCGATGTCGAGTCCCTCGGACTCCTCCTCGGGCGAGACGCGGATGCCGATGGTGACCTTGAGCACGTAGAAGAGCACGAAGGCGGCGATGAACGTGAAGAGGCCCACCGAGACCACGCCCACGAGCTGCGACAGGAATTGCGCGCCGCTGGCGAGCGAGCCGAAGAGGCCGACGGCGAGCGTGCCCCAGATGCCGTTGACGAGGTGAACCGAGAGCGCGCCGACCGGATCGTCGAGCTTGAGCTTGTCGAAGAAGATGACCGCGAGCACGACGAGCAGGCCGCCGATCAGGCCGATGATGGCCGCCGAGCCCGCCGCCATCTGGTCGGCCCCGGCGGTGATCGCCACCAGGCCGGCGAGCACGCCGTTGAGGGTCATCGAAAGGTCCGGCTTCTTGAGCACGATCCAGCCGGTGATCATCGCGCCCACGGCGCCGGCGGAGGCGGCGATGCAGGTGGTGACCAGCGTGAGCGAGACGGCCGCCGGGTCGGCGCTGAGCACCGAGCCGCCGTTGAAGCCGAACCACCCGAGCCAGAGGAGGAACACGCCGATGGTCGCCAGCGGCATGCTGTGGCCGAGGATCGGCTTCATCCGGCCGTTCGCCAGATACTTGCCGAGCCGGGGCCCGAGCAGGATCACCCCGGCCAGGGCGCCCCAGCCGCCGATCGAGTGCACCAGGGTGGAGCCGGCGAAGTCGTAGAAGCCCGGCAAGGACGTGCCGCGGATGATGTAGCCCGCGTCGGTCGCCGTCCACAGCCAGCCGCCGCCCCATTTCCAGAAGCCGGCGATCGGATAGACGATCATCACGAACGGGACCGAGAAGAGCAGGAAGGAACCGAGCTTCACGCGCTCGGCCACGGCGCCGGAGACGATCGTCGCGGCCGTGGCGGCGAACATCGCCTGGAACAGGAAGTCGGTCCAGTACGTGTAGCCCGCGTTGTAGCTGTCGGTGAGGCTCGCGACCGGGTCGGCGACGGACACGCCGAAGCCGGCGAACCCGAGGAAGCCGCCCGCATGATCGGCTCCCGGATACATGAGGTTGAAGCCCATCACCGCATACGTGAGGATGCCGATGCAGGGGATCATCGTGTTCTTGAACAGGATGTTCACCGTGTTCTTCGACTGCGTCAGTCCGGTCTCCAGCGTGGCGAACCCGAGGTGCATGATGAACACCAGGCCGGCGGCGATCATCATCCACAGGTTGTGGGTCGTGAATAGTCCGTAGCCGGCCGAGGCCTTGAAGGCGTCGAGGTCGGCGTATTTCGCCGCCTCGGCCGCGGCCGCGGCGGCTTCTTCACCGTGGACGACCACGGCGGCAAGCAGAGGCACGAGCAGGGCCGCCTTGGCGAGCCTGGTTGTACCCAGATTTAGGCTGTTCTTCATAGGAGGGTGCGCTGGAGGTTGAGTGCTGACCGAGGGAATGGGCCGCCGACGCCGAAAGCGCCGTGGCAGCCCTGTTTAGCAGGGCATGTGCCACCGCGCCGCGCGCGGACATTTCCGTCGGAAACGGCCGCGCAACCGTACTTCCATTCATGCCCTGCCCATTTTCGCCCACGCGCGGCGCACCAGCGCCGGGACGGTGAGCCAGCGCCCTTGCCTCCCCCTCGGTTCGCCGCTGGCAACCCGCCACTCGCTACTTCGGCTTCGGATCCACCGGGTGGTGGTCCCCTGCAGCGGCAAGGTCAGGCGCCGGCCCGCCGCCGCAGGCGCTTCCGGCGGGCGCGATAGACCCCGTCGATTCCGAAACGGCCACCGCCCACCGTCGCCAGCACGCCCATCGCCGCCGCCATGCTCAACGGATAGAAGAAATCCGCCGCCCCCTCCAGCGTGCCCGAGCGCACCGCCGGCCAGCGCAGCACTGCCGCCCCGACCAGCACCAGGCCGAGGGTCAACGCCGCCAGCCGCGTCCACAGTCCCAGCACGACCAGGATGCCGCCCAGCAGGACAGCCAGCGCCACCGCCAGGCCGACGAGCATCGGAAACGTGAGCGGCGGCGAGAAGCCCAGCCGTTCGCCCAGATCCCGCCAAGCGACGGCGCCCACCGCCACCGGCACTACGCCGTAGAAGACGAACGTGCCGCCGGCCACGACGCGGAACACGAACAGCCCATGGTCGCGCAGTCGTTCCAACGAGTTCAGGGCGGGCAACTTCACGCCGACAGGGAAAGCCCACCCGCCCCACCCCGCCAAGCCCGAATCCGCTCCGGGACGACAGTCGCCTCGCGCAACCGGTGGAGGCCGGGAGTAGCGAAGGCCGCCAAGACCTTCGGCACCCACATTCGGAGGACGAAAGCCTTGGCGGCTTTCGCTGCGCTGAAGACGCCGTTGTCAGCCGCCAACGCGAGGACCGCTCGCGGCTTCCCCGCAAGGCTGCGCCCGGGCGTGTGTCCATGCTGATCTCGTCAGGCCCCTCGAGCCGCCGTCCCCCGCAACGCCGCCCTCACGAGCGGCGTCACGGGTTGCCTCCGTCTCCTGATTTCCTCTCAAGCAACATGAACCAGAAACCACGGATTTCACGGATGTCCACGGATCGTTCTCCGGCCATCCGTGCTCATCCGTGTTCTGCCGTACGGCAGAATGGTCAATTTTCGGGTGGATCGCGTCACAGCGTTGCTTTCCCGCAAGGCCGCGCCCCGGCGCGCATCTACGCTGATTTCCACATTCCCAATCTGGGGCCGAGGGGGGGCGGGCTGAAGCGCCGCCCCACGTTCTGTTCCTCACTTCACCTCGAGCGGGATGCTCTCCGAGTGGCTGTTGAACTCGGGGGCGTACATGCACTGGATCTCGGCGACGCCGGTCTGGTACGTGCCCTTGAGCTGAACGCGCGTCGAGTACTCGAACACGTACGTGCCCTTCGGCAGGTAATCGATGAAGAAGTGCGACGCCGTGTCGCGCGTGCTCTCGTAGTACGCGAGGCCGTCCTGGTAACGGTACTGGCTGATCACGTTCACCGGCTCGGTGCCACTGCCGCGCTGGTCCTTCAGGTGCACGAACTCCATGTCGCGATCCGTGCGCAGCTCGATGCGGACGACGAGTTCGTCGCCCACCGCGATCGGCCCGGTCACGGGTACGAGCTCCTGGCCCTTCTTCGTCGTCTGCTTCACCCAGAGGCTCTTCTTCAGCTTCAGCGGCGTGCCCTCGTGCGGCGTGACTTTCGCCATGTCCTCGAGGTACTGCCAATGCACGCTGCCCCAGCTCACGCCGTCGTCGACCTTCTTGACGGTCACCTGCCCCATCGCGGGTTTGATTTCCGCGGCGGCAAACTTCTGCTCGTAGAACCCGGTGCCGGCCTCGACCTTCTCGGGCGTCGTGGCACGGGTCTCCAGACCCGTGTTCCCCGTCCCCCCGTCCGTCGAAATCGCCGTGCCGCCGAGGGAAACTTCGACGAGCGCGTCGCTGGCGAGCAGGTTTCGCCCGCCGAGCAGCAGCGCGTAGATAGCGTCGGCCGTGGCCTTCGTGGTCCTCCAGTCCTGCGTCTGCTTCTGCTTGAGCAGCCACACCTGGCAGTCGTCGACGGCCTGCGGATCGCCCTCGCCCACCTCGGCAAACGCCTCGACCATCGTCGCCTGCGTCTCGATGGGGGCGCGGTACCACCACCAGCTCAGCTCGGTGTCGCGCCAGAACATCCCCAGCTCCTCGTTGCTCACGCTGCGCTCCTTGAGCGAACGCACGATGGCCTGCGGCTTCTGCTTGTCACCGAAACGTTGCAACGCGAGCGCGCCCTGCGCCTGGCACATCCGGCAATCCGTCTTCAGCCAGAACTTGCGCAGCTGCCCGAGGAAGAAGTCCACAGCCTTGCGTTGCTCGCCGGCGACTGGCTGGTCCTCGAGGAAGAAGCTGCGGCCGTAGAGGTAGATCACCTCCGTGTGGCTGGGCACATGGTCCTCGGGATCCTGGTGCTTCTGGATCTCACGGTAGCGCTCGTCGATCCACGCGTCGAGCGCACCGAGCGCCTTCACCGCGGGCGCAACGTCGACATCGACGCCGAGGTGCCGCAGCCGGCCGAAACCGGTCACGATGTAGAGCGAGATATACTCATTGGGCCGGCCGCCGGGGAACCAAGGCCAGAGCCCGTCGCCGAGCTGCTGGTCGGTGAGCTTCTTCAGCGTGCGCGCGGTCTCGTCGTCGAGGCGGTTGGCGTCGAAGAGCACGCCCACGTTGCGGCGCGCCTCGCTCTCGTTCTTCGCCTCGCGCACCCACGGCGTCTCCTCGAGCAGGACCGACTTCAGGTCCTGGTTCTTGGTCAGCGGGCTGTCGAGGGCGGGCGTGTTCTTCCACTGCTCGAACACGCGGCGGATCTTCGGATCGGAGTTCGCGATGTGGCGGGCGAGCGCGTTGGCGTAGAGCCGGTTGAACACCTGCTCGCTGCACTCGTACGGAAACTCCATCAGGTACGGCAGCGCCATCACCGCGTACCACGCCGGCTGCGACGTCATCTGCACCGTGAGCGACTGGTGGCGCAGCGTGTCCGACTTCCCGGAGTCGATCAGCTTCTGGAAGGCGAACGTCTTCGTCTGCTTCCCGCGAATCGGCAGCGGCAGCGATTCCGTGACCAGAATCCGCCGACTTAGCACGGGCATAAAACCTTCCTCGCCGTCGCTGGCCTGCTGGGTCGCGGCCACCGCCTTGTAGGTGAGGAAGCCGAGGCCGTCCGGCACGGCAATGCGCCACGAGTAGCTGCGCGACTGTTTCGCGGGCACGTCGAAGGACTGCTCCGTCGCGGTGTTGCCCAGCGCGGCATCGGCCGGCGCGAGCGTGGCGGCATCGGCGAACGTGAGCTTCACCGTGCCCTGCTGATGCCGGTCGCTCTGGTTGCTGATCTTCACCGTGAACTCGATCGTATCGCCCTCGCGCACGAACCGCGGCGGGTTCGGTTGCACCATCAGGTCCTTCGCGGTGACGGCCGTGTCGATCAGGCCGCCGGCGCGCAGTTGCGCGTCGTGCGCGAAGCCGAGGAATTTCCACTCGGTGAGCGCTTCCGGCATCGTGAACGTCATCCGCACCACGCCGTCCTTGTCCGCCATCAGGTGCGGGAAGAAGAACGCGGTTTCGTTGACGTTCTTGCGGGCGGTGACCTTGGTGAGGTCGGGCTGGGGGGCGGGTGAGTCACCTTTGCCGCCTACCGGCGGTCGAGCACCTGGGAAACCCTCAATCACCGCGTCTGCCATTTCCCGCTCCATGTCGGCCATACTCTCCTCCGGAACCATCCCCGCCACCGCCGGCGCGCTCGGCATCGGCATCATCGCGCTCTTCATCAATCCTCGCGTGCGGTATTCATAGCCCCACGCATCCGCCACGACCTCCGACGGGAACGCGCGGTAGCTCCACGACGTGCTGCGGTGTTCCTGCTGCCACCAGCCCTGTACGTGGCGGAAATCCTCGCGGGTGTTCTGAAACTCCCGCTGGCCCATGCCGTGCTCCGAGCGGAAGACGCCGAACTGCATCGGCCAGCCATGCGGCGCGTATTGGTCGAGCGAGGCGTCGTACAGCGCGGCGACCATCTCGGCGCTCGCGCGCTTGGCGTCGGGCCCGGTGATCACGGCCGTCCACGTCTCTTTCTGCCCGGGCAGCAGCTTCGACCGAAAACTCTCCCACTTCACCGTGAGCTGCTTGTTCGTCCACGGCACCTGCACGATGCGCTCGTTGAAGTACCCGCGGTTCTCGCGCACGAAAAGTGTGCGCACCGTGAACCCGCCGCGCATCGCCTCGGTCGGCGTGAACGCGATCGACTCCTGTGTGCGCTCACCCTTGGTCCAGTAGCGCTGGAGCAACTTGCCGTTGCACTCGATCTCCACGAAGAGCCGGCCGCTCGCGTAACCAGTGGCCCAGAACGCGGTGAACTTCTCATCGGGCTCCACGTACCACTTCGGTGCGGCGAACAGCTCCGGCACCTTCACGCCGTAGCGCGTGGCGGCCGGGTCGATCACCTCGAAGGTCTCGCGCGCCGTCACCGCCTTGCCGAAGCGGTCCTTCGTCTCGACGACCACGCGGAACAGGCCGGCCTTGAGCGTCACCGGGATCACCACACGACCCTCCGCCGTCGTGGTGAACGGCTGCTCGGCCACGACATCGCCGAGCGCCCACGACTCGGGCTTGGTCGCATCGGGCGTCGGCTCGCCCTCGCCACTCCACCACCAGCGCTGCTCGCGCTGGAGCGGCGCACGCTCGACGGCGAGCGGTTGCTGCAGCGCGTAAACTTTGAAGCTGCCCTCGGCCGGCAGCGGCTGGCCGTCGAGCGTGCCCGTGCCGACGGCAATCTCCACCGGCTTTTCGGTGGTGTTCCACTCCGGCAGGCTGAACGTCGCCCGGAGCGCCGTGTAGCCCACGCTCACGGTCGTGTCCTCCGAACGCGTTTCGCCGGTCGTGTCGGTCACGTCGGCGTGGATCGAGTAGTTGAACACGGGCTCGTTCTTGGCCGGCACCGAGCGGTCCGGCGCGGCGGTGAATTCGATCTTGAACGTGCCGTCGTCGGCCGCGACCGCCGTGCCGTGTGCGATCGCCTTGCTGGCCGGCGGCTGCCACCACCAGCACCAGCGCGGCAACTGCACGCCGCGTTCGACGCGCCACGCGACCTTTGCGCCGCCGATCGCCGCGCCGGTGTACGCGGTGGCCTTGCCGGTCACGACGACCGGCGCCTCGAGCTTCGACGCCTCCTTGGGCGTCTCCAGCGTCACCTGGAACTTCGGACGCTTGTACTCCTCGACCTGGAAGCTCGTGCTGCTCGGCCGGCCGAGCACCTGGATCGACATCGTGCCGGTCACACGGTCGCGCGGCGCGGTGAACACACCGTCAAACGAGCCGTAGTCGTTGGTCGTGTGCTCGGCGCGGGCGATCTCCTGGCCGTTGGGATCGTTGAAGACGACCGTGAGCTTCAGGCCGGCGATGGCGGAGTACTTGCCGGCGTCCTGGTCGTGGCGGATCGAAACGCCCTTGTAGTAGACCGACTGACCGGGCCGGTAGATCGCGCGGTCGGTGAAGAAAACCGTCTGAGTGTCGGGATGCCGGTCGATCGCACCGGTGCGCGTGGTGAACGCCCGCAGGCTCGGCACCGCATGGCCGTCCTTCTCGGCGAGGAGCACGACGGCGCGGTCCTTGGCGGTGATCTCGAAGCGGCCGTCGGCGTCGGTGCTAACCGCGGCGGCGGGCTTGAAGCGGCCGTTGTTGTCCTGCCGCCAGACGCGCACGGTGGCGCCGCCGACGGGTTCGCCGCTGCCGGCGCGCAGCACGAAACCGCTCTGCGTGTCGGTGCCGTAGCGAGTGCTCAACACGAGCGCCAGGTCACTCACCCAGATGCTGGCCATCGAGACCTGGTTGCCGCGCTCGCCGAACTCGGGATCAACGCTGGCAAAGACGACGTAAAAGCCGGGTTTGAGCGTGGCGGGCGCCGCCAGTTTCTCGGTGCGCTCCTTGAAGTCGGGCGTCGCCGGCAGTGCGGCGTCCCACGTGAGCGCCGGATTCGAGTCGAGCAGCTCTTTGACGCGCTCCTGCTCGAAGTCGCCAAAGCCCCAGCGTGCGCGCTGCACGTAGTCGTCGAAGTCGACCGGCACGGCGCGGAAATGGACGTGGCCGAGGTTGCGG
The DNA here is from genome assembly GCA_035415285.1 of Opitutaceae bacterium. Lineage (GTDB taxonomy): Bacteria > Verrucomicrobiota > Verrucomicrobiia > Opitutales > Opitutaceae > CAJCBL01. The sequence goes on from DAOOFR010000089.1 coordinate 12,999, forward strand.
TAGGTCACGTCGAGCGAGGGCCAGGGGGCGTTCCAGATCTGCTCGGTGGCGAGACCGATGGACGGCGCCTCGATCTGCTTGATCAGGTTGAAGCACAGATCGCCACCATGGGTGGCCGGGAAGGCTTTGAGGCCGCGGCTCGCGAGCGCGTGGGCCGCGGTCGGATCACCGGCGGAGTGGCGGCGGTTCGCGAGCTGGTAGATCGCGCGGGCGAAGATCTCGTGCTTCGGGTTCGCCTCGATGAAGCGCGTGAGCGCGGCCTCGTAACGATCGGCCTTCTCCTCGCCCACGGCGACGTTGACGCCGTAGTCGAGCCGCGCGAGGTCGGCGTCGAGGAAGGCGGAGCGGTCGGCATCCTTGCGGTGGAAACGCAGCAGCGTCTGGTGCAGCGCAAGGGCCTTCAGCTTCGGCGAAGTCGTGTCGGAAGTCTCCGGTTTCCAGGCGAGGAACGCCTCGGTGTCGCCGAAGATCGGACTCGCGGTGTCGATCTCGAAAGCGTCCTCGGGCGACACGCGGCCGAGCTCGCCGGCCTGGTAGAACGAGAGCGCCTCACGGGCGAGAAAGTCGAAGAGCGTGGGCCGGTAGGCGTCGGGCACGTTGCCCTTCTCGATGAGGAAGTCCCAGGCGGCGATGGGCGTCTGCTGGAGCACGGCCGGCGCGGCGAGCGCGGCGTCGAAGTGTTTCCCGATCTCGGCGAGGATGCGCGCGAGATCCCAGGTCTGGATATCGGCGCCCGGTGCGGCGGCGGTCTGCGTGCGCTGGTGGAAGCGCCAGCGGTTATGCTGGAAGTACTGCCAATACCAGTGGCCCAGCAGCGCCTCCATGACCGGCTTCATCGCGGCCGGCGCCTTGGCGAGTTCGGCCTCGAGCCGCACGATCTTCTCCTCAGGCTTGTTGCCCTCGATCGTGCCCTCGAGCGCGATCTTGCGGCCGATGGCACGCACGGCCTCGGCATAGGCCTTGTCGGCGAGCGCGCACTGGATGATCGGCTCGAGCCGCTCGATGGCGGTCTTCGGCAGGCCCTCGTCGGCGGCTTCGTTGACGGATTTCCACTGATCGTCGCGTGGACCGGCGAGGAGGTTCGACATGGCGGTGAGCAGCGCGAGGGCGGCGGCGAGAAAGCGAGTTTTCATGGCGCGGAGGGTTTCAGAGACCGGACGAAACGGGTTTCGCTCCATCCTAGCCCCCGGACGCGGGTAAGTCGTCACGCCGATGCAATCCGGTTGTCAGGAGTTTGTCAGGCTCCGTTCGGGGCGCCAGCCGGCATGCTCACCCCGTAGATGCCATGAGGCCGACAGGCGGGACGAAGAGGTCCAACCTGTCGGCC
>DAOOFR010000090.1:0-14096 GCA_035415285.1 Opitutaceae bacterium
TTGTGCATCACGCGGACGATCCGGCGTGGCACATCTTCACCGATCTCGACTCCGGGCACCGCTTCAAGATCCCGCCGGTGAAGTACCGGCAGATCGCCTGAGGCGCCGGCGTTGCCGGCCCCGGGGGCGCACGGGCCGCCACGCGCGCACGGGACGCCTTCACGAAGCACATGGTTCCGCCGGGCCGCGGCGCGCCGCGGCCGGACCGCCCCCGCGAATCTGCCGGGCCCCTGCACCCCGCGTTTGCCGCCGGGGCCGGCAAACGCTGAGACTGTGTCGATGCTGAAACGACTGATGTTGAGCACCCCGCGGCTGCGGCTCGCGGTGGCCGAGAGCATGACGGCCGGGCACCTCCAGGCGTTGATCGCGGCGGAGGCGGGGGCGTCGGAGTTTTTTGCCGGCGGCATCACGGCCTACACGATCGAACAGAAGGTGCGCCACCTCGGGGTGGACCGGGCGGAGGCGGCGCCGGTGGACTGCGTGTCGGCCGCAGTGGCCTGGCAGATGGCACGCGGCGCGTGTGCGTTGTTCGGTGCGGAGGTCGCGGTCGCCACGACGGGCTACGCCGAGGCGGCGCCCGCGCGCGGCTTCCCCGAGGCCGGACTGTTCTGGGCGCTCTGCCACCGGTTGCCGGACAACCGCGAGATCCGGCGGGAGGCGCGCCTGGCCCTGCCGGCGGCGACGCGTGGCGAGGCGCAGGCGCGGGGGGCGGAGGCCGCCTATCTGGCGCTGGTGGCCCATCTGCAGCAGTGGCGGGCGGCGGGGTGAGCGGTGCCGGAGCCGAAGGCCCCGGTTTCCAGTATCGGCAAACTACTGGCGCTGCACGCGGTGTTGGTGCATGATACGCGCGTAGGTGCGCTGCCGATGGACTCCGATCATCCGATTCTCCCTCCCGACCCCAACGAAGCGGAACCGCTGTCTCCGACCGGAGAGCTGCCCGCGCGTTTCTTGCCGGCGCTGCGCACCGCGGCGGAGGCCCATCTGGGCGTGAGCGTTGCGGATGCCCATGGGGTGCTCCGGTATGTCAGCGACCGGTTCTGCGAGGTCAGCCGGTACACCCGCGCGGAGTTCCTCGGCCGGAGCTATCGGGTGGTGAACTCCGGCCACCATCCGCCGGAGTTCTGGCGGGAGCTGTGGACGACCATCCTGGCGGGGCGAGTCTGGCGGGGGATCATCCGCAACCGGGGCAAGGACGGCGCCCCTTTCTGGGTCGAGACCACCATCACCCCGGTGCCGGATGCGGCCGGCACGCCGCGATGGTTCCTGGCGATCCATACCGAAGTCACCCGGCTCAAGCGGGTGGAGGAGGAGCTGCGCCGGCTGACCTGCGATCTCGAGCGGCATGTGCGGGAGCGCACCGAGCAGGTGCAGCAGAGCGAGAAGCTGTACCGCCTCCTGCTGTCTTCGGTCACCGACTACCACTACACCGTCGAGGTCCGCGGCGGCCAGGCGGTGGCGACGACGCACACCCCCTCCTGCCTGGCCGTGACGGGGTACTCGATGGAGGAGTTCCTCCAGAACCCGAACCTGTGGCTCCTGATGGTGCCCGAGGAGGACCGGCCCGCGGTCCTCGAGCACGCGCGCGCGGCGCTCGCCGGGGAGAACCCGGTGCCGCTGGAGCACCGGATTGTGCGCAAGGACGGGCAGGTGCGGTGGATCCGCGACCGGGTCGTGGTCCGGCGCGATGCCGCGGGCCACGTGGCCTTCTACGACGGTATCCTGACCGACATCACCGAGGAGAAATTGGCGCAGCTGGAGGTCCAGCAGCTCACCCAGAGCCTGGAGCAGCGGGTGAACGAACGGACCGCGCAGCTCAAGGCCGCCCACGACCAGCTGCGCATCCTGTTCGAGCACGCCCCGGTCGGTATCAGTTGGGTGGAGTTCGGGGAGCCCGCCCTCCATCACCTCAACGACCGGTACTGCCAGATCATCGGCCTGGCCGCCGAGGAGGCGCGCAGCTACGGCGATCTCCTCCGGGCCACCCATCCCGACGACCGCGCCGACGAGGAGGAGCTCCGGGCGCGCCTCCAAAGCGGTGAGACAAACAGCTTCACGCTCGAGAAACGGTACGTGCACCGGGACGGCCGGGTCGTCTGGGGACGGCTGACGGTCGCGGTCCTGCGCGACGAGGGCGGGCGGGTGATCCAGCAGTTCGCGATGCTCGTGGACATCACCGACCGGGTCCGCGCCGAGCAGGAGGCCCGCGCGAACGAGCTGCGCCTGCGGCGGTATTTCGAGAACGCGAGCGAGATCCTCTACTCGCTCGATTCCGGCGGCGTGTGCACCTTCGTCTCCCCGGCCTGGACGCTGAAGCTCGGCCACGCCCTCGGCGACGTGGTCGGCCATGCCTTCACCGAGTTCGTGCATCCCGACGATGTTCCCGCCTGCAAGGCGTTCTTCCACGAGGTGCTCGAGGCCGGGATCTCGAGCCATTCGATCGAATACCGCATCCGCCATGTCGGCGGCGAATGGCGCTGGCACGCCTCCACCGGTTCGGTGATCCGCGACGAGAAGGGGGCGCCGATCTTCTTCGGGATCGGGCGCGACGTCACGCAGCGCCGCGCGGCGCAGATGGAGCTGCGCGCGGCGCTGGCGCGGCGCGAGGAGCTGGAGCGCATCATCGCGCGGTCGTCCTCGGTCGCCGTGCTCTGGGGCGCCGAGGAGGGCTGGGCGGTGCAGTTCGTCTCGGAGAGCATCTCCCAGTTCGGCTACGGCGCGCGGGATCTGATCGCCGGGCGGGTCCGCTATGTCGACCTCCTCCATCCCGACGATGTCGCGCGGGTCATGGACGAGGTGCGGGCGCACACCTCCGCCGCGCATGCCGAATACCGGCAGGAGTACCGCCTCGTGTGCAAGGACGGCCGGGTGCGCTGGATCGACGACCGCACCGCGGTGCGGTTCGACCCCGCGGGGCGCGCGACGCACCACGAGGGTATCCTGACCGACATCACTTCGCGCAAGGAGGCGGAGGAGCGCGACCGCGTCGCCCGGGAGCGCGATCTGCGCGTGGCCCACGAGGTGCAGCAGCACCTGCTGCCCAGCATCTACCCCGATATCGGGGTCGTGGAGACCGACACGCTCTACACCCCGTCGCGCCTGGTCGGTGGCGACTACTACGACTTCTTCGCGGTCGGCGACCGGCGCTGGGGCTTCGCGGTGGCCGATGTGTCGGGCAAGGGCACGGCGGCGGCGCTGATGATGGCCTCCTGCCGCACGGCCCTGCGGGTGAAGGCGCAGGGGGGGTGGGCCCCGGCCGATGTGCTGCGCATGGTCAACTACATCGTCCAGCCCGACATGCCGAAGGCGATGTTCATCTCGGCCGTCTACGGTATTCTAGATTTGGAAACCAGTGTGTTCACCTACTGCCGCGCCGGCCACGAGCCGGGGCTGGTCGTCCGCGCCGGCACCGGCGCGGTGGAGGAGCTGTGCCCGGCGGGCATGGCGCTCGGGCTCGACTCGGGCGCCTTGTTCGACGAATGCCTCGAGGAGGCCGCGGTGACGCTCGCCCCGCAGGATCTGCTCGTGCTCTACACCGACGGGATCACCGAGACGGCCAATCCCGAGGGCGAGGAGTTCGGCCGCGAACGGCTCGGTGCGGTGCTGCGCGAATCCCGCCACCTGCCGCTGGTGGAGATCCGCCAGCAGGTCGACCGGGCCTTGTGCAGTTTCGCGTTCAACGCTCCGGCGTCGGACGACCGCACCTTGTTGCTGGTTCGCCCGCGGTAGCGCCGCGCGGCCTCAGCCCAGCCGCGGGTCGAAGAAGAACAGCCGTTCGCGGTGCGGCCGGAGTTGTGCGAAGGCGGGATGCCGCGGGTTGAAGACGAAGTTCCGCTCCTCCGGCAGCAGCACGCTGGGCACGGCGAGCACCGCGCGTTCGCCACGTTCCAGCCAGCGGCGCCCGGCCTCCTGCGTGCCGGCGGCGGGCGGAAACTGCGTCCAGTCGCCCGGGAGCGTGTCGGCGCCGAGCGTCTCCAGCTCGGTCTCGTCGAACTCGACGCGGTGGAGCGCGAAGGCGGCGTTGCGCAACGGCTTCGGCAGATGGGCGAGCACCTCCAGGACCGCCAGCGCGCGATTGCTCGCGGCATAGACGGCCGACCAACCCGGAGGGTTCCACCGGCCGCCGTACAGCCGGGCGCCCTCGCCCTCGAACGCGTGGGTGGCCAACTCCGCGCGCACCAGCCTCCAGGCGGAGATTCTCACGCGTAGACTCCGTGCTCGATGCGGCCGAGCAGCCGCTCGACTTCGCGCGCCCCGGGCTCGGTGTCGCAGAGTTCGAGCGGGCTCGACCCGGCGAGGGCGATCTGCGGCTCCTTGAACCACTCGGCGGCGGCGGGTCCGCTGCCGAGCAGACGGCGGGCTTCGTCGTACACGCGGTGCAGGCGGGCGAGCCGATCCGACTCCTCCTTGCTCAGGCGGCCTTCCTCGCGCCGGCGTTGGAGCGTGCGGGCGGGCAGGGCGAGCACCGCCCCGAGCGCGGCGGTGGTGAGGGCGAGCCGGTTTTGCAGATCGAAGAACGCCGCCACCGGCAGCCCCTCGCGGATCGCTTTCGCGAGTCCGAGCGGATTCCCCAAGAGGGTGGCGCCGTAGAGTGCCGCCGGCTCTTCGACGGCGGCGACCGGTGGATTGGTGGTGGGCGTCGCGAGGGCCCGCGGGCTTTTCTTCATGCCGGCACCTTCGGCCAAATGGCATCATATTCAAGCGCCAAACGCCCTCGTCTTCGCCGGTTGTTTGGAATGCCACGATGGTGTCCCGCCCGGCCGCCCTCGCGGTGCGGAGGGCCTGTGCCCGGCTCGGTGCAGGTGGCGGTGTGCGGGGGCGCTGGTGACAGGGGCTGCCGGCCGGCTGATCTTTGTGCTCGTCGCCCCGGTGAATCCGCCGCGGACTTCATGGATCGGCCGATCCCGACGACCATGGAGATTCCCACCGACTGCCTGAACTGCGGCGTCTGCTGCTTCTCGAAATCCGCCACCTACGTCCGGGTGAGCGGCGCCGACTGGACACGGTTGGGCGCCCAGGCCGAGGCGGTGGCGCGCTTCGTGGGCCAGCGCGCCTACATGCGGATGGAGGACGGGCATTGCATCGGCCTCCACATCACCACCCACCGCGGCCGGCCGCCGGTCTTCTTCTGTTCGCTCTACGAGAAGCGCCCGCAGATCTGCCGCGACCTGCGGCGCGGCTCGCCGGAATGCGAAGGGGAGCTCACGACGAAGGCCCGGCGCGTGGCCGACGCGCACGGCGGCTGACGCGGCCGTTCACGGAGGATTTCGGCCCGTTCAAACGAACGGGTGACCGCCGGCCGGCCGGCAGTTGTCTCGGGTGCCCGGGCACGCTGCACTGCGAGCCCCCAGAAACGACTGGACGGCCGGCCGGGCCGGCCGCCCAGCCACCACCACCTGAACACACCAGACAGAATGAAATCGCTGAAATTCCTCCTTTGCCTCGGATTTGCCGCTGTGGCGGTCCAGGCCGCCAACAAGTCCCCGATGGCCGAATGGCCGAAGGCCTACTCCGTCGAGATGGAGATGGTCGCCGGGGGCACCACGACCGCGTCGAAGATGGCGGTTGATGGCGACAAGCAGCGCATCGACATGAACGCCGGCGGGATGGAGATGAGCACCATCATCCGCAGGGACAAGAAGATGACCTACTCGCTCATGCATGGGCAGAAGATGGTCATGGAGAACCCGTTGCAGGATGCGCCCGCGGCTCCGGCCCAGACCGGCCCCGAGCCCGTGTGGGAGAAGGTCGGCTCCTCCACCATCAACGGAGTCTCCTGCACCGAATACAAGATGACCCTCGCCGGGAACGCCACCACCTGGTTCCTCAACGGCGACGGCTTGCCGGTGCGCATGGTGGCCGGCGGCAACACCACCACCTGGAAGAACTTCAAGGCCGGCGCGCCCGACGCTGCGCTGTTCGAGGTCCCGGCCGGCTACAGCAAGCCCGGCGAGGCCAGCGCCAGCAACAGCTCTTCGAGCAACTCCGACTCCGGCGCCGCGGCTCCGGCCGAGCAGCCCAAGAAGAAGAAGGGTCTCGGCGGCCTGATGAAGCGCTGAGCGCTTTCCCCCGACGCAAACCAGCACAAGACAAGCAACGGCCCTCTCCTGCGAGAGGGCCGTTTGTGTTTTGTATGCTGGGACAGGAGGCCCGCACCGCGCCGTGCGCGGGCGTGGTCATGCAGTCCGCGGCGGGTGCACGCTTGCTCGCACCCCCCGGCGAGCGCGATCGCCAGCGGGCTGAGCGAGCTCAGCCCCTCCAGCCGGAAGCAGGGGCCCGGCCGAGTGAAGCCGGCGCCAGATGCAGCGTTGGCTCAGCGGCCGCGCAGGCGGGAGAGGAAGCCGCGCACCACACCTTTGGCGGGCTGAGGCGCCGGCTGGCCGGCGCCGCCACCCTCGTGGCGCGCGGTGCCGAAGTGTTGTTTCTTCGGCTTGGCCTGCGCTTGGGCCGGCCGCGGGCCTTGGCCGCCCTGCCCCTGCCCGTGGGAAGACTTGCCGTAACCGCCACCCTGGCCGCCGCCGTGCCCGCGACCGCCGCCCTGTTGGCCGCCGCCGCCGTACCGGCCTCCACCTTGGCGTCCGTGCTGGCCGCCGCGGGCGAAGCGCCCCTGGCCGCCGGCGCCCTGATTCTCCGGGCGCGGCGGGCGCGCCTCGTAGGGGGCGTAGTCGAATCCTTCGACCTTGAGCCGCTCGATCGGCTTGCCGATGAAGCGTTCGATGTCGCGCACGTCGCCCTCGTCCTCGGGGGCCATCAGCGTGAAGGCGTCGCCCACGGCCTGGGCGCGGCCGGTGCGGCCGATGCGGTGGACGTAGTCCTCGGGGTTCTTCGGCACGTCGTAGTTGATCACGTGCGAGATGCCGGCCACGTCGATGCCGCGGGCGGCGATGTCGGTGGCGACCATCACCTCGTAGCGGCCGCTCTTGAAGCCCTCGAGCGCCTCGACCCGCTGGTTCTGCGAGCGGTTGGAGTGGAGCACGGCGACGGCGTGGTTGGCGGCCTTCAGGCGGCGCGCGATGCGGTCGGCCCCGTGCTTGGTGCGGGAGAAGATGAGCACGCTGTCGAACTCGGTGCGTTCGAGCAACGCGAGCAGCAGCTCGAACTTCTGCACCTGGGCGACCGGATACATCGCGTGCGCGACCGTCTGCGCCGTGGTGCGGTTGGCGCCGACCTCGATGCGGACCGGGTCGCGCAGCGCGAAGGCGGCCACGGCGGCGATCTCGGGCGGCACGGTGGCGGAGAAGAACAACGTCTGCCGCGCGTCGGGGCAGGCGAGGATGATGCGTTTGACGTCGGGCAGGAAGCCCATGTCGAGCATGCGGTCGACCTCGTCGAGCACGAGCACCTCGATGGTGTCGAGCTTCAGGCCCTCCTTCATGAAGTCGAGTAGGCGGCCGGGGGTGGCGGCGATCACGTCGACGCCTTTGCGCAGTTCGCTGCGCTGGTGGCCGTAGCCCACGCCGCCGTGGACGACGAGCGGGCGGATGTCGGTGAAGCGGGCGAGGTCGCGGAAGGAGGTTTCGACCTGGGCGGCGAGCTCGCGGGTGGGCTCGAGGATGAGCACGCGCGGGCCGCGCGGGGAGTGCTGGCCGAGCTTGGTGAGGAGCGGGAGCGCAAACGCCGCGGTCTTGCCGGTGCCGGTCTGCGCCGAGCCGATCAGATCCTTGCCGGCGAGCACGGTCGGGATGGCGCGCAGCTGGATCGGAGTCGGGTCGGTGTAGCCCATGGCTTGGACGCCACGGAGAATGTTCGGCGCGAGGCCGAGAGCTTTGAATGGCATGAGAAAGCGGGGAGGTTTTCAGGAAACGCCGCCGAGGGCGACGGTTTTCTGGGGCCGGCCCCCCGGCGGGGCTTCGCCGCGGGAACCTTCCCTGTGCGAGCGGGCGACTCCATGCCGCCAAGACAGAGCGCGGCGCCCGGGTGTCGATCCGGGTTATCGGGGCGGCCAGGGCGCGAAGCCTTGTTTCGCGGCGACGTAGAGCGGGTGGCGCGGGTGGCCATCCTGCGTGGTGCCGAGGCAGCTCAGCTCGCGTCCGGCGAGCAGGCGCACGACGGAGTCGGCGCGGGCCTGGTAGGTGCCGGTCACGCCCCAGGCGGCGACGATGCGCTCGCAGCGCTCGGCGGCGCGGAGGAGCCAGGCGTCGTTCTCGGGGCCCACCGGATCGTCGGCCTTCATCATCTCCTCGGGGTAGGGCGTGCGCAGCGCGAAGAGGTTGGCCATCCAGAAACCGTCGAAGCCCGCGCGTTTGGAGAAGTCGGCGATGCGGGTGAGCGTGGGGTCGAGCTTCGCCTCGTCAGCGGTGCTGGGGTTGAGCCCGATCCACAGGATCAGCCTGTCGCCAAACAGCGGATTCCAGCGATGGATCAGGCTGTAGCGATGGCGGTGGTCGGGTGAGAACTGGCACTCGTTGTCCACGACGGCAGTGAGGACGACCCGGCGTTGGAAGGAAATCGCGGAATGCGCGTGGCGGAACAATCCGTGCCGGGCGCCGGACCAAGGTGCGCTTTCCGTCTCCATGCACCTCACGCACCTGTCCGTCTTTCTCGCACTTTGCGTCGTCTTGCTCTCTGGCTGTGCCACCGTGCGCCGCGGGGTGATTCAGGGGACCGACCACGGCGCGCCGGCGGCGACGGTGGTGCCGGCCGCCGACGAGGAGTTGGTGCCGCTACACACGGCGGAAGGCACCGCGATCGTGGCGCTTTTCGGCAAGGCGACTGACGTCGCCGGCCAAGTGCTGGGCGATGCCGCGTCGCGGCCGACGGTGCTCTATTTCTACCCGGGCGGCTACACGCTGCAGCGCAGCCAGCCGGTGTTCGACGGTTTCCGGCGGCTCGGCTGCAACGTCCTCATGCCCGAGTATCCCGGCTTCGGGATGAGCGGGGGCAAGGCCACCGAGCGTGGTTGCTACGCGGCGGCGGATGCGGCGTGGGCTTGGTTGCAGACGCGCGCCGATCTCGACCGTCGCCGGATTGTGCTGGCGGGGTGGTCGGTCGGCGGTGGCGTGGCGGTCGACCTCGCGGCGCGGCAGGCGCCGGCCGGGCTGATCGTCATCGGCACCTCAACCCGGATCCAGGACGTCGTGCGCAACTTGGCCGATCGCCGCGGACGAACGGCGTGGATCCCTTCGTGGTTCCTATGGGCGGTCACCGCGCAATCCCGCCTCGATAGCGTCGCCAAGATCCAAGCTGCTTCCTGTCCGACTCTGATCGTCTACGGCGAGCGCGACGAACTCGCGACCAAGGCCATGGCGGAACGTCTGGCCGCCGCGGCAAAACCCGGGGCGAAGCTCGCGCAGATCGAGGCGGTCGGGCACGGTGACTTCTTCAAGACCAACGCCGACGTGCTCTGGCGCAACCTCGGAGAGTGGCTGGCGACGACCGCGCTCTGAGCATTCGCCTCACTCCATCGCCGCGAGCAACTCGTCGAGCGCGACGCTCGCGAAGCTGGTGGCGGAGTCGCTCATCGCGTAGGGGATGAGCAGCTGGCGGCCGTGCAGGAGCGAGCCGCAGGTGTACACGACGTTGGGCACATAGCCTTCGCGCTCGGCGGCGTTGGCCGAGAGCAGCGGTTGGCGGAGCCGGCCGAGCACGCGAGACGGGTCTTCCCGATCGAGCAGGAAGGCGCCGAGGCAGTACTTGCGCATCGCGCCGACGCCGTGGCTGAGCACGAGCCAGCCGGCCTCGGTCTCGATGGGGGAGCCGCAGTTGCCGATCTTGATGAACTCCCAGGGCTGCGCGGGCGTGAGCAGTTTCTCCGCCTTGTGCCAGAAGTGGATGTTGTCGGAGAACATCAGGAGGATGTTGTCGTCGTCCTGGCGCGACAGCATCGCGTAGTGGCCGTCGATCAGGCGGGGGAACAGGGCCATCCCTTTGTTCTGCACCGCGGGGCCGTTGAGGGTGTTGAACTTGAAGTGGACGAAATCCTCCGTCTCGAGCAGCTGCGGCAGGACGATCTTGCCGTCGTACGCGGAGTAGGTCGCGTAGTAGACGACTTTTCCGTCGTCGCCCTGGAACCGCACGAAGCGGGCATCCTCGATGCCGTTGCTCTGACTCGGCGAGGAGGGGAAGATCACGCGCTGGGAAACCGGCTGCGCGGGGTCGAATCGCACCTCGTAGTTCGACTCGGCCAGCAGTTGCAGGCCGCGGGCGGCGCGGTCGGCCACCGCCGGGGTTTCCTCCGAGCACGCGCGTTCGCTCGTCAGTATTTCCTGGAGCCGCTCCAGGGTGAACGTGTCGCCGAGCTGCTCCAGGACACTGCGGCAAAAGCGGTTCTGCACGCCGGCCTCGGCGAGCTTGCGCGCGAAGAGCGCCGTCTCGTAGATCGCATTCGGCACGCGCGTCGGCTCGGTCGCGAACGGCACCGGCGGCACAAGCGTCACCCGGTGCTGCGCGTCGATGATGCCTTCGCGGAAGGTGATGGACGAGATGTGCCCTTCGCCCGTCGCGCGCAGGCTCATGATGAAACGCAGCTCCCCGGCACGCAGCCCGCTCTGGTCGGGGTGGGGGACGATGGACGGGTTGAACAGCGCGGCCGATTCCGGTGAATACTCGTTGGCGAAGTAGGCGCCGAGCAGCGCCTGTCTCGCGGCCGAGGGTTCCTGGTCGCTGGCGAGCAGGTGCCGCACTTGCTGGAAGCGCGTTCGGAAGAAGCGCTCCACCGCATCGTGCCGGCGGCCGAACTCGCCCAGCACCTCGCCGAGCAGGCGGGGCACATCCGCTTCCGGCAGCGCCATCACCTGCGCGACGATGCGGCGGGCACTCGATTCGGCGGCGGGGTTGAACGGCCGCATGAGCACGCGCGAGCGATCGGGCGTCAGTGTCGGGCCGATGCGTTCGACGTGCACGGGGAGCGGAGGCTTGGTCGTCATGGCGGGGTGCGTTGGTGTTGGTGCCGCCGAGGGTTACTGGCCGACCGGCTCCGTGAAGCTGCTGATCGCATTCTGCAGCGCCTGCATCTCGGCCAGCGAGAGCAAGAACGCGAGGGTGGACTCCCCTCCTTGGTTCTGGCTCAGGCGATCGACATGCAGGCCGTCGCGGCAGCCGCCGGTGGTCGAATCGTACAGCGCGAGGCCGAGGTCGTTGCGGCCGAGGAACCATTCGAAGGCGCGGCGCGCTTCCGCGAGCCAGGCGGTGTCGCCCGTCGCGTGGTAGGCTTCGATACAGGCCGACACGGTGCACTGGGCTTCGATCGGTTGCTGGTCGAAGAGTGCGCGCACCCCGCCGCGGGGGTAGAAACCATTGGAGCCCACCGGGCGGAAGGAGCCGGTCTCCGAGGTCTGGACCTTGATGAGCCACCGCAGGGTCTTGAGGCCGAGCTCCACCATCGTCGTGTTGTGCATGCTGCGCCCGCTGAGGATCATGGCGTGCGGCAGTTTCGCGTTGGCGTAGGAAACCACTTCCTCGAACCACTGCCACTCGTCGGTCGCGGCATCGGCGTAGCGTTGCTGCAGCTTGGCCGTCAGGGCCTCGCGGAACTGGGTGACGCGGCGGTCGCCGCTCAGGCGCCGCAGGTATTCGCCGATTCCGATCAGGGTGAACGCCCAGGCGCGGGGTGACGTGAATTCGGCGGCCACCGGCAGGGCCTGCTCGAAGAGTTGCGCGGCGAGCATGGGGAGGCTGCCCGGCCCCGACTGGGCCACGCACAACCCGAGCGCCCACAAGGCGTGTCCTTGGCAATCCTCCGAGCCGACGTCCTCGAGCCAGTGGCGGTCGAAGCCCATGAAATTGCGGAAGCGACCGCTCTTGCGGTCGAAGGCGTGGTTCAGAAAGGCCGCGTAGGTCGTCGCCAGAGACTGGAGCTTCGGGGAACTCTTGCCCAGGCGCTGCAGCGACAGGGCGAGGGCCAGTGCGCGGGCGTTGTCGTCGGTGCAGTAGCCCTCGGCGAAATTCGGCACGGTGAAGCTGGCGTGCTGGAAGATGCCGGTCGAGTCACTCATCCGGAAGAGATGGTCGAGCTTCAGCTCCGGCAGCTGGTCGGACTGCTCGTCGAGCGTCTTGATGGGGGAGGACTTCCGGCCGACGAAGCTGTGGTCCAGCCGCGCCTGCTGGAACGACTTCACGTAGCTCTGCGCCACCCGGCTCCAGACCATGTCGCGGCCGAGCTTGTAGGCGTTCTTGCGCATCGAGTGCCGCAGCGTCTCGTCGCGCAGCAGCCCGATGGCGGCGGCCGCGATGGCGTGGCTGTCGCGGAATGGGACCAGCCGGCCGCGGTCCTGGGCCAGCAGTTCCGTGGCGTGCCAGTAGGGCGTGGAGATGACCGCGTTGCCGTTGCCGAACGCATACGCCAGGGTGCCCGAGGTGATCTGGGTCTCGGTGAGGTACGGGGTGAGGTAGATGTCCGCCGCGCCGATGAAGCGCATCAGCTCGTCGAGCTCGACGAAGCGGTTGAAGAACACGACGTGCTTCTGCACGCCGAGCTCCTTGGCCAGGCGCTCCAGGCTCAGGCGATAGGAGTCGCCCTCGTTGCGCAGCAGGTTGGGGTGCGTCTGACCCAGCACGATGTAGACGAAATTGGGGAACTCGCGGATGATCTCCGGCAGGGCGCGCAGGGCGTATTCGATCCCCTTGTTCGGGGACAGCAGGCCGAAGGTCAGCAGGACCTGCCTCCCGGCGACGTCGAACTCGTCCTTGAAGTAGTTCGGATCCGCGAACGGCATGTCCGGGATGCCGTGGGGGATCAGGTCGATCTTCGCGGCCGGGATCTGGTAGATCTCGCGCAGAAACTCCTGCCCGCGCTCGCTCATCACCACCAGGCGTGTCGAGAGCCGGGCCAGTTCGCGCATGACGCGGCGCTGGTCGTCGTTCGGCTCCCGCAGCACTGTGTGCAGGGTGGTGACGATCGGCATCCGCAATTCGCGCAGCAGCGCCAGGACATGGCTGCCCGCCGGGCCGCCGAAGATGCCGAACTCGTGCTCCACGCAGAGCACATCGACATCCGTGATGTTGAGAAAATCCGCCGCGCGCAGGTAGGACGGCAGATCCTGCTCGGCGATCTCGAAGCGGACCTCGGGCGGGTAGTCGTAGCCTTCCTCGAGGTCGTTGACCGGCACCACCGGGCATTGCAGCGCGGGGAACTCCGTGGCGATGGAGCACCGCAGGTCGGTCGTGAAGGTGGCGATGCCGCACTTACGGGGCAGGTAGTCGCCCAGGAAGGCGACTTTTCTGAGGCTGGTGGTGCTCTTCATAAATCGTCGTGCTTTCGGTTCTTGTTGTTCCCGCCAACGGCGCTTTGGCCAGCGCGGCGCGGAATCGATTTCCCCTGCGAGCCTTCACTCCGGACCACTTCGCTTCAGGAAATGGAGAAACCTTGGGCTCGCGAGTCTTCCAGCCAGTCCGTCGCGGGTGGGGGCGAAGCGACGGCGGCGGATGAGGACTCTTCAAGGCATGAAGTGCCAGCGTGCCCAGCTTCCGCCCTTGCGCGAGCGCTCATTCCAGAATCTTCCATGCGGGATTGCGGCCCGTCAGCGCGCAGAGTTTTGCCCCTTTGCATCGCGGCGGCGCACGGTACGGTGGCGGCGCCGTGCCGGAGATCGTCCTCGCCACCTTAAACGCCAAGTACATCCACGCCTCGTTCGGGCTGCGCTGCCTGCGCGCGAACCTGGACGAGCTGCGCGCGCGCTCGGCGCTGGTCGAGTTCACCATCGGCGAGCGCCCACTCGATGTGGCCGAGCGTATTCTGGAGTTGGAACCGCGGATCGTCGCACTCGGGGTGTACGTGTGGAACGTGGCGCCGACGACCGAGCTGGTGGCGCTGCTCAAGCGGCTGCAGCCGGAGCTGGTCGTCATTCTCGGCGGCCCGGAGGTGAGCCACGAACCGGAGGCACAGGAAATCGTGCGGCTGGCCGACTGCACGATCCGCGGCGAGGGCGAGGTGCTGCTGCCAGAGATTTGCCGGGCGGTTTTGGCCGGCGGCGCCGTGCCGGCAAAGATCGTCGCCGCGCCGCCGCCGGACCTGGCGGCGGTTGTGCTGCCGTACGACGAATACACGGAGGACGATCTCGCGCATCGGCTGGTCTACGTGGAGGCGTCGCGCGGGTGCCCGTTCTCCTGCGAGTTCTGCCTGTCGTCGCTCGACGACGGGGTGCGCCAGTATCCGCTGGAGG
>DAOOFR010000091.1:0-13793 GCA_035415285.1 Opitutaceae bacterium
TGGCTGGTTTTGAACCGACCCGAAGTGGCTGGTTTTGAAGTGACCGGTGACAGTCAACAACACTGACAGCGGTCCCGATTGGGTGACCAACTTGTGGGGTGGGTTCCTGGAGGACGCGGTGGATATCGGCACGATCCATGGCACGAGGGATCTGGTGGACTATTTCCCGGTCTTCCTCGACCTGAAGCAATTGCTCACGGTTCTGCCGGCAACCACGACCGGCGTGAAATACAAGCTCAAGCACGAGACTGGCGCGCTGAACGTTGTCTTCACGAACCTGACCCGGGCGACGGCGTTCGACTATCAGCGGACACCGTTGACCACGGGATTTGGCGGCACCGAATTGCACGGTGCCTTGAACAAGGCTCCCGGCGACGCCACGAAATGGCACCTTACTGCCGCGGGCCTTGAACTGCCTGTGGAGTATCTTTCGCTCATCCAAAACAACGATGGCGGGGTGATCTTGATCGATGGCCGGAGCGCAACAGACAAGCCGCTGGTCCTTGCCGTCGAGAAGGACGGGGCGACCATCGCCGAAATCAAGTTGGAGCTGAGGATCAGTCCGGTGGAGCAGATGTTCCGGCATGTGAATCTCACCGGCGTGACGACCCAATACAATGGCGCCGCCATCACGCCATCACTGAGCGCTCCAGCTTCCCGCACCGGCGATCCCGGCGTCCCGTGGCCGGACAGCCTCACCAACGGGAAATACTTCGTTTTTGTTCACGGCTACAATGTTGATGCCGAGAAAGCCCGCGGCTGGCAGACTGAAGTCTTCAAGCGGTTACACGTCCTCGGCAGCAAGGCCCGTTTCGTAGGCGTCACTTGGCACGGTGCTACCGGAAAGGACTACCACAAGGCTGTCTTCCACGCGTTCCAGACGGGCAACGTGCTGTCGAGCTACCTGTCGTTCACCAACGGCGCCGACGTGACGGTAGCCGCGCATAGTTTGGGCAACATGGTTGTCAGCCAAGCCATCCAGGACGGCGGCTTTGCGCCCTCGCGGTACTTCATGATCAACGCGGCGGTGCCCATCGAGGCCTACGAGCTTTCGAGCATCGATGCCGCGCAACGGCTCGACATGACCGAGGATGACTGGAAGAGCCGCGATACCCGCTTCTTCGCTGCCAATTGGAATCTGCTGTTCGCTTCCACGCCCGCCGATTACCGCAATGAACTCACCTGGCGGGAGCGGTTCCTCTCTGTGCGTCGAGATTTTGAATGCCACAACTTTTACTCGCCCGGCGAAGATGTTGTTGCAGACATGCCAGGAGTGGACTCCGCCTCGGTCGCAGCCGCGATTTGGAACGATGGCTCCGACTTCGTCCGAGGTCGAGGAGCATGGAAAATGCAGGAATTAGTCAAGGGCGTCAATTGGACGACCTCACCTGCAGCAGCGTTTATGGAGCGTGGGCAGGGCGGCTGGGATGCCGATCTCGCCTATCTGCTCACGCCCGATGCCCAGATTACCAACGAGCAGTTGAAGACACGCCCGTACTTCGACGAGTTTCTTGAAGCCGACTTGATCGACGCGGATACCACGAGAGCTTCTGCCAAGGCGGGTGAGGCGAAGGTGCAGTACGACCTGCTCGCCCGTGGGCTCCCCGCTTTGTCCTACGCGGTGGCGGCGCACCAACTCGGGAGCATCCCCTCTGCGCAAAACTTTAATATGGAGACATATGGTCGTGTTAGCAGTCGCTGGCCCACCGAAGGCCATTCTGGCACGACAGCGCAAGGGCACTGGCTGCACAGCGACTTCCGCAACGTGGCCCTGCTCTATGTTTACCCGATGTATGAAGCCATGATCGCGAAAGGATCCCTCAAATGAAGCCCATGCTCTGCCTGTCGTTTTTCCTGTTGTTGTCATCGTTGTTCGGCAACGAAGTCCGGTTGCGCGTTGTTGACGAGACCGGTGCGCCGGTCGAGGGCGCCAACGCCGTCATCTCATTCCTTGGCGTGCAGCAGGGACAAGACGACGAACGCAAAGGTCTCACCGACAAGGACGGCCGGGTTTCGGCCAGTGGCACGACGATCTTGTCAATCTGTGTCACAGCGAAGAAGGAGGGGCACTACGACGCCCGTATCTACAATCTGACGAGGAAACGGGACATCGATCAACTCATCGTCCTTCCGCGGATCACTAAGCCGATTCCGTTGTACGCCTTGGACTTCAGAGTGGGCAGTGGATTGGACGGTATTAGGTTCCAAGATCGATGTGAATGGCTTGGTTACGACCTTGAGGCAGGGGACTGGGTGCAGCCATATGGCAAGGGCAAGACCGTGGACATCCGGTTTCGGTTCAAGAACGCGTTCCTTGGCTATGAGGTTAATGTCAAAGATCTCGCGAAAGAGATGGTTTCGAGTCGACGTGGTTATGCCGCCAGAAAAGAGGAGTGGACGGAGGAGAAGTTCAAACGCGATGCCGGCAAGTGGGATGCCGAGTTGGAAATCTCCTTCCCCGGCGAGAAAGAGGGCCTATGCGAAGAGGTGGAGCGTTTCCTGCCGTATAGCGCACTCAAGATGCCGCACCAGGCACCTGCCGACGGATACGTTCCGACGTGGCACTACACGGCCAACAACTACTCGCCGAGGACGGCGCGAGAAAACGCGGGTTTCTTCCTGCGCACCCGGGTGAAGTTGGACAAGGACGGCAACATCGTCTCCGCCAACTACGCGAAGATTATTGGCGACTTCCAGATAGATGCAGCACGCGGACATTTGGTGTTCAGCTATTACTTCAACCCGGAGCCGAACGACCGGAACTTGGAGTTCGATCCGAAGAAGAACCTTTTTCCCGCGAGCTTTCCCGGTGCGAACGTCAACGATCCGTAAGCAGGGCTTGGCGGTTGGCCGCCGGCTGTGAAGACCGTTGTCTTCACAGCGCCCCCTTGCCCGGGCTGACGGGGCGGATCTCGATAGCGACGACGGCGGGGCGGTTGCTGGTCATGGCGACATGGCGGGTCGGGATGGTCTTCACCGAGGCGAGGGTGCCGGCCTGGAGGAACTCGGCGGCCCGCCGGCAACGGCTCAGCTCTTCAGCTCGACGATGACCTGGACCTCGACGGCGCAATCGCGCGGCAGGCCGGCCACGGCGACGGCGGCGCGCGCGTGCTTGCCGGCCTCGCCGTAGAGCTGGACGAACAGATCGCTCGCCCCGTTGATCACCGCCGGGCTGTCCGTGAAACCGGAGACGGCATTGACGAAACCGGACACCGAGACAAAGCGTGCCACCGCGTCCAAGCTGCCGGCTGCGGCCTTGATGTTGGCCAGCGTGTTGAGCGCGCACACCTTGGCCGCCTCGTAGCCGCTCGCGACGGTCTGGCCGCGGCCCACCTGACCGGCATGGGTGACCTGGCCGTCGCGCACACAGATCGTCCCGGCGAGGAACAACAGGTTGCCGGTACGAACACTGGGCAGGTAGTTGCCCGCGGCGGCGGGCGCGGCGGGCAGAGAGAGACCGAGTTCGGCGAGTTTGGCTTCGATGCTCATGGTGCCGCATAGTCGGGCGACGATCGCCCGTGGGGACGAGATTGAAACGCGCGCCGGCCTACTCGGCGCGCACTCGCAACCGGTAGAACCCACGCGGCTGGCCCGGCGTTGGGACGATCCGCCACGTGACCTCCTCGAGCCCGCAGCCACAGTCGGCTGCGTCCTCGGTGATGTCGCCGGCGTCGACCGTCGCCCACGTGGACAGATCGGCAGAACGCTCGAGCTCGTAGGCAACCCCGCTCACCCCCGGGCGCCGGCGGAAGGAAAGTTCGAACAGGCCCTCCGCCATCGCCGGAGAGCGCAACACCCCGCCGAGTCCGCCCGGGTTGGCCGTCCGCGGATCGGTGCCCAGCGCATACTCGATCAGGTTCGCCATTCCATCGCCGTCCGGGTCGGCCGGCCGGCCCCAGAGCGTCGGCTCCGCCGCAGTGTCGGCGAGTTCGGCGTCCGTGAACGGCCCATGGAGCCAGAGTTCGTAGAGCAACGGTGCCGCCTCCTCGGTGTAGGTGATCTCAAGGTACGGAGCCGAGCTGGTGCCGTACTCCGAGGCCTTCAGGCCGATGCCGGTCACCGGGCTGTGCACCATCATCAGGCCGTGGTTCGGCACCGTGCCGGCGGCCCACTTCTGCACGAGCAGCGTGACGTCGACCGGCGGGTAGAAAACGTGGTCCCAGTTCGCCGAGCCGCTGAGCTGGAGGATCCGCCCCACCCGCTCGGCCCGATCGCCGCCGGCCGTGGTCCACGGCGTGCCAGCGGACGCTTGGTTCCAGGTCACCGCGGCCTCGACCCACGACGCCGTCACCCGGTAGAGCTCGAGATACTGCTCGGGCTGGTAGTTGCTCTGCGACCAGACGTAGAACGCCACCTGCGCCGAGACGACCCGCCGCCCGTTCAGCGCCGCCGGCAGATCGAAGCGCACGAGGAAACGGTCGATCGTCGAAACATAGCTGGTCCCTCCGTAGTTGGTAGTCGGTGCCGAGGCCGCGATAAACGCGTCGGCACTCTGCGCCGCGCCCTGCAGCCGGATCGTGTGCTGCACCTGGCTCGGATCGAGCGTGCGCGCCGTGATCTGGGCGGACAGGGCCGACTCGTTGCCGGCGGCGTCGTAGGCGCTCACGCGGTAGGCGTAGCTCGTGTCGGCGGTCAGGCCGGTGTCGCCGAAACTGGTCGTGGCGCTCGTACCGACCGCCGTGCCGTTGCGGTAGATCCGATAGCCCGTCACGCTGCGGTCGTCGGTGGCCGGATTCCAGGTGAGCTGCACGCTCGTCGTGGTCGCGCCACCGGACTGCAGCCCCGTCGGAATCGTGGGCGCGGTGGTGTCGCCCGGATCGACGGTGGTCACGTCGAGCGCGCTCGACGCGCTCGACTCGTTGCCGGCGGCGTCGAGCGCGGTGACCCGGTAGGTGTAGCTGGTCGCCTGGTTGAGGCCGGAGTCGGTGTAGGTCAGCCCGGTTGCGGTCCCGATCTGCGCCGCCCCGCGGTAGATCCGGTATGAGGTCACGGCGACGTTGTCGGTCGAGGCGTTCCAGCGCAGCGCGACCGCAGTGGTCGTGACCGAGTCGGTCCGGAGGTTGCCCGGCGTGGTGGGCGCCTGGGTGTCGACTGCGGCCGGCGTGGTCACCGGCAGGCTGTTGCTGTCGCCCGACTCGAGCAGCGAGCCGTTCACCGCGCGCACCGTGTAGGTGTAGCTGGTCGCGGCGGCGACGGTCGTGTCGGCGAACGTCGTGCCGCCCACGAAGGTGCGCAGCGTGCCGTTGCGGTAGATCCGGTAACCGGAGACACCGGATTCCGTATCGCTCGAACCGTTCCAGGAGAGCTCGACCCGATTGTAGGCGACCGTCGGCGCCGTGAGCGCGGAGGGATTCGACGGCGGCGTGAGGTCGGTGACAGGCGTCCAGCCGGCGAGTCGGGCGAAGAGCCACCAGATCGCGTAGGCCTTGCGGTTGGCGTTGAGCGGTTGCGAGTGCGCGGAGCCGCAGTTGTACCAGTCGGTGTTCTGCACATGGGAGTTCTGCCAAACGGTGGCCCAGTTGCGGTCGCGGCTGCCGTTACCGTCGCTGTCGTAGTCGCAATTGTCGTTCGCTAGGAGCGCCATGTAGTTCACGAGCCCGTCGGGGTCGTAGCTCTCGATGTCGGCAAAGTCGAAGAGGACCTTGTTGTTCGTGCGGCAGAAGTCGCGGATCTGGTTGTTGCGCACGTTCACGTTGCCGGTGGCGCCGCCGCCGTTGAGGTGGCCGGTCATGTAGACGAAGCGCACAGCAGGGAACTCCGTCTCCAGTCCGCTCATGAGCGTGAGGTACTGCTGGATCTCGGCCTGCGTGCCGTCGACCTGCCCGCACCACGACCACATGATCACGTTCACCTCGGGGTGTGCCTGAAGATACGTGCGCGTGGCTGCCGCCCAGGCGGTGCGGTTAGGGGCACCGAGATCGTCGGCGAGCCCGAGGCCGCCGAAATTCCCGTAGAAGTCGCGGTAGTCGAGCGCGCCGCCGGTGCCGCCGTTGTTGAACGTGAAGAGATTGTCCGGAAACGCGTCGGCCGGCTTCGCGTTCATGAAGGCAACCAAGCCGTCCATGCCTTCGGAGATCTGGCTGCCATGCGAGGTGTGGCCATAGGCGATGTGCAGGTTCTGCTTCGCCTGCTGGATCGCCGCCGCCGGCACCGCGTTGAGATTGGTCCGGGTGTGGTCGGCGATGATGCCCTGACCACCGGCCTGGGTTGCGAAAAGGCCCAGCGCCCCCAACAGGAACGCCGCCGCTGAGCGGATACGCGAGGATTGCATGATGGACAGGTGTTCGGGGGCCGGGTTTGAACTCCTGCCGTGCATCGGAGGCACGGGCAAAGAACGCGCCGGATTCTCCACCAGTCGCTTCGGCCGCAAAGCGCGAACTCGTCCGCCCCCGCCAACTCACGGGTTTTTGATCCGCCGCCCGAGACCGCCTACTTGCCGCCCCGCAACGCCCGGGCCGACACGACCGCGCTCGAGCCGAGCATCAGCAGCGCCGCCGCGATCGGGTGCAACAGCCCGGCCGCCGCCAGCGCCATGCCGAGGAGATTGTAGGCCGCCGCGAACCGCAGGTTCCCCGCCACCCCGGCGCGAACCCGCCGCGCCTCCCGGATCGCCGCCGGAAGGAACCGCAGATCGTTGCCGAGAAAAACCGCCGGCGCCGCCGCCCGGGCCAACGCCGCGCCGCCGCCCATCGCGATCGCCACATCCGCCGCCCCCAGCGCCGCCGCATCGTTGATTCCGTCGCCGAGAAACAACGTCACCTTCCCCTCCTGCCGCAGCGCTTCCACCCTCGCCCGCTTCTCCTCCGGCCGCAGGCCGCCGCGCCAGGTCGTGCCGGCGAAGTCGCCCGCCGGCCCCGCGGTATCGCCGGTAAGGATCTCCGTCGCGAGGCCGAGGGCGTGCAGCTCCCCGCACACCGTCGCCGCGCCTGCGCGCCACTCCTCGCCCAAGACCACAAGCGCCGCCGGCGCCCCGTCGACACTCACGCCCACCGCCCGTCCGTCGCCGGTCGCGGTGTCGCACCCGGTCCACTCCGGCGCGCCGACCCGGAGCACGCAGCCGTCCACCCGCGCGGCGACGCCACGGCCCGGTTCCAGCCGCACCTCCGCGACCGACACCACCGGCGCACTCTCACCGCGGCAGTCCGCCAAGGCTCGCGCGACGGGATGCTCCAGGCCTCGCTCCGCCGCGGCCACCGCGGCGTGCAGCCAAGACGCGCGCGTTGCCCACTCCGGCCGGATCTGCCACTCCACGACAGCCAGCCGCTCCGTCGACAACGTGCCGGTCTTGTCGAGAAACACCTGCTCGGCCCGCGCGAGTCCGTCGATCACGTCGCCGGTGCGCGCCACCAGGCCGAGCTCGGCCAACCGCGCCAGCCCCTGCCAGACCGCCAACGGAGTCGCCAGCCCCAGCGCGCACGGGCACGCCACCAGCAGAACCGCCATGCTGTTGAACAGCCCGGTCGTCCAGCCCTCGCGCCAGGTCCAGAACGCGCAGGTCGCCGCGCTCACCAGCAGCACCAGCGGCAGAAAAGCCGCGGCCAACCGGTCCGCCTGCCGCTGCAGCGTGGATGGAGCCAGCCGCGCCGCCGCCACCTCGGCGAGCACCGCATCGAGCCTGCGCGCGCCGGCGCGTGCCGTCACCTCGATCTCGAGCTCGCCGTCGATCGCGTGGGTGCCGGCGAAGACGGGCTCGCCCGGTCCGCGCGCCAGCGGCCGCCACTCGCCGGTCATCGCCGTCTCCTGCACGAAGCTGCGTCCGCGCCGCACGATACCATCGACGGCGATCGCTCCGCCCGGACGCACCCGCACCCGCGCGCCGGGCACCAGCGCCGCCACCGGCACCCGCGCGCCCGTGTTGTCCTCGGCGAAGTCGTAGCGTTCGCGGGTCTCGTCGACCGCCCGCAACGCCCGCGCCCGCGAGCGCGCCCCGAGGGTCTTCCCCGCGGCATAGACGGCCAGCAGGATCGAGATCACCTCGTAGTAGACCGCGCCGTGCCGGGTGAACGTGGCCGTGAGCGAGGCGCCGAACGACCCGACCAGCGTCACCAGAAACAACTGGTCCACCGCGATCCGGCGCGCCCGCGCGGTCGCCCACGCCTCGCGGAGCAGCGGCGGCAGCAGCAGCGCGCACACCCCCAGCGCCGCCGCGACCAGTCCGCCATGGACCATCCAATACGCGGCGCCCTCCGGCGGCGTGAGGTTCGCGGCCAGGCTGAAGACCATGCTCTGCCCGGCCACCGCCGCCGCGACTCCGATCCGCCACCACGCGCGCAGGACCAGCCCCGCCTCAAGCTCGACGCCGGGTCCCGCGGAGTCCGGAGGGGCGACGACGGAATCGGCGGGTTGGTTCATGGCGCGCGACACGCTTGGCAGAAGCCGCTGCCGCGCAAGCCCGCGCGGTACGCGCCACTCCGTCTCCCGCCGCACCGCAGCGATTCCTGGGGCAAGCGAAGCCGGCCGCGTCGCGACCGCGCACCGGGCACCGCCCTGCGGTAACCATCCACCGTCCACCGTCTACCGGCAACCGGTCGCCGCCCACCGGCCACGGCCCACCGCCCACCGGCCACTGTCCACCGCCCACCGTCTACCGTCCACCGTCTACCGTCTACCGTCCACCGTCTACCGTCCACCGGTCACCGCCCACCGGGCCGCCGACTACCACCACGCCGTTGTTGACAGATCTTTTTCCGAACAAGCCGCCGGCGCCTCTGTCCCAGCGCGCAAACCCAGATGAACACCGAGGAGGAACTGCAGGTGCGCCGCGAGGTGCGCGCCGCCGTGTTTCGCACGGAGCGGCTGCGCGCCGCCGGGCGACTCCCGGAGGCCCGCGAAGAGCTCGAGGGCGAACTCGCGGCCGCGCAGGCGCGGTTGGCCAGCCTCGGATTCGCCGACGCCGCCACCGCCGTCCTGCGCTGGCGCGCCGAGGACGAGGGCGCCTTTGCGCTCGCGACACTGCTGTGCGAACTGCTGGCGCAGCGCCCGCCGCCCGCCGCCCCGCCGACCGCGCCCCGCGCCGACGCACCGCCCGCCCCGGCGCTCGCGTTTCCGCCGCCCACCACCGACACCCCCGTGCTGGCCGATCTGCTCGACGCGATGCTCGCCCAGGAGCGGCGGCCGCGGCCGCCGCCTTCCTGATCTTCCTTTTCCCGGAGCGGAAGCGCTCCCCACTCGCGAGGCCCGGGACCACCAACCACCCAATACACAAACCATGAGTTCCGCCATCCCGTCCGCCCCGCCCCCCGCGCCCGTCGCCTCGATCCCGCAAAACGCACCGGCCGCGCGCCGCGTGCAGAGCAAGACCATCCTCGTCGGCCTCGACCTCGGCACCAACAAGTGCTGCCTCATCGCCGGCGCGCCCGACTCCACCGACATCTCCGTGGGCAAGGTCCTGCCGAGCACCGTCGGCTACGTGAAACCCGGCATCATCAACGGCATCGTGCCCGGCAACGCCGACATCCTCTTCGGCGACGATGCCGTCCGCTGCGCGCTCCATGTCGACCTCATCGCCCCGCTGCGCCACGGCGTGATCCACGACGCCCGCGCCGCCCGCGATCTGCTCCGCCACCTGCGCTCGCTCGTCGATCCCACCGGCCAGGCGGAGGTGCGCGCCGTCGTCGGCGTGCCGGCCAACGCCGAACCCGAAGCGCGCGAGCAGATCCGCCGCAGCGTCGTGGGCGCGTTCGACCGCGTGCTGCTCATCCCCGAGCCGTTCCTCGCCGCGATCGGCGTGCGCGAGGACACCCGCCTCGGCCAGGCGCAGTACGTCGACCCGGTGAGCAACTCGCTCATCGTCGACATCGGCGCCGGCACCACCGACCTCTGCCTCGTGCAAGGCTACTTCCCCACCGCCGACGACCAGGTGAGCTTCAACTTCGCCGGCGACGCCGTGGATCAGCTTCTCCACGACGCGATCAGCCAGCTCTATCCGGACTGCAAACTCGACGCGCTCTCGGTGCGCCAGATCAAGGAGGCCCACGCCTACTGCGGCGCCATCCGCAAGCCGATCGACGTGAAGATCGTGCTCGGCGGCAAGGCCCGCACGCTCGAACTCGGCGAGGTGATCGGACACGCCTGCAACCAGCTCGTCGACCGCGTCTTCGACTCCGCCAAGCGCCTCATCGCCCGGGTGCCGAACCACTCCGTCGTGCGCCTGCTGCAGAACATCGTCGTCACCGGCGGCGGCAGCCAGATCCGCGGCATAGATACGGAGCTGCAGGCCCGCTTCGCGGCCGACGGCTACGAGGCGCCGAAGGTCCGCCTCGCTGGACCCGACTACCAGCGCTACTGCGCGATCGGCGCGCTCAAAGCCGCCCGTTCCGCCCGCGAGAACCAGTGGCAGTACGTGGTGGGCTGAGCCGTAACCATTCACTTGGCGTAGGGTGCGAGCTTGCTCGCACCGCTCGGCAAGAGCGACGGACAACGGTCTGAGCAAGCTCAGCCCCTACAACCGAGACAATCGGCGCGACAGGGTGAAGCCCGCGCCGATTGAACTGTCACGGCTGAGCCCGCGAACACCAGTCTCCGCTACCTCGAGCCCCGGCCTCCGTGCCGGGGCTTTTTCTTGCCGCACAACACAAACCGCGGCCCCGCCCTCGTGGCAGGGTGCTTTAGCCCCTGCCGTTCGGCGCCGCACCGCAGATCGCCGGCACGGAGTCCGGCGCCACAGCCACCGCGCCGGCTCCTCCATCTCAACTGGCCACCTTCAACTCTTCGCCGCCCGGCGCGCCTCGAGCTCCCGAGCCTGCGCCTCGCGTTCACGCACCTTGAGTTCATAGACCGAGCGGAACGTGAAGCCGTAGTCGATCCAGAGCTCGACCTCGCGCTCCGAGCAACTGCGCAACCGGATCGGCCCGTTCAGACCGGTGACGAGCACCTCGATGTTCTCGCCGAGCCCCTTTTTCACGGTCTCGAGATCGTCGAAGATTCTCGCGAGAAGCTCCTTCCGGAGATCGTTCGGGCGCTTCAGGTAGAGCGCCACCGGACCGTCGATCACCTTCGTGCCGCCGAGCAGCTTCGCGCCCGACACGAGCGCGCGCACCTGTTTCACGCGCTCGTAGAGCCGCGCGTCGTCGCCAAGTTCCGCAAACACCGCGAAGTTGGCGAACGACGTGACCACGCCGCCCTTGCCGATGAGCGAGCGCGAGCGGTTGCCGCTCATGAGCTGCACCTCGCGATTCTCGAAGCGCAGGCCCGGCGTCTCCTTGATCTTCGCCGCAAGTGCATCGACGGAGTCGGTCAGCTCCTTGTTGCGTTGGTCCTGTTTGTCCGCGGAGTTCGAAAGCGCGAACTCGATGATCACCGCATCCGCGCGACGGATCAGTGTGATCGGAACCTGCGGCGCCGCGCCACCCGCGCCGCCATTGAAACCCGGCTGCGCAATCGACACGGGCTGTTTCGCGCTGCGGCTGTAACCACGATCCTCGGAGGACGACACCTCAAAGGGACTCAGCACCACGACATCCTCCTCGGAGATCGGGCCCTCCTCATCTCCGCCGTCCTGCGCCGACAGGCCCGTCGCGGCCACCAACAGCAGCAACGGCGCGACCAGCCATGGCGTGAGTGCTTGGCGGCGGTGGCCGGCCGCAACCGGCCGCGCCGGGCTCGGCGGCAGCGGCACGGCCGCCAAGGGGAGTTCACCGGCGACCGGGGCGTGGCGGGAAACGAAGGGAGAAAGCGGAGTGTGGTTCATGGGACGGGATAGTTGGGTTGGAGTGTTTTTCTGGATCCGACGCCGTCAACCCTATCACTTCCGCCCGCCCGAGTTGTCAGACCGGTGCAAGACTTTGTCAGGAGTTTCCCGGGATATGTCAGGCGCCGTGGGTGCAGATTGTGGCGGGGTGCTTCAGCTCCCGCCGCTCGACCCCTCCCGCCGCGCATGCTCCGTCTCACTCCCCTGGATCCGTCGATACCAGCGCTTCAGACCGTATCCGCCGGCCCGGGCTGAAGCGCCGGGCCACGCCGGAGCCCCGGTTCCGTGGCGGGGTGCTTCAGCCCCCGCAGAGCGAATCAGTCCACAACGCATGCCGATTTGCGGCCCCGCGGCCCGGGCGCGGTGCCTGCTTCGCGCACGCTCGCGCCGTCGCTCACCACCCTCCGCGGGGTATGGGCGGTATTTCTGATCCTTGCGTAATCGGCTGACGCTTGCGCCAGCGAAGTTCGGCATAACTTCGACCGTTCGCCCCAGCCTGAAGCCTTGGCGGCTTTCGCTACGCCACGGGACTGCACGGATCCGGCCAGGATGCGGGCCTCGATAATCGGAAGAGTCCTCCGTCCTCAGTCATCCGTCGTCCGTCCTCCGTCCTCCGCCCTCCGTCGTCTGTCCTGCGACTGCAGTTCTACGCGCCGGTGCGCGACCTGATCCGTTCCACCACGGAGGACACCGAGGCCACGCTGTCCGAGATCCTCCTCACCCCCTCCATTCCGCCTTCGTTCTCCCCCAAGGAAATGGATTAATCGGAAGGACCACAGATTTCGCGGAAGGGCACGGATGACCAGAGTCTATCCGTGATGATCCGTGTAATCCGTGGTCTATTCTCGCCTCGGAGGACGGAGATGCCGGGGCGTTTCTCCCCGCCATCCCCCGGGCCTGGCGGGTTCTTTGCTTCTGTCGTCCGGCCGCTGCCCCCCCCCCGTCGGGCCGCAAGGTACCCGCGCCCTACTCCCGCGCCAGCCAGCGTCGCGCGCTGGCCTCGTCGAAGAACACTTTCATCTCGAGGTTCGGTCGGCGGTTCAGCGTCTTGAAGACGGTGGACAGGTATTCGGCCTCCTTGGTCGTGACCACCATGGCGGCGCGGACCGCTTCGGGGATCGCGACCGGCTTCTGCTGGCGCGCGTACTGGTAGGCCGCCGCCGGTTCGAAGTCCAGCCCCGTGGCCCCCTCGAAAGTGTGCAGCACATCGGGCGCGAACCCGAGCGCACGCCCGATCCGCGGGAGCTCCTTACCGAGCGTTTCAAGATCATCCTTGGCGATCGTTCCGTTCCAGGAAACGTGAATGATCCGTCCTTCAATTGTGCAGGTGATTGGCATCGGGGAGTGCACCGGTCCATACGTCCCAAGGACAGTCCGGCGCGTGGTCCCCGTGCTATCGGCCGACTTCCGCCAAACCTGAAATCATTCCGCGCAACAGCCCCACCACCATCCGCCCGCTTCGCGCTCGCCCACCGCTCGCCGGAGCCGTTTCCTTCCGCTCATGGTTCCGCTCCCGCTCGAAGACAACGCCGGCGATGTGATCGCCAAGGCCATGCGTGGCGTCAATCTCGGCGACACCGCGCTGGGCCGGCTGGCCGGTGTCGACCCGGAGGCCGTGCAGGCCGCGCGCAAGAATCAGGGCGACGAGGCCACCTTGCGCGCCATCGCCTCGCCCCTGCGCCTCGGCGCGGAGGCGTTGGTCGCGCTGGCCCGCGGCGCCTGGTATCCGGCGCCGGTCCGTTTCCCGGACGGCTTCGCGATGCTCACCACGGCGTTCGACGACATGACCGTGAACGCCTACCTGGTCTGGGACCCGGCGACGCGGCGTGCCGTCGCGTTCGATACCGGCGCCAGCGCCGCTCCTCTGCTCGCCACCATCCAAGAGCGCGCGCTGAAACTCGAAGCCGTGCTGCTCACCCACACACACCGCGACCACATCGCGGATCTCGTCGCGATCCTGCGCGCCCATCCGGTGCCGGTCTGGACCTCGGAGCGGGAAACCATCGCCGGCGCGCGCACCTTCACCGAGGGCCACGTGTTCGAACTCGGCGCGCTGCGTCTGCGCACGCTCTCGACCTGGGGGCACTCGCGCGGCGGCGCCAGC
>DAOOFR010000092.1:0-13765 GCA_035415285.1 Opitutaceae bacterium
GGGATCGGACATGCAGTCGTATTTCGGAGTGCTTGATCCGATCACATCCGTGCGGAATGTGAACCTGATTCCTGGAGTGCTTGATCCGTTCCTTGTGCTGGGTTTTGAGGATATCAGGGAACGCGGGGCCAATCGCGATAGCGATTTCAATGATTTCATTTTCGCCCTCCGCTCAACCTACGACCCTCCGCAGGCACCCGTTCCTGAGCCGTCGACCTACGGCCTGATCGGAGCAGTCGCGTTGCTGGCGCTCGTCGGCTATCGCCGCTTCAAGAAAGCCTGATCCCTCGACTCAGCGGAATCGTTGGCTTCTTCAAAACAAAGCCCCTGCCCGGGAACGGGCAGGGGCTTTTCGCTGGGAGAGGCGGAGACCGATCCTAGCTCAGCTGTGACAATTCAATCGGCGGGCCTTCACTGATTGTCTCGGTTGTAGGGGCTGAGCTTGCTCAGACCGTTGGCCGTCGCTCTCGAGTGGTGCGAGCAAGCTCGCACCCTACGCCAACTGAATGGTTACGGCTCAGTAGCCCCAGAGTTCGAGATCGGCGAGCTGGGTGATGGAGCCCGACTTGCAGACGATGTCGAAGCGGTAGTGCTTGAAGGCCTCGGATTTCTCCGCGAGCACGAAGTCGCGCTGCAGGAGCCGGGAGGCGAAACTCTGGCTGGCGCGGGACTCGATGACCGTCCACGTCACCCCGTCGTTGGAGCCGCTGAGCGTCCAGTTCCTGGGGTCGCGCTCCGAGCGGTCGTTGGCGGAGGTGAAGCTGTAGGACTCGATGGCGTGGGGCTCGTTGAACGAGACCTGGATCCAGGTGGTGCCACTGAAGTCGAGCCACTTGGTCGTGGCCGTGTGGTCGAACAGCTTGGCGGTGCCTTCCTTGGTCCCGTTCTCGCCGCGGGCGGCAAACGAGGCGGGAGCCAACTCGGCGAGAACGGTGCTGGTGGCCGGTTCGGCGGTCGGCATCTCCTCCGGGGTGGTCGCGGCGGCCTGGCCGAACACCTGCAGGTTGGCGAGTTGGGTGATCGAGCCGGACTTACACACGATGTCGAAGCGGAACTGGAGGTACCCGGCCGAGGCCTTGGCGAGGGTGAAGTCACGCTTCAGATAACGGGAGGCGAAGGTCTGGGCGGAGCGGCTTTCGATCACGGTCCAGGTGACCCCGTCGTTCGAGCCGCTGAGCGTCCAGTTGTAGGGATCCCGGGTGGAGTAGTCGTTGGCGGAGGTGAAGCTGTAGGAGGTGAGTGAGGTGGGCGCGGCGAAAGAGACCTGCACCCAGCTTGTGCCGCTGAAGTCGAGCCACTTGGTGGTGGTGCTGTGATCGAAGAGCTTTGCGACTCCTTCCTTCGTGCCGTTTTCGCCGCGGGCGGAGTAGGTGGCGGGCGTCAACTCGCCATCCGTGGACGGGGCCGGTGCCGGCTGCTCCTCATCCGGAGTGGTGGGCGTGACGACCTTCTCGGGTGCGCCACCGATGCTGTTCCAGGCGATGCCGTAGGTGGTCCCGGCCGGGCCGGAGACCTCGAGGGCGTACTTTCCGGCGGGAAGGGCTGGGACGTAGATGTGTTCGACGTTGTCGAGCGCGGAGGTGCTTTCGGCGACCACGGTGCCGAGCGCAAAGGTGCTGGTGGTGTTGCGCAGGCGGAGGTTGAGGTCGGCGAGCGAGCCCGAAAATGCCCAATAGTCGGTGGTTGCGAGTTCCCGGTGCCATGTGAGAACCGTGGAGAACTTCGCGGTCTGGCCGGCCGGCACTTCGAAGTAGTAGACCGAGGCCGCGCTGGACTTACCGGTGTCCCAACCCTTGGTCGCGCGCCACGCCGCGCCGGCCGGCTGACGACCGGCGAGCAATGCCTTGTAGGAATTGTAGATATTGACCTGCCCGGCGCCGTAGACCGGGTCGAGCGGCTGGGCCGGAGTCCGGGTCCAAGCGGGAAATTCCTCCTTGGTGGCGCCGGCCATGAGCAGGGCCTTGATCACGCGGGGATCCTTGGCGGGCGCGAGCGATGCAGTGCGCTTGGTTTCGGCGATGAGCAGTCCGGCGGCCGACGTCACCACCGGAGTGGCGTAGCTGGTGTAGGTCGCCGTGCCGACCAGATCGGGCTTCATCCGTCCGGCGCTGTCGAAGTTGGTGCCCCCGCGGGTATGTTGGCCGTTGGCGGTCCCGACAACGATCGTGTTGTAGTTGTTGCCCCAGAGCGCATCGATGCCGGCGGTGCCGTTCTTGAGCGCGACTACCACAGTGACCAGATCGCGGTTGATTCGGTAGTCGAGCAACCGGAGCGAGACGGTGTTGAACACCGACACATCGCTGACGTACGAGTGATTTTCGAGATCCCAATTGACGGTGATCGGACTCGTACGCATCCCAACGTCGAGCGAATCGTCTCGGTAGGTGTTGACGCTGCAGACCTTCAGCTCCCCGAGAGCCGGGAGGATGCTGGTTGTCGTCCCACAGAGGTTCTTGGCCACGGTGCCGGCATGGCTGGAGAAGGAGGTCGGCGGGGTGGTGGCGTACGGGAAGGTGATCTTCCGGGTGCTGAGCTCACCGCTCTTGGCGACGGCCCACCCGCTGGTGCCGGAGGGTGCCTCGACCACGAGGGCGGTGAGGTTCGATCCGTCGGGCAGGGCGGAACCGAACTCGGCTTTGAGCTCGGTATAGCCGATGTCGCTTTGGACGGACGCGTGCAGCGCGGCTGCGAGCGTGATGGAGAGGAGGGAGGGAAGGATCGCGCGGTTACTCATGGCTGGGTAATGGTGGATGGTTGTGCCTCAGCCTTGCTCTGCGCGGGTGAAAGCGCCCGTGGGGAGGAGCCCTTGCGGGAGAGGTGTGTGGTCCCCAATCGACTGGGGGAAAGGGCCCGGTGGGACGGGGCCCCGCTTTCCCGGTTTTCCTTCTTGGTGTTGGTCCGCAAAGTCTTGGGCCGGTGCCTCGGAACGGGGCTCTTTCCGGCACCCGAAGCGAAAATTTGCGCGATCGGGCGGGAAATCGGTCGCAGGCGCTCTGGTTGCGATGCTCGAAGGCAGCTATCGTCGAGGGCAGAGGGCGGCGACCGGGGACTGGCGACTGAAAGGCGCTGCGGACAGCGTGGCTGGAGCTGGGTTTGCGCGGCGAGACTAGCGGGTTCCACCGAAGGTGGGCATAGGGTGATGCCCCCGAAAACACCCCGGAGAACTGGCCAGAAAACAGAACGGCCCCGGTACGTGACCGGGGCCGTGGCCAGGGGAGAGATGGAGGGGTGGAAGCTATTGATTCTCGAGTGAACCCAAGATCAGCAGACGACAGAAGGTAACGAAGGAAACGAAGATCGTTCGGAGAGAAGAGAACCGATACTTCTATTCCCTTGGGCTTCTCCTTTTCTCGCCAGGTGCAGACCGTGGCCCCGGATTTGGACACCAAACTCGTTCACACTTCGTTCTCTTTGTTGCCTTCAGTCGGTCCTAACTGCGCTTTTCATGATGAGAGGCGATGCGTGCTGTAGGGAAATTCGCCAGAAGCTCGACGGAGGCCTTTTCCGCAGGAAACGACAACCTTGGCGGGGTTCGCCACCCTCCTGCGCTGTGCGGATCTGGCGGATGCCCGGGCCTCAATCGGCCTGTGCCGGGGCGTCGCCGCTTGATCGCTTGCTCGCTGTATCCAACAGTCCGGAAATCACCGAGCGGACGATGTCGTGTGCGACGGTGAAATCCTCGAAACGGCGGCGAGCCTCGCCGTGCGCGACTTCGCCGACGATCACCGTGTGGGGCAGCCCGGCGGCCTCGTCCATGCCCCAGAACGCGAGGTCGCAGTAGCCCGGGGCCATGAACTCCACGCAGGGCGTGCCGGGCCGGCACCACACCGTGTTGGTGAAGGCAGACCCGTGCGGACCGACCACCAGCGAGGCCTCGAGGAAGAGCCGCCGCTGGGTGGCAACATCGAGCGCGCTGGCCCGGACGACCTCGAAGCCGAGCGGCGCGAGCGTGGCGATGATCTCCTCCTCGTTGAGTAAGCGGCGGAAACCGGCATCGGCGCGGGAGAGAAACAGCCGCCGTCCGCCGGTCGCCGACTCCGTGGCGGGCGCGAGCGTCCGCAGCCAGGCGACGGTCCACGAGGCCACATCGTGATGGCATTGGTTGACCGTGGGCACGACGAGCGTCTCGCACTCGAAGTGGGTCGTCGCCGAGGGCACGACGATCTTCTCCGGCGGGATCCCGAGCGTGGCGAGCGTCTCCCGTTGGTAACGGGCGCCGGTGGTGTTGACGAGATAGCGGTCGACCCGTTCCGGGGGAAACCCGGCCCGCTCCAGCAAATGCAGCCGCGGCAACAGCTCGGTGGTCCAGTGCCAGTAGTTGGTGTCGGCCTCCGGGGTGGTGAGGGACGCCGTCACCCCCGGCAGCGGGCGGCAACGGGGCAGCTTGAACCGGGTGCGCACGGTGTGCCCGGGCCATTGCCACACATCGCGCGACACGTCGATGAGCACGCGGTCGTCGGCCGTGATGATGGTGCCGCCGTAGAAACCCCAGTGCCGCCCGCGCGGCAGGACCGTGACGCCCGCGGCGGGGAGTGCCGCCTCCAGGTGCGCGGAGAATTTCTCCGGCATCCGGCCTCCAAATACTGTGGGCGGGTGCCGGTGCTGCCGCTCCGCCGGATAGAGGGGGACGTGGCGGGCGCCGATCTCCGCCCCGGCCCGGGACGACGCGTAGGCCGCGCCGTCGGCGTAGCCGCCCTTGGGCCGGCCGAGGTGCTTCGAGCTGAACGGCAGCCGATGGAGCGGCAGGAGGATGCGCGCCCGCCGCCAGGCTTGGCTGATGCGGAGCAGCGGCCGCAGTCGGTGTTTCTCGCGCTGCCAGAGCGTGCGTAGCGAGATCATGGTTGCACAGCGGGCCCCACCCCGAGCAGTGGCGAGAGCGTGGCGAGGAAACGGGCGATGCCGGCGGCACCGGCGAAGTCCGTGTTTGCCGGTTGGCGGAAACGCTCCGGTGTGGCGACCGCCGCGCGGATCATCTCCGCCAGTGCCTCGGTGTTCTCGGGGTCGAACTGGCAGTGCGCCGCCGGGGCCACCTCGGGGAGGGACGCGCGGTGGGAGACCAGCACCGGCGAGCCCATGGCGATCGCCTCCGCCGGGGCGTAACCAAAACCCTCGTGCAGGGAGGGGAACACGAAGAGCGCCGTACCGGCATAGAGCGCAGGCAGGTCGTCGTCGGGGATGAACCCGGGGCAGAGCACGGCGTCGCGGCCGAGACCGAGGGCGGAGAGGGTGGCGGGGACGTCGAGGCTGCGCGTGAGCTGCGGCGCGCCGGGGATGCGGCCGGCGAGCACCAGCGCCGGCAGGTCGCCGCGGGTGCGGGCGAGGGCATAGGCCCGGAGCAGCCGGTCCACCGCCTTGTATCGGCGGAACCCGCCCACGTAGAGCAGGTAGCGGGCGGGCAGTCCGAGCCGGGCGCGCATCGCTGCGATCGCGGCGTCGTCGGGACGCTGTTCGAACCGCCGATCG
Source organism: Opitutaceae bacterium (assembly GCA_035415285.1). Taxonomy (GTDB): domain Bacteria; phylum Verrucomicrobiota; class Verrucomicrobiia; order Opitutales; family Opitutaceae; genus CAJCBL01. The sequence continues at coordinate 5,464 of DAOOFR010000092.1, forward strand.
AGCCAACCCGGAACGACGGCGATCCGCTCCGGGGCGATCCTCCCGATCTGCGTGAGGTCACGCGCGGACCAGCGGGAGACGGTCACCACCCGGTCGGCCCGGCGGGCCCACGCGAGGCAGCGCCGGCGATGCCAGCGGCGGAGGAGGCCGCCGCCGTTGTCCTGCGGGAAACGTTCGGGCAGACAGTCGTGGAGCACCTGCAGCACGCGCCGCGGGCGAGCGTGCGAATGGAAATCGTAGGTGCACAGCAGCAGCGCCTCGGGCGCGATGCGGCGCACATGCGCGGCCACCGCGCGGGCGCCGGCGATCTCGCGCAGCAGGCTGCGCCGGAAACGCGGCCACACCGGAGCCACCTCGACTCGCTCCGGCGCGACCGACCGGGCGGCCTCCTGCAGATCCTCCGGCACCACCAGTTTCCAGGGAAGTTCCGGTGCGTATCGGGACAATCCCTCTAACAGCCGCCGGGTGTACACGCCCACCCCTTCCGAGCGGTGGATCAGGGCGGTGCCGCTGATGTAGAGCGGCCTGTTGGGCGGGGGATTCATCGACCAGTGGAGCCGGGGCAGGGCATCCGTGGAGGTTTCGGCGCTGTGCGAAGGGTCAGTTCTTCCGGCCCACGGGCCGGGCCGGGTTGCCGGCGACGGTGGTGCCGGGCTCGACGTCGTGGCGTACCAACGCGCAAGCGCCGACGACGGCGCCGGCGCCGATGGTCACGCCCGGCAGGATGAACGCGCGGGCGCCGACGAAGGCCCCGGCGCCGACGACGATCGGCGCGGTCTGCAGCGGCAGCGCGGGGTCGCCGAACTTGTGCGTGCCGGTGCACAGGTACGCCTCCTGGGCGATGGTGGCCCGCTCATGGATGACGATCTCCCCGAGGGTGTAGGCGTTGGCGCGGTCGCCCAGGCAGGCCCGGTCGTGGAGTGTGAGTTTCCATGGATGCTGGATACGCGCGCGCTGGTGCACGAACGGGCGGCCGTGGATCCTGGCCCCGAAGACGCGCAGCCAGAGCAGCCGCCAGCCGTTGAGCGGCTTCGGCGTCCAGCCGCAGGCCAGCGGCCAGCACAGCTCCCAGAGCAGAGCGCGGAGGCGGTCGCGGAGCGACCAGGGGGAATCGTAGGGCGAACGCTGGGCGTGGGTCTTCATCGGCGGGAGGGGGCGGGATCGCGCAGGAGCGCGGCAAACTCGGCGAGGTAGGCTTCCGCCACGGCCGCCTCGGTGTAGCTCGCCGAGTCGGCCCAGGCCGCGGCGCCCAGGGTGGCGCGCAGTTCGTGGTCGTCGGCGAGGCGCACGATGCGTTCGGCGAGCTCGCCGCCGGCGTTGCCGTCGTCGTGGTCGAAGACGAGGCCGTTCTGCTCGGGGTGCACGAAGTCGCGGAAGCACTCGAGGCCGGAGACGATGGGCGGGAGGCCGAAGGCCATCGCCTCGAGCGGCGCGAGCCCGAAGGTCTCGCCCCGGGCGGCGAGCGAAGGATAGACGAAGATCGAGGCCGAGCGGTATTCGTGGTTGAGCGCCTCGGCGCCGAAGAGCGGGCCGACGAAGTCCACCGGCAGGCCGCGCGCCTCGTGTTTCAGGAGTTCGAGATAGGCCGCGCCGGCGCCGCCCTCTTCGGCGCGCCACGGGCCGACGATGCGCAACTTCCAGCCGGGCAGGTGCGGGGTCGCGCGGCGCCAGGCCGAGAGCAGCAGGTCGAGGCCCTTCTCGGGATGCACGCGCCCGGTGTAGAGCACGGTCGGCGTGCGTTCCGTCGGGGCCGGCAGGTTCGCGGCGCGATGGGCGACCGGGTAGGGGATGACACACAGGCGCGGGGCCCGGCCCCCGCCCAGCTCCTCGGCGATCGCCCGTGCCACGGCGCTGGAGACGGTCTGCAGGCAGGCGACATGGCGGTAGTGCCGCATCTGCCCGCGGGGAAACCGGGCCACGTGCACGACCATCCGGCCGTGGCGCGGTGCGCGCACGAGCAGCGGCAGCCAGAAGGTGTTGCCCACGACGATGTCGGCCGGGGGCAGGCGGCGCCGCACCGCCAGGGTGTAGAGCAGATCCTTGAGCTTCAGCAGCGCCAGCGAACGCGGCTGGGCGAAGCCCGGGACGCGCAGGTGGCGGACGCCGCCGGCCGTCTCCGTGTTAGGAAGATGGGGATGGCGGCGGGAGACATGCAGCACCTCGTGCCCGCGGCGCGCGAACTCCTGCCCGAGCCCGTGCCAGACCTTCTCGACCGCGCCGCCCATGATCGGCGGCACCGGCAGAAACGCTCCTTGGACGATGGTGATGCGCATGCGGGAAACTAGGGCGAAACGACGGGTGGTCGGACAGCCAGTACGCGGTGGACTTCGTCCAGCAGCGAGTCGGCCGCGCGGGAGATCTCGAACCGGTTGGCGAAACAGGCGGCGGCGGCGGCGCGCATCCGCGACCGTTCCGCGGCCGGGAGTGCGGCCCAGCGCGCGAGCAGGCGGCTCGTGCCCTCGGCGGTGTCGGGCTCGACGAGGGCGGCGCCGGCGGCGGCGACCTCGCGCCAGATGTTCACCTGGTCGGAGATGAGCGCGGGCGTGCCGCAGGCGAGCGCCTCGGCCACGGCGATGCCGAAGTTTTCCTGGTGCGAGGGCAGCACGAACGCCTCCGCGGCGCGGAAGGCGCCCCACTTGGCGGCGCCCTCCAGCATGCCCGGCCAGAGCACGTCGGCGCCGGCGCGGGCGCGGAGTTGCGCGAGGTAGCCGGGATCGGCGCAGGGTCCGCCGACGACGAGCACGGGCGGGGTGGTGCCCGCGGGCGCCGTGGCCGCGAGTTCCGCATGTGCCTGCAGCAGCAGGTCGACGCCCTTCTTCTCGTGGATCCGGCCGAGGAAGAGCAGGAACGCGCGGTTGCCCAGCTCCGGGCAAACGGCCCGGAAGGCGGCGCGCTGCGCTTCGTCGGGTGGCGGCGGGGCGGCGCAGCCGTAGTTGACGACGACCTCGCGGCAGCGCCACGGACGGAAGGCGGTGCGGGCGAGCCGCCGCTCCTCCTCGCAGGTGAAGAGCACGCCCGCGGCGTGGCGGAGCACGTGGTACTCCGCGAGCCACCAGTACAGCCGCTTCTTGAAGTGCTTGAGCGGATAGGTGCGGTTGAACCACGGATCGAGCATGCCGTGGGGGTAGACGAAGTAGGGCGTGCCCCGGCGCCGCGCCTCGCGCCAGACGGCGTAACCATGGAACTGCCACAGGCCGTGGACCACGGCGGCGTCGAACCGCGGGAGTTCGCGGCGCAGCCAGGGGCGTAGGGCCGCGCAGTAGCCGTTGGCGCGGCGGCTGGGGCCGAGCGCGTGGATCGCCGCGGCCTCCGGGCAGCGGTGGGCGGAGGCCGGGTCGTCGACCGTGACGATCTCGGTGGCCACGCCGCGGGCGGCGAGCACGGGCGTGATCGAACGCACGCCGGCGGTGGGGCCGCCGCCGGCGGGGGCGAGCGAGTGCAGGGCGCGGAGCAGGCGGAGGGGAGTGGCGGTCATTCCTGGGCGGCCCGGCGGTAGAGCTCGAGGTAGGCGGCGACCATGGCGGCGGTGGTGAAACGGCGGGCGTTGGCGAGGCCGCGCTCGTTGAGGACCGGCGTCCCGCGCAGCGCCTGGGCGATCGTGGCTGCGGCGCCGGCGGGATCGGCGGGATCGAAGTAGACGGCGCCGTCGCCGCCGACCTCGGTCATCGGCGGCCGGTTGGATGTGAATACACGGCAGCCGCAGGCCTGCGCCTCGAGGCTGGGCCAGCCGAAGCCCTCCTCGAGCGAGGGGAAGACGAGCCCGTCGGCCGCGGAGTAGAGGGCGGCGAGCTGCTCGTTGGAGACGTGGCGCGGGGCCTCGATCGCGTCGGCCAGGCCGAGCTGCGCGGCGAGGGCGGCGTCGGCGCCGGCGAGGGGCTTGCCGACCATGATCAGCCGGCCGGCGTAGCCGTGCGCGGTCCTGAGCGCGTGGAAGATGCGCAGGAGGCCGGGACGGTTCTTGTACCACTGGCCGCCGCCGACGTTGAGCAGGAAGGCGGTGTGTGCGGCGCTCGCCGACACTTCGGCGACCAGCGCCCGGGCCCGGTCGGCGTCCAGCCGGTGGTAGTCGAAATTCAACGGCAACGGGATCACGGGCGTGCGCTCCGGCGGCAGGCCGGTCAGGCGGCGGAGGTCCGCGCAGGTCTTGCCGGAGATCGAGGCGGCCCACGGGGCGCGGGCGAGGTGGCGCCGGATCCAGTGCTGGTAGCGGCGCCCGCTCCAGCCGACGCGGTTCTCGGGGATCTCGCCGAGGGCGGAGCGGATCTGCAGGAGGTCGTTGCAGGTCACGACGGTGCGCCGGGGCAGATGAGCCAGGTAGACGGCGTTGGCGTGGTCGACGATGTGGAAGACGGCGTCGGGGCGGGCGCGCACGAGGCGTCGGAGCACGCGGGGGAAGAACAGGAACTTGTCGGCGTACCCGAGGAGCTTGGGCCAGCCGCTGTAGCGGTAGGGGCGGCAGAGGCGCGTGAGCCGAGGCAGCGGTGCCACCAGCTCCACGGCGACCCCGGCCGCGGCGAGCTCGCGGCGGAACAACTCCGCGAGCCGGAGCATGCTCTGCTGTGCGTCGGGCGCGAAGTTGGCGACGAGGATGACCGGCGGCGGGCTCATCGGGCGGGCGCCTCCTCGCCATCGATCGGCTCGGCCGGCTCCTCCGGCTCGTCCACCTCCTCGTCCTCGGGCAGCTCGTCGTCGACCTCCTCCGGCTCGTCCTGGCAGGAGGCCAGGCAGAGGCCGGAGCCGAGGATGGCGAAACCGAGGCCGGTGGGTTGTGCCCATTGACCGGACACGAGGGGGACGACCGTGGCGCCGAGGAGCAGCCAGGGCAGCGGGTCGCGCAGGCGGACCAGCCGGTGCAGCGCGTGGCGCAGCAGCGAGAAGGCGAGGAGGAACCGCAGGCCGAGGAAGGCCACGCCGAGCGGCAGCCCGAGCTCGAGCAGGCATTTCGCCCACTCGTTCTCGGCGAGCAGGAAGCCCATCCGCCCGGTGGTGAGGCGGGCGGCGACGTTGGAACCCATGCCGACGCCCTCGCCGAAGAGGTTTGCCCGGCCGAGGGTGTCGTGGAGATACGCGCCGCCGCTGAACACCCGATCGGTGACCACGCCCACGCCGCTGGTGTCGCCCCCGCTCGCGGCCGTCTCCCAGCGCGAGAAGAAGGCCTCGCGGGCCTCGTCGAAGATCGGCAGGAAACCGAGGATCGTGAAGACGACCGCTCCGACGAAGGCGAGGCGCAGCACGGAGGCGTTGATCAACCCGGTGAAAAGCAGGCTGAACCCATAGGCCAGGCCCACGGCCACGACGGCGACCGCCAGCGTGCGGCTGATCGAGACCGGGACGGCGAAAACAACCGCCAGTCCGCACAGCACGAGCAGCGGCCACCAGAGGCGATGGCGCGCCTTGAACTGGTGGAAGAGCAGGGCCGCCGCGAACGGATAGTAGAGGTTGGGCCCGGTGATGAAGGAGAAGAAGCCCGGCGGGCGGATATGGCCGAGCGCGCCGTAGATCTGGCCGACGCCCTCCTCCATGCCGACGCCGCGGTTGATGTAGCTGTCCGGTGGCGACTCGAACTGGACGACCATCAGCACGGTCATCGGGACGGCGAGCAGCAGGAGCGCCTGGCCGAGGCGCTCGACATCGCGCCGGGTGAGCACCGTCGCCATGACCCAGACCAGCGGCAGATGCAGGAAGTTGGTGCGCAGGCCGTAGGCGGTGACGAGGAGGTTGTCCTGGCCGGCGAGGAACGAGCCGAGCACCGCGGCCACGGCCATGAAGCCGGTGGCGAGCACCCAGCCGTTGAACGGCAGGGCCCCGCGGCCGAGCGCGAGCAGGTAGATCAGGATCGCGACCGGGTCGCGCACGACCAGCAGCGCGTCCGAGTATCCGGGCAGCACCCACTTGCGCAGCGCCCCCTCGAAGATCAGCAGCAGCGCGTAGATCCAGATCAGGGTTTTGATGGAGCGATACACGGGAGGAGGTTGGCGGAATCGGCCGGCCGGCGGGAGCCGGAAGTTGGCGGGTCAGCGGGCGGGGCGGAGGGTCGCGAAGAGACGCTCGAGTTGCTCCGTGAGCAGGTGGCGCCGCTTCTCCGTGGCGGCGCTGAAGGCGAAGGCCAGCGCCAGCGAGGCGCCGAGGCCGGCCACCGCCGGAAGCCAGCCGTGGTGGTCGTAGTCGACGGTCGCGGCCAGGAACACGAGCAGCGGGTGGTGGAGGACGTAGAGCGAGAACGAGGCATCGGCCCCCGCGCGGGCGAAGCGCGAGAGCGCGCCCTGCGGGGAGACCGGCGGCATGGCATCGCGCACCAGGAGGATCACGAGGGCCACGAGCGCACCGGCCCCGAGGTCGGTCACGAACCCGTTGGAGAAGAAGAACGGCGGGGTGCCCACGAGGAGGGGCACGTCGATGCCGCGCCACAGGTGCAGGATGAGGATGGTGACGACCACCGCCAGTCCCGCGCGCGCCATGGCCGGTGAGCACCGGTACCGGTCGCCAACGCGGTGGCACGCGACGCCGACCAGCCACACCGGCAGCAGCAGGAAGATCTTCGGCCCGACGACCACCCCGCAGGCGACGAGCAGCGCCCAGCGCCAGAAACGCGGCCGCACGAACAGGAACACGCCGAAGGCGGTGTAAAACCAGAACTCGTACGCGAGCGACCAGAGCGGCTGGTTGGTGGGCGGCGCCGCGCTCAGCCACCAGCTCTCCTGCAGGTTCAGCAGACTCAGGCCGAACCGCACGGCTTCGTGCCCGCGATCGAACCGGTGGTAGTAGGCGGGATCCAGCGAGCGGCCGACGAGCAGGAGCACCGCCGTGAGCAGCAGGGCCGGCACCAGCACCGAGTAGATCCGCGACAGCCGGGCGATGACATAGTCCGTCCCGGACCGCCGCCGCGCCACGGTGGTGTAGGAGATCACGTAGCCCGAGAGCACAAAGAACACGATCACACTGAAATGCCCGACCCGGTGCGACAGCAGGAACCAGTCCGAGTAGCCGGTGGTGCCGAAGTGGGCGACGACGACCAGTAGCGCGGAGAAGAACCGCACCAAGTTGAGGAAGCAGGATACGTTAGGCGCCATCGTGACGGAGCGGAGCGGAGGTGGTGTCGCTTGGGCGGGGGCCGGCGGCGAGTTGGTCGTGCACGATCCGGGCCAGCCCGGTCTCGTAGGCGGCCCAGGTGAATTGCGCGGCGCGGGCGCGGGCGGCGGCGCCCATCGCGGCGAGGCGAGCCCGGTCGCGGTGCAGCTCGTCGAGCCGCGCGGCGATCGCGGCGGAGTCGCGGATCGGCACGAGGAAGCCGTCGGTGCCGTCGGTGATGAGGTCCGGCCCGGCCGTATGCGGGGTGGTGATGACCGGCACGCCCTGCGCCATGGCCTCGAGGATCACCAGACCGAAGCCCTCAAAGAGCGAGGGGAAGACCAATACATCGCTGCGGCGCATGAGGTCGAGGATGCCGGCGTGGGGCCGCGAGGCGATCCAGTGGTGGCCGCCGAGCGCGCGCTCGAGGGCGACGCAGGGCGCAGCGGGCTTGGTGCCGACCAATGTGAGCTCGATCGAGCGGCCGGCGAGCCGGGCGGCGGCGAAGAGATAGGAGAGGCCCTTGCGCTGGCCGAGCGAACCCACGTAGAGCACGCGCAACGGCTGGTCCGGGGCGGCGTACGGCGAACGTGGCGCGGCGGGATCGCCGGCCGGGGCGCCGTAGGGAATCACGTGAACGGGCGCGCTGAAACCGGGATGCTCCGCGAGTGTGGCCTTGGTGAACGAGGTGGCGGCGAAGACGACGTCGGCCAGGCGGAGCTCCTCGTCCTTGCGCTCCGTCTTCGCCGCGCTGTCGCGGTTGCCCCCGATTGTGCCGGCCCACTCGGGCTCGCGCTCCGCCTCCTCCGTCAGGATACGGCGGGCGGCGCGCCAGTAGCCGATCGGCTGGTCGTAGAAGGTGGCGAGGCCGCGCGCGCGGGCGGCGGCGAAAGTCGCGGCGGCGCCGTCCTCGTAGGCGTAGACGCCGGAGAGGCCGCCGTGGGCGAGCCGGCGCGCGCAGGCTCGGTCGAGGTCGCGATACACCGCGTCGACGCAGCACAGGCCGGTCTCATGGCGGGTGAGGCGGCCGCCGATGCCACCGCGGCCCGCGGCGAGGCGCACGAACTCGCGCAGCGGACGCGAGCGGGCGAGCGGTAATAGTTCGTCCGGTACGGCTCGGCGGCGGAGCTGCGCGGCGAGGCCGCCGGGCAGGAGGCTCAACCACGCCGCACCCGGGTCGACCGCGAAGCAGGTCCGGAACTCCGTGAGCAGGCCGGCGCGTGCCAGGCCGAGG
>DAOOFR010000093.1:0-7447 GCA_035415285.1 Opitutaceae bacterium
ACTCACATGCTTCCCGTGGATTCCCATGGGTTTATTATACCTTTGAATGCTACTTTGTATCAGCTTGATCGCGCAGCCGTTCTGCGCGGCCGCCCGCCACCGGCAACCTCGCTCCGCACATTCGACCGGAAACCCGTAGGGTGCGACCTTGGTCGCACCGCCTCAGAGCACCGTCAACTCCGCGCGCAGCGCCGCCTCGGCCTTCGCCATCCACTCGGCCACGGCGGCATCGTTCTGCGCCTCGACGAGCACGCGCACCTTCGGCTCCGTACCCGAATAACGGATCATCACGCGGCCCGCGCCGGCAAGCGCCGTCTCGGCTTCGCGCAACACCTGCTGCACCCCGGGCAACGACTCCAGCGGCGGCTTTGCCGCGAGCTTCAACGCCTTCTGCGCCTGCGGAAACTTCTTCAGCGCCCGGCGCAGCTCCGAGAGCGGTTTGCCGGTGTCGCGCATCACGCGCAGCACCGAGAGCGCCGCGAGCAGACCATCGCCGGCCGGCGAAATCTTCGGGAAGATGAAATGCCCCGACGACTCGCCGCCGAGCGCCGCGCCCTCGCGCTGGAGCGCCTCGCTCACGTAGCGGTCGCCCACGTTCGTGCGCACCACGCGACCGCCCGCAGCCGCCAGCGCGGCATCGACACCGAGATTGCTCTGCACGGTCACGACCAGGGTCTTCCCGGGCAGTTCGCCGCGTTTGAGCATCCCGAGCGCGAGGAACGTCAGCACCTCGTCGCCATCGAGCGTCGCGCCCTTCTCGTCGCAGAACACCGCGCGGTCGCCGTCGCCGTCGTGCGCGATGCCGAGCCGCGCGCCGGTGGCGAGCACGCGCGCCGCCAGTTGCTGCGGGTATTCGCTGCCCACGCCAGCGTTGATGTTGCGGCCGTCGGGTGCGTTGCCGAGCAGCTCGAGCTCGGCGCCAAGCGACTCCAACACCTCGCGCGAGGTCTCGCACGTGGCCCCGTTGGCCGTGTCCAAGACAATCTTCCAGCCGGCTAGCGCGCCGGGCGGCAACAGCCGCGCGGCCTGGCCGATGTAGAGCATCTTCGCCTCGCCCACCGCGCGGCTCTCGCCGCGCGTGGCCGCGGGCGCTGCCGGACTATCGAGTAGCGCTTCGATCGCCGCTTCCTCGGCGTCGGGCAGCTTGAGACCGGTGCTGGCGAAGAACTTCACGCCATTGTCGTCGGCAGGGTTGTGCGACGCCGTGATCACGACGCCCAACTGCGACTTCGACTCGCGCACCGCGAGCGACACCTCCGGTGTCGGCACCACGCCGAGCAGGCCCACATTCCAGCCCGCCGCAACGAGCCCCTCGGCCACGGCGGCTTCGAGCGCGGGGCCCGAGGCGCGCGTGTCGCGGCCGATCAATGCCCGCTTCGGCCCCGAGCCCAGCTTGGCGGCCATGTGCCGCCCGGCAGCGTTGGCCAGCTTGCGGACGAAGTCCTGATTCATCACCGCGTCGCCGAAGCGCCCGCGCACACCATCCGTGCCGAAGTAGAGACGTTTCATGGGGAGAAAAAGTAGGGCCGGTCTCCGACCGGCCATTATTGGTTGAAGAAGATAAACAACACCCGGGCGGCCGGTCTGAGACCGGCCCTACTCGGAAGATCCATCACATGGGCCGGCAAGCGCGGCATCCTCAGGCCTTCCAGAACTGCCGCGTGCGCTCGACGTGGCGTTTCACGGTGCCGTTGCGCAACAACTCCTGCACCTGCGCCACACCGGCGGCGAGGTCCTTGGCGCGGCCAGTCACCCAGAGACCGGCACCGGCGTTGAGCGCCACGGTGTCAGCGATGGTCTGCGGCGCGCGGCTGGCCAGGAGCGCTTCGAAGATCGCGAGGTTCACGGTGGCGTCGCCGCCTTGGAGCTCGTCGAGCCGGCCCGGTCTCAGGCCGGTCGTCGCAAGATCGAGCGGCGTGAGCGGACCGCGGAGACGGCCGGCGCCGGCACAGAAGTTCTCGGTGGCGGTCGACCACTCGTCGAGCCCGCGGTCGGTGCCGGGCACGCGGCCGTGGATGGCGAGCGCGGCCGTGAGCCCGAGGTCGTGCAGCGCGCCGGCGAGCGGCTCGACCCAGTCCTTCGCGTAGACGCCGAAGAGCTGGAAGGCGGGGCGGCCGGGGTTGATCAGCGGTCCGAGGATGTTGAACACCGACCGGCGGCCTTTCGCGGCGAGCGCCTTGCGCACCGGCGCGATCTCCTTGAACGCCGGATGGAAACCGGGCGCGAAGAAGAAGCAGAAGTTCACCTCGGCGAGCGAGCGCTGCATGCGCTCCAGCGGGGCATCGAGCGGCACGCCGATGGCGGCGATGAGGTCCGCACTGCCGCACTTCGAGGTGATCGAGCGGTTGCCGTGCTTCATCACCTTCACCCCGGCCGCCGCGAGCACGAACGCCGTGGCCGTGGAGATGTTGAAGCTGCCCGCATGGTCGCCGCCCGTGCCCACGACGTCGATCGCCTCGCCCGCCCACTGCGCCACGCCGGGATCGCGCGCGAGCCGGCGGAACTCGGCCGCGAACGCCGCCACCTCGGCCGGCTTCTCGCCCTTGTTGTTCAGCGTGTGGAGAAAACTCTCTTTCTGCTCGGGCGACACCTCGGCGTCGACCAAGGCGGCGACGGCGTCGGTCACCTGGTCCGGCGCGAGGTCGCCGCCGGACTCCATCTGTTTTTGCAGGCCAACGAGCGTGCTCATCGCCGCAACGTTGCCCGCTCCGCACCGGGAGCGGAAAGGAAATTCTGAGCCGTAATGGGCACGCGCGCAGACCAAACCGAGCGAGTGCGTCCTCAGCGTGGACGCGCTGCCGGGGCACGACCTTGCGGGGAGGCAACATTGCTGAGCGATCCCTTCGGAGGTTGACCATTCTGCCGCACGGCAGAACACGGATTGGCGTGGATGGTCGCTGGATGATCCGTGTTCATCCGTGAAATCTGTGGTTTCGGGTTCATGTTGCTTGAGCGCGTGGCGACGAGGCAGACCGGGATTCACCGCGAGACCGCTGGATCTCCAATGTAGGGTGCGAGCTTGCTCGCACCGTCTGGGCGCCGCTCATGCCGAGCGGTGCGAGCGAGCTCGCACCCGACGCCGACTACTGATCCTCGCGCATCGAACTGAAGCCTTGCTGTAGGGCGTTCTGCCGTACGGCAGAATGGGCCCGCCGAGTGAGCGGACGGCCCAGCGGGCCGGCCCCTACCCCGGTCAGCCGATTGCGCGAGAATCAAGAATGGCGCGCCTCAATGCAGCAGGTACTCGCCCTCGACGCGCGCCACGCCGCAGCCGCCGATCCGCAGGCCGCCGTCCGCCGCGGCGCGGATCGTTACGAGGTTCGGCGCCACGCGATCCGGTCCCTGCTCGATGGCGAGCGCCTCGCCCGTCCACGCCCCGCTGCGCCGCAGCCAGTGCGCCAGCGCGGCGTTGCCGGAGCCAGTCGCCGGATCTTCGAGATAGCCGAAGGCGGGCGCGAACACCCGCGTGCGCAACTGCCGGTCGCGCAGATGGGTCTGCTTCGAATGGAGCACCAGCACCTCGATGCCGGTGCGATCGGCCAACGCGCGCAGCACCGCATAGCTCGGGGAGCAGGCGATCAGCGCATCGAGTTCGGCCACCGGCACGAGCAGGCACTTCTGCCCGCATTCGCAGACCGGCAGCACGCTGTCGGGGCTGATCTCGTGGCGGTTGAGCGCCACCACCGGCAGCCCCAGCGCCGCTGCCGCCTCGCTGGCCATCACATGCAGCTCGGGGAACGCCGGCTCCGGCGCGGCGATGAAGACGCAGCCCTCCGCCTCGATCCGGTTCTCGACCTCCAGCCGCCCCTTGCTCGTGTTCAGCGCGAGCCGCGGCAGTCCCCGGTACTCGGGCACGGCGGAAAGCAGCTGGTACATCGAGGCCACGGTCGCGTGTCCGCAGAACGGCACCTCGCGTTCGCAGGAAAAATAGCGCAGCGCCAGTTCACCCGGGCCGACCGGCCGCGCGAAGGCGACCTCGGTCACGAAGCCGGTCGCAGCGACTTGCGTCGCCAGCCGCTGCATCTCGGCGTCGCTCACGGAGTCGTCGGGCCGGAGCAGCACGAGCCCGGCGGGATTGCCGGCGGAGGCGCCGGTGGTGAACGCGTCGAGTTTCCAGAATCTGAATCGCTTCATGGGTGTTCGGAGTTTGCGGACAAGACGCAGCAGGCGACAGAAGGAAACAAAGGGAACGAAGGGCTCCCGGACAAAGGGGAAGCGACGCACGAACAGAGCTGAGCTTCTCCGTCCCCGGCCAGGTGACGGCTACGGCCACGATTGCGGTGCTCCTGCTCGTTCATGCTTCGTTCTCTTCGTTGTCTTCTGTCGGTTCCGCCGACGCATCGATGTGTACGGCACAATCCTCGCCACTGCACAGCCCGGCAGCGACAAACAAAAGGGACCGGCCGAAGCCGGTCCCGTGGGGAAACAGAGCTGTTGGGCGCAGCGCTCAGACTTTACCGCGGCGCGCCTCGAGGGCGGTGCGAATCTCGGCCATCTTCTCCTGGGTAAGCGGGAAGCGCGAGAGGGCGAAGAGGGAGCACGCCAGCCCGGCGATCGGAATCGCAAGGAAGAGGAAGCGGATCATGAAGATCGTGTGGTCCGTCTGCTTGACGGCGCTGGAGTCCAGGCCGACCCAGTCGAGGATGAAGAACGAGATGCCGGCGCCCACCGCCATGCCGACCTTGTTGATCCACGAGCCGCAGGCGGCAAAAGAGCCTTCGCGGCGGCGGCCCCCTTCATATTCATCGAAGTCCATGACGTCCGCGCCGATGGAACCGGCGATCGTCCAATAGCCGGCGCCGATGAAGGCGATCGTGCCGGAGGCCAGAACCTGCAGCCAGACGACCTCCGGTGTGTAGAGCCACCAGGAGGCGACGAACACCAGGATGGCCAGTCCAAGCACACAGCCCATCGCATGCCGTTTTCCGAGGTGACGAGCGAGGAACGTGAACACCGGAATGCCACAGAAGCCGAGCACCATGCCGGAGACGCCCATCCAGAAGTTCCAGTCGTTGCCGACCGAGCTGTTGCCCTTGCAGACGTAGTAGATCGTGATCGAGAGGCCGAGGGTTCCGACCATGCTCAGGCCCATGTTGTAGCCCATGTCCATGACCTTCTGGATGAGGAACGGCTTGCAGCGCAGCGTCTGCCACAACGTTTCCTTGATCGAGATCTTGTCGGTGCGGTTCGCCACCAGCTTGCCGTAGTAGCGCTCCTTGACGAGGAGCACGCTCGTCAGTCCGCATACGAACAGGATGATGCCGCAAAACACCAGGTACACCTGCGCCCCAAGCAGCATATTCGGCGTGACCCCGTCGGGGGTCTTGCCCCAAGCCTCGGTGGTCGTGAACAACTGCTTGACGCGTTCCCACCAATTGGTGCTGTCCGCGCCCGCCCAAACCGCCTTCGTGAAAAAGGCACCGAAGAAGAACAGCGCGAGCTCAGGTAGTTTCTGGATCGCATTCTTCACCGCGAACACCGACGTGCGCTCATGGTAGTCGGGGGTGAGTTCGTTGGCCAAACTCTGGTAGGGCATGTTGAAGCAGCTCACCATCGGCAGGTAGATCGCCGAGGACGCCAACATGAACCAGAAATAGTGCGAGAGCTCCAAATGCGTCAGATCCACATTCCATCCCCAGAGACTGAACTTCAGTCCGAGGTCGAACGTCGAGTTCCCCCACCCTGGCGTCACCGCCAGCAAGAACGGTAGTCCGACACTGGCCAATATGGTACCGGCCAACATGAACGGCCGGCGGCGCCCCCACCGGGTCCGCGCATTGTCGGAAAGCCAACCGAAAACCGGATCCGAGACGGCATCGAAGATGCGATTCAGAATGACCGCCACACCGATCTGCCAAAACGGCATGTGCAGGAACGTCCCGAAAATTTGAAACGCGATTGTCGGATAGAGCCAGTGGCCCCACATGTCGAAGAACGTGCCGACACCGTAGCCAAATTTCTGCGAGAACGGCACGCGATCGGCGTCGGCGATCACGTAGTCGCGGTTGATGTTTGAGTTGCCAAATAACTTCATGACGGGGGGAGGAAGTACCGGGGAGGTGTTTAGGGGAAAGAGCAATGACGGCGGTCCCGGCCTCCTCCAGCAACCAAGAAAAGCGCCGCGCAGAACGCGATTTGTTGGTTTCGAGGCCGTACCGCACGCCCTTCTCAGCAAGGTACGACCTCGGTCGCACCGTCTGCCGCCTGCGCGGGGAACGCATCCCGCGGTACGACCTCGGCCCCCACCACTGCGGGCGCGCAATCCTCGCCCGCCTCCACCTTTCCGCCGTAAAAGGGCGACCTCTGTCGCACCGTCCTCCGCGCTGCGCCTGGGGGAGTCGCACTCGCACGCCACTGTGCGCACGCGGGAGAAGCCCGCTCAGTACGTGTCCACCAAAGACCGGTACCGCAGCGCCGCCTTGAGCTTCGCCGCAGTCACTGGCCGCACGAACTCCACTTTCACGCTCTGCGGCTCGCCCGGATACAGCGCGAAGTAGTTGTCGCTGGCAGTGTGCGCGAGGCCGAGCAATTCGAAGGCGAAGCGGTGTTGGAACACCGCCGAGGTGAACGTGAGCCGCGCCTTCTTCGGCGAGAGCAGCTTCACGCCGACCTTCGTCTTTCCACGCGGCAGGTCGACGAAGCGCGGCGCCGTGAGGAACACCTCCTCCTCGCTCGCCACCGCGCCATCGATGAGCAACTCGAGGCGCAGGTAGAGGTGGTCGCGACCGTGCCGCTCCATCGCAGCGGCCACGTCGAGCGTGCGCTGTTTCACGCTTTCGCCGTAGCGCAACGCGACCTTCTGCACGCCCTTCTGGAGCGTGCGGCCGTCGAGGTGGCAGAGCCGCCAGCGCAGCGTGCCGGCCGCGGGCTGCGGCGCGTCGTACACCGTGTAGAGATGCACCTCGCGCACCGTCGTGTGTCGATAGTTGCCGGTGATCGCCGTTTCCTCGCCGGGCACATGCGCGCACACCAGCGCCGGCGCGAAGAACCGCCGCGCGACATAGTGCAGCGCCTTCCACCGGCCGGTGAACTCGATCGAGCTCCACGAGGCGACCGGCCAGCAGTCGTTGAGCTGCCAGTAGAGCGCGCCCATGCAGCGCGGCATGCTGCGCCGGTAGTGCTCGACGCCGACCTGCATGCAGTCGGCCTGGTTGAGCTGCGAGAGGAAGAGCAGCGAGTCCTGGTCCTTCGGGAACCGGTACTGCCGCGAAACGTAGTCGAGGATGACCTGGTTGCCGTAGCGGTTCTTCTGGTGGGCGGTCATCGTCCGCCCGAAGACGTTGTTGTCCGCCGCCGGGGCGAACGTGTCCTGCGTCTCGCGCGAGGAGAAGCTCTGCATGCCGAACTCCGAGGCGAAGCGGAACGCGTGCAGCTCGTAGTCCTTCACCGGCTTGCGGGCGTGCCACACGTCCCAGTAGTGCGTGTCGCCGCGCGCCGCGCCGGCGGC
>DAOOFR010000093.1:7547-13609 GCA_035415285.1 Opitutaceae bacterium
TGGCGAGAAACGCCTCGTCCGCCGGATAGAGCGTGCAGGCAAACATCAGATCCTGCCAGACGAGCAGCCCGAGTTCGTCGCACAAATCGTAGAAGTCCTCGCTCTCGTAGATGCCGCCGCCCCAGACGCGGATCATGTTCATGTTCGCCAGCGCGGCCGCGCGCAGGTCGCGGGCGTAGTCGGCGCGCGTGAGGTCCGCCACGAAGCTGTGCGCGGGGATCCAGTTGGCGCCCTTCGCGAAGATCGGACGGCCGTTCACGACGAACTGGAACGATTCGCCCCACTCGTCCTTGTGCCGGTCGAGCGCGATGGTGCGCAGCCCGATGCGGCGCTCCCAGCGGCCGAGTTCGCGGCCGTCGCCGCCTAGCACGTCGACGGTGAGCGTGTAGAGCGGTTGCGCGCCCTGCCCTGCCGGCCACCAGAGCTGCGGCTGCGGCACGGCGATCTCGGCGCCCTCGCCGCGCGCCACGGTCTTGCCGTCAAGCGCGAGCGTCCAGCGGCAGAGCGCCAACTCGTCCTCACGCGCCAGCTCGGGGGTGAGGTAGAGTCTCACCGTGTCGCCCTCGGGTGCCTTCGTGTGCACCTGCGTCACAAGCACACTCTCGACACGATTGCCCGTCCACGCTTCGAGTCGAATGTCGCGCCAGATGCCGGCCGTGATGAACCGCGGGCCCCAGTCCCAGCCGAACTGGCACTGCTGCTTGCGGAGCCGCGTGCAGCCGCCAACGGGGTCGTTGAATTCGACCGGCGGCCGGTGCTCCGTCCGGTGCGTGCGGATGTACTCCGGCGCAGAGCCGAAGCGAACCACCAACTCGTTGCGGCCGGCGCGCAGCAATGATTTCACATCCCAGCGGTAGCCGATGAACATGTTCTCCGTGCGTGCGACCTCGCGGCCGTTGAGGATCACCGTCGCCAGCGTGTCGAGACCGTCGGCCACCAACTCGACGACCTCCTCGTCCAGCAGCGCCACCGGCACGGCGAAGCTCGTGCGGTACGCCCACTCGTGCTCGCCGATCCACTGGAGCTGCTCCTCGTTGTTGCCCCAGAACGGATCCGGGATCAGCCCGTGACGCCGCAGGTCGGCGTGCACGCAGCCGGGCACCTGCGCGGCGCGCCAGGCGGAGCGGCGAGTCATATCGCGAAACAACCAGGCGGAAAGGGCGAGAGAAAGAGTCTCCATAGTCAACGAGCGGAGACGCGGGCACGTGCCACGGCTCAGCACTGCGCAGGTCTAGACGCGCTCCCGGCGAGCGCAATCCGCCACTGCACCACGATTCATCAATTCTGTCGTCAAAATTCGTTGCGGCAGCCGCTTGCGCGCGGGGCGCTTTCTCCGCTACGTACCCCCCATACCATGAAGCTTCGCCGAGCATTCGCGCTCTTCCTCCTTGGGGCTGCAGGACTCCTCGCCTCCGCCGCACCGGTGGAGTTTTCCTTCCGCTTGGAGCGCGCCAAGGGCAATCCCTTCGGCCGCCTGGTCTGGGCACAGGTGCTCACGCCCTCCGGCGACTCCGTGCGGCTCCCCGCCTACCTCTCCGGCCGCAATACCTGGTCGGTGCGCCTGCGCGCCACCACCCTCGGCGAATACCGGCTAGGCACAGTGCAGGAAACCACGGGCGACGGACTCGTCGACCGCGACGCGAAAACGGTCGGCGCCACCACTGTCGTGGTGCATACCCTGCCCGACCCCCGGGGCAACGTGGTCGTCGATCCCTCCGATCCCCGTCGCTTCGCCTTTGCCGACGGCACCCCCTTCACGCCCTTCGGCGCCAATCTCGCCTGGCCGGAAGGCCCGCGCGCATCCTATTTCGAAAACACCTTCGCCGAATTCCAAAAGGCCGGACTGAACTGGTCCCGCGTGTGGATGTGCCACTGGGGCGGCACCAACCTCGACTGGCTGCCCGACGACCTCGGCCCCTCGCCCGCCCCCGGCACACTCGACCTGCGCGTCGCCAAATTCTGGGATTCCATCGTCGCCGCCGCCGAGCAGCACGGCATCCGTTTTCAGATGGTCTTCCAGCACCACGGCCAGTTCGGCACTGGCGCCAATGCCAACTGGCATATCAACCCCTGGAACACCGCCAACGGCGGCTTCCTCGCCTCGCCCGTCGCCTTCTTCAGCGATCCCAAGGCCCGCGCCCTCACCAAACTCAAGTACCGCTACATCGTTGCCCGTTGGGGCTATTCGCCCGCGATCATGGCCTGGGAGCTCTTCAACGAGGCCATGTGGACCGACGCCCGCAATGGCACCGCCGCCGACAACGCCGCCATCGCCACCTGGCACGCCGAGATGGCCGACTTCATCCGCGGTCTCGATGTCCACCACCATCTCCTCACCACAAGCGACGACTACCTCGACCAGCCCCTCTACGCGAAGATGGATTTCTACCAGCCCCATCTCTACGCGAGCCATCTGCTGCCCGCCGCCCGCTATATCGAGCCCGCCCCCGCCGCGCTCGACCGCCCGGTGTTCTATGGCGAGGCCGGCGAGGACAACGATCCCCGCCTCGCCGACGGCCCCCGCACCGGCGGCGCGCTCACGCTGCCCGTGCTCTGGTCGAGCCTGATGGGCGACGCCGCCGCGCCCGCCCAGTATTGGTACACCTCCGACGCGATCAACCGCGGCCTGCTGCCGCGCTTCGCGCACCTCGTGCGTTTCGCGCGCGCCACCGGCCTGGACCGCCGCGCCGACCTCGCGCCCTTCACCGCCCCGGTGGAGACCGCCGCACAGGCGCCTCTCGTCATCGAGCCGGCGCTCAACTGGCGCCGCGTCCCCGCGCCCACCGTCGCCGTGCCACTCGACGGCCGCGAACCGGCGGCCCTCGCGGCCATTCCACGCCATTTCGTCAGCACCGCATCGGCAGCGACCTCGCAATTCCCGGATGGCGTCACCCTCCAGCTCGACTACCCGCGCGCCGCCACCGCGACCGTGCGGTTGATCGAAGTCGGCCGCGGGGGCGCCTCCGCGCGAGTCACCCTCGACGGCCAAGTCGTCGCCGAGCGCCTCTGGTCGGCCGGCTCCACCTTCCCCACCTCGGACGCCCCGACCGAGCTGGCGTTTCCCGTATCCGCCGGAGCGCACACATTGACGCTCGAAAATCCCCAGGGCCCCGACTGGTTCCACCTTGGTGGCATCGACACCGGTCTCACCTGCTCACCGCTGGCCGCGGTCGGCCGCCGCGCCGCCGACCGCGTCTGCCTCTGGCTCTGGCACCGCACGGGCGTGTACCGGCAAGACGGTGCCACTCCGGTCGCAGGCACCGTCGTGCTCGACGACCTGCCCGCCGGCCGTTGGCGCGTCGTCTGGTGGGATCCGACCAACGGCGAGCCACAGCCGGCGACAGACTTCGACCATGCCGGCGGTCTCCACCGCCTGCCGACGCCCCCCATCGGCCGCCACGCCGCCGTCTCGCTCGAGCTGATTCGATAACCCGCGAGTGGAGAACCGTGCGGTGCGGTAGGGCATTCTGGCATGGGCCCGCCGCGTTTCCGCAAACCGCGCCGCGATCTCGCACGCTGCACCCGCCGTGGCACGGGTCTCCAGACCCGTGTTTCGTGGAACGCCTCAGCGAGTTTTCCCCATCCAGCCTGTCAAAATTCCACCCAGACATGGATCTGGAGATCCATGCCACGATTCCGCCGCCTCCTCGACTGTCGTAGCCGCACCCCTCGGCTACGACCGCAATGGCCCGCCGGGCCGTGTCCTTTTTCAGCGCCATCCCGCCCGTGTGCGCCGCCACCATCGCCTTCGGCGCCGCCACAGGCGGCCCCCAAACAACAATGCTCGCATGTGGGTCAGTC
The DNA here is from genome assembly GCA_035415285.1 of Opitutaceae bacterium. Classification (GTDB taxonomy): domain Bacteria; phylum Verrucomicrobiota; class Verrucomicrobiia; order Opitutales; family Opitutaceae; genus CAJCBL01. Next base: position 11,349 of record DAOOFR010000093.1, read on the forward strand.
CCACGTGCTCGGTTTCAGCGTCCGCGCCCTCAATCACAAATACCAACGCCTGAACCTATTTTCCGGCCTTGACCTTCCATGACGGTGCAACCACCGGGTGGGGCATGCGAAACACGACCCGACTGATACTTTCCGCGGGCGCAGCCATCTTCTTCGCGGTCGTCGGCCGCGCGACGCTGGTCGACCAAGCCTTGGTGCGGTTCGACACAAACGTGCGCAACTACAACCTGGTGAGCTTGGGCGACGCCTCCTTCTCGCAGTACGGCGACACCGAGGGAGGACTGGCGGTGGCGGGCAACCTTTTCCTCCAAGGCGGGGCGGTGGCGAACAGGCCTGAGCTCTTCAAGCCCACCGGCGACCCCACGCTCTATCTCGGCGGTGCGCTCACGGTGGACGGGTATGTAGATCTGAGCAGCGGATATGCAGCCCTCTCCGCCGCGAACAACGCTCCGTGGTCGTGGAACGGCGGGAATGCCCGGCTCACCAGTGCCGGCTCGACCTTGAGCACCATCAATACCCCCGACCCGTTCGGCGATCTTGATCCGCGCACCAACCCCGGCCCGGCGTCGTGGAATTTCGCGAGCCTCGCCTCAAGCTTCGCGAACATTTCGCAGACTCTCGCCGGCGCGACGGCGAACGGCTCAGTCCTGTTCGACGGACAGACCCTCAAGTTCGCGGCGAGCTCGCCCGCGGCCCAGGGGGTGATCGTGATCGATTTCGATGCCAGCTTGCTTGTGGGCAACACCTATGCCGGCGAGATGTTCAGCACGGTGCAGTTCGATGTGCCCAGCGATAGCGCCTATGTCATCAACGTCCGCAATGCGGCCGGCCGCACGCTCTTTGGCTCGAACAGCGTCAACTTCAACAGCGGTTCAGGCTACGAGCACCTGCTCTGGAACATCGTGGACTCGACCGAGGATGTGACGGAGAACGTGTATTTCGGCGACCACGGCGAGTTCTACGGCGCAGTGCTGGCCCCCACCTTCAACGTCTTCGCCGACAGCGTCTCGCTGAACGGGCAGGTCGTCGCCGGCTCCTATCGGCACAACCAGCAGGGAGGCGAGCAACGGGAGCTGCACTTCACGGCGTTCGACTACGGTTATGAGGTCCCCGAGCCGGCGACCTACGGGCTGCTGGGGGCCGCGAGTTGCGTTGGGATGATGCTCTGGCGCCGGCGCCATCGCGCAGTGCAGTGACCGGCTGCGGCGCCAGCCGTCCGCGATCGGCAACGACAGCCCCGGTGCCGGAAGAAGAGGCCGGGAAACGGCTCAGACTGGCCCTATTTTTCCGGCCCGCTGCACCCGCCGTGGCACGGGTCTCCAGACCCGTGTTGACCCACGGTATCCCTGACCATCCCCGCCAGGCCTCCGGTGAATAATCGGGCCAAACTCTAGGCACGGGTCTCCAGACCCGTGTTTCGTGAAAACCCCAGCGAGTTTCCCCCATCCAGACACCCGTGCCACTTTGGTTCCTGTAGTCGGCTTCGAGCTGGGGACCGAGGCCGTAGACCTTCTTGCGAGTGTAGTGCTCGGGCGTGGCGGTGGAGTCGTTGCCGTTGGCGGCATCGACCCGAGAGGTGGACGACGCGGGAGCGGTTGGCGTTGTAGAGGAACGCGGAGCCGGTCACCTTCTCGGTGCCGGTGCTCGTATCGACCTTGGCGAGCCAGCGGGGCTTGTCGAAGCCAGCCCAGAGGGTGTCCAGGCTCCCTTGCGTACCCCACCGTCGCGGCGCTCGCGCCCGCCGTGCGGCCTACTGCACGAGACCCGCGTAGAGAAACCACCCGTAGCCGGCGATCATCACCGCGCCCATGAACCGCGGCAGCCGACCGAGCGTGGCGACGCACAGGAAGTGCACCACCGCGGCGGCTCCGATCACCAGCGCCGCGGCCTCGAAGAACTTCGGCACCGGCAGCGGCTTGATCAGAGCGGCCAGCCCCAGGCAGAGCGGGATGCAGATGTGGCCGTCGCCCACCTGCGAACTGAAGACGATGTCTGGCCGGCGCTTCCACCCGTAGTAGAGCGCCAACAACGCGTTGGGCAGCACCATCAGCCAGCCGCTCAACCACCCCAGGCTCGACGCCCCGAGGAACGCCACCGGGTGTTTCTCCGCCCAGCCGACCAGCCACTCGATGCTGCCGTAGAGCAGCCACGCGCCCACGCCGAGCAGCGCCAGATCCACGCAAAGCCGCAGCGGATTCGGCGACTGCTTCTGGCGCACGTTGTTCTTGAGCACCTCGAAAACGTGGATCGCCTGCCAGAAC
>DAOOFR010000094.1:0-13567 GCA_035415285.1 Opitutaceae bacterium
TGGTGGGGGCGCCGATGGTGGCCATCTCGATGCCGATGCGGGCCAGCGAACTGCGTTCGGTGAAGTGCAGGGCGCCGAGGTGCTCGCGCATGAAGGCCAGCTCGGCGGTGGAGCGCGGCCGGAAGGCGAGGGTGAGGGCGAGCGAGTCGTTCTTCTTGCGGAGGGCGTGGATGAGCCCGTCCTGGCTGTGCCAGAATTGTTCGGAAGTCATGGGGAGAAGGAGCCCCGGCGGGGCGGCGGCGGTCCGCCCGGAGGTGGAAACGCCGGCGCGGGGGAAGGATTGCTTTTTGAAAAACCGGTCTTCATCTTCCGCGCCTTTCCGACGCACGCAAGCTTGCGCCCGCGCCGCCCAAAACACTTCGAACCTCAGATGAAACGCACCCTTCCCCTCCTTGCCGGGCTTCTGGCTCTCGCCGCGCCGCTCGGTGCCCAAAACATCAAGATCGACATCGATCCGAGCAAGCCCGCCCAGCCGGCGACTCCGGCGGCTCCGGCGGCCGCCAAGCCCGCGGCGCAGCCGGCCACGGCGGCGGCGGCGGCCCAGCCCGAGATCATCGCGCCGGTCGACGGCAAGTACTCGGATGTGCAGAAGATGGAATTCTACGGTTACATGATCGCCCAGCGGCTGAACATGGCCCGCGACCTGTCGCCGCTCATCCGCAGCGACGAGGAGTTGGTCGGGTTCCTGCGCGGTCTCGGGGCGGCGATGGCCGGTTCCGAACTCCCCTACGACATGAGCGTGCTCGTCCCGCAGGCGCAGACGCTGCTCAAGGCGCGTGGTGAGGAAGTTTCGACCGCGCTGGAGAAGATGCGCACGGAGACCAACGAGCGGAACCAGAAGGAGGCCAAGGAGTTTCTGGCCACCCTCGACGCGAAGCCCTCGGTCAAGAAGACCGCCAGCGGCCTGCGTTACGAGATCCTCGCCGAGGGCAAGGGCGCGAAGGCGAAGCCGACCCAGGCGGTGCGCGGCTACGTCAAGACCACGTTCGTCAACGGCGACGTGCTCGTGGACCCCAAGGACAAGGATGGCAAGCCGGTCGCGATCGAGATGGCGCTCGAGCCGGCGATCGCCGGGTTGAAGGAAGGCCTGCAGCTCACCGGCGTGGGCGGGAAGCTCAAGCTCTACGTCCCGGCCGAGCTCGGCTACGGCGACAAGGGCATGTTCCCCGGCGCGCTCACGGTCTTCGAGATCGAGCTGCTCGAGGTGAAGGAGCCGACCAAGCAGCCCGAGGAGAAGAAGTAACCCCGTTTTTTCGCGACGCCCCCCGGGATTCTTCCGGGGGGCGTTTTGTTTTTCTGGCCAGCGCGGGCGCGCTGCTCTTCGCTCGCCCTCCACCCATCTCCGGCCCGTGTCGCTCCTGTGAAACTCGTCCTCGTCACCGAAACCTACCCGCCGGAAGTCAATGGCGTGGCGATGACCCTGCAGCGCCTGATGCGCGGGCTGGCCGCCGCCGGGCATGCGATCGAGATCGTGCGGCCGCGGCTGCCGGGAGCGGGTGAGCGCGACCCGGCCGATCCGGCCGGGTTGCGGCACTGCCTGGTGCCGAGTCTGCCGCTGCCGTTTTACCGGGAGTTGCGGATCGGGCTGCCGTTGTACCTGCGGTTGCGGAAGCGCTGGAGTCGCGCGCGTCCCGACGTGGTGCACATCGCGACCGAGGGCCCGCTCGGCTGGGCCGCGCTCTGCGCGGCGCGGCGGCTCGGGGTGCCGGTCAGCTCGAGCTTCCACACGAATTTCCAGCAGTACACCCAGCAGTACATGTTCCGGGCGATGCACGACATCGCGCTCGGCTATTTGCGCGCCTTCCACAACCGCGCGGCTTGCACGCTGGTGCCCACCGACCAGGCGAGGGGGGAGCTCGTCGCCCAGGGGTTCCGACGCGTCGGTGTCATGTCGCGCGGGGTCGACGGAGGGTTGTTCAACCCGGCGCGGCGCAGCGAGGCGCTCCGCCGCGCGTGGGGGGCGGCTCCGGATGTCCCGGTGTTCCTCTACGTCGGGCGGTTGGCGGTGGAGAAGAACATCGATCTGGCGGTGCGGGCGTTCCTGCGGGCGCAGGCGGTGGCGCCGCTTGCGCAGTTCGTCCTGGTGGGCGACGGCCCGGCGCGCGGCGACCTGGAGAAACGGTACCCACAATTTCATTTCGCCGGGATGCGGCGCGGCGAGGAGCTCGCCGCGCACTACGCCTCGGGCGACGTCTTCCTCTTCCCCAGCACGACCGAGACGTTCGGCAACGTCGTCACCGAGGCCCTGGCGAGCGGGCTGGCGGTGCTCTGCTACGACTACGCGGCGGGGCGGCAGCACATCCGGTCCTGGAGCAACGGCGTGCTGGCGCCCTTCGGCGACGACGGAGCCTTCGTCGCCGCCGCCGAGGAGCTGGTGCGGCGGCCCGCCGAGTGGGCGGGGCTGCGCGCCGCGGCGCGCACCACGGCCGAGGGCATCACGTGGGAGCGGGTGTTCGCGGCTTTTGAGGACACGTTGCAGCAGGTGGTCGCCGGCCGGTCCGGCCGGGCGTGAGGCCGGCGCCGCCGCAACCCGCACTTGCCCCGGGCACGCAGGTGGCCATGCTGGGCCCACGATGTCCAGCGAGTGCGCCAATCTTTATCTCGTCGGCTTTATGGGGACGGGGAAGACAACGGTCGGCCGCGGGGTGGCGGCGCGTCTCGGTTTCGAGTTTCTCGATTCGGACCACGAGATCGAGCGCCTGCGCGGCAAGACCGTCAGCGAGATCTTCGCCGGCGAAGGGGAACCGGCCTTTCGCCGCTACGAGCGCGAGTTCATCGAGCATGGACATCCGGCCACCAGCCAGATCGTGGCGTGCGGCGGCGGGCTGATCGTGCAGGAGGGCATGCTCGAACTGGTCCGGACCAAGGGCATCCTCGTCTGCCTGCATGCCTCGGTGGAGACGATCCTGCGGCGCACCGCGCAGAGCCGGGCGCGGCCGCTGCTCGAGGTGGAGGATCCGGCGGAGCGTATCCGCACGCTGTTCGCACAGCGCGAGCCGATCTACCAGCGCTCCGGCACGATGATCCTCACCGAGGGCCGGCCGATCGCGGAGATCGTGAACCACGTTCTGCGGGTGTACCATCGCGAGGCGCGGGATTTCCGGCCGCAGACGGTGGCGGTCCCGTGAACGGGTTGCCACGCGAGGCGTTGCGCGGGCGTTTGCACGCCCTCGGTTTCGACGTGGTCCGGTTCGCCCCCGCCGCGGCCCCGGGCGATCCCGGGCTGCGCGACTGGCTCGCGGCCGGGCACCATGCCGACATGGACTGGCTGGTGCGCACGGCCGACCTGCGGCTGGATCCGCAACTGGTGCTCCCCGGCGCGCAGACGGTGATCGTGCTGGGCGTGAACTACTGGCCCGGGGCGGCGATCGGCGGCGAACCCTTCGCCCGCTACGCCTTGCATTCCGACTACCACGACACGATCAAGCCCGGCCTGGTGGCCGCCGGGCGCGTGCTGGAGGAACTGGGCGGGCTGGGCGCCACGGACTACCGCTACTATGTCGACGCCGGGCCGGTGCAGGAGCGCGGCTGGGCCGCGGCGGCGGGCGTCGGTTTCCGGGGCAAGAACGGCAACCTGATCTCGCGCGAGTTCGGCAACTGGATGCTGCTGGCGGCGATCCTGGTGCGCGCCGAGGTGCCGGCGGATCCGCCGCTCGTGGCGCGGGAGGCCGGACGTACGGGGCTCCACTGCGGCAAGTGTCGCCGTTGCCTGGATGCCTGCCCGACGGCGGCGTTCCCGGCTCCGGGCGTGGTCGATGCGCGGCGCTGCATCAGCTACCACACCATCGAGAACCGCGGCTTCGTGCCGCGGGAACTGCGCGCGGCCTTCGGCGGGCGGGTGTTCGGCTGCGACGAGTGCCTGGCGGTGTGCCCGTGGAACCGTTTCGCGCAGGCGGGCCGCAGCGCGCTGCTGGCCCGGCGGCACGATCTCGGCGCCCTGGGGTTGCTCGAGCTGTTGCGGCTCACCCCGGAGCGTTATCGCGAGTTGTTCAAGGGCACGGCGATGAAGCGGACCAAACTCGCGGGGTTGCTGCGCAACGCCTGCATCGCCGCCGGCAACGTGTGGGGACCCGGCGGGACGGGCTCCGCCCGGGAACGGGCGGCGGTCTCGGCGGAGTTGCTGCGGCTGGTGCGGCACGAGTCGCCGGTCGTGCGCGGGCATGCCGTGTGGGCGGTGTGGCGGGTGTTGGGCGCCGCGGCCGGCGCCGCGGCCCTGGCCGCAAGCCGGGCCGGCGAGTCCGACCTGGCGGTGATCGACGAATACGAAGCGGGCCCCGGGGGCCCGGCGGAGCCGGCGGGCTAGGCGGGCGGGCGACCGAAGAGTTCCTGCATCTTCTCGGCGAAGACGGCCGGCGGGCGGACGGGGGCGCCCTCGCGGTTGATGAAGGCGTGCAGGGTGTGACCGGTGACGAGCTTGTGTCCGCGCGCATGCACCTCGTAGTCGATCCGCAAGCGCACGACGGGGTGCTCCTTCATGCGCGAGACGATGGTGACGATGTCGTCGTAGAGCGCCGGCCGGTGGTAGCGGGCCTGCACCTCGATCACGGGAAGCCGGTAGCCGAGGTCCTCGAGCGAGCGGTAGGCGATGCCATGGGCGCGGAGGAGTTCGGTGCGGCCGACCTCGAACCACGCCAGGTAGTGCGCGTGGTACACGATGCCCATCATGTCGGTTTCCGCGTAGCGGACGCGGAGCTCGGTGCGACCTTCGATCATGCGGGCAGTTGGCCAGAAAACCGCGCGCAGGCCAAGTCTGGCGCGTGTCGGCGGATGGCGCGCGGCTCGCCCGCCCCGTCGGCCTCGGCGGGAGCCGGTCAGCTGCCGAGGAGCACGCCGGCCGAACGGGTCCAGCAGTTGCGGCGGGCCCAGTCCTGTCCGTTGGTCCCGAGGGTGCGGCGAAGATCGGCGTCGGTCACCAAGCGTTGGAACGCGGCGGTGAGGGCGGGCAGATTGACGGGGGGGACGAGCAGGCCGGTGACACCGTCGACCACCGCCTCGGGCACGCCGCCGACGGCATGGGCGATCACCGGGAGGCCGTGGGCGGAGGCCTCGAGATAGACCAGCCCGAAGCCCTCGACGCTCGTCTGGTGGTTGATGCTCGTCATCGCGAAGATGTCGGCCTGGTCGTAGATGTCGTCGAGCTGGTCGTCGCCGACATCGCCGAAGAAGCGGGCGGTGACGCCGCTGCCCTCGGCGCCGGCGCGCAGCAGCATCTCGTAGTCCGAATGCCGGCCGGTGCCGACCATCCAGTATTCGATCCGTTGACGCAGATGGGGCGGGAGGGCCTTGAGCGCCTCGAGGATGAACATCTGGCCTTTGCGCGGATGGAGGCGGCCGACGGTGAGGATGACGACCTTGTCGCCGCAGGCGGAGCGGCGTGGCTGGGCCGTGGCGAAATCGGAGCGGAGCGCCCCGGGGGTGATCACGGTCTTCGCCTCGGCTTCGGGAAAATGGGTGCAGAGCAGGCGCCGGGTGTAGTTGGTGAGGGTGCTGATGCGGTCGGCGCGCTTGATGAGGGCGCGGGCGAGGCAACGGCGGGTGCTGCTCTCGGCGAAGCGCAGGATCTCGGAGCCATGGAAGGTGAGCAGGAGGCGGCGCGGGCGCAGGGCCTTGAAGAACTGGAGCGGCATCATCGCCAGCATCGGCCCTGGCTCGGTCAGATAGACGGTGGCGCGGCGCAGGGTGCGGCGGTTGACCACCAGCTGGCGGGCCAAGCGCATCTGGCAGGAGAGGTCGTGGCTGCCCTTGAGCGGGAGGCGGCGGATCGGGAAGGGCCAGCTCTTCTCGTTCTCGCCCGGGGACTGGGGGGCCCAGACCTCTGTGGGGTAACCGAGCCCGGCCGACGCCTTGGCGATCTCCTCGGTGAACGTCGCAATGCCACCCCGCCGAGGATAGAACTCGTGGGTGATGATGAAGACGGATTGTCGTTCGACGGCGGAGACCATGGGCGGACAGCCGATCCGACCTCACCTGCCTCCCATCGTTCCAGGTCGAATCACGGAAGCCTTTGTCTAGTCGTTTCGGCCGGTCTGGCAAAACAAACATGGGCCGGTCGCCTGCTGCGGAGCGCGGGCCGCGGCACCCGCGGCTTGCAGCCGGGCTGCTGCGTGGGTGACTACGGCCGCGGGCCGGCTGCGGGCCGGACGCACCGAGTGGTCCGCCAGCGCACGTAGAAGAACATCGCCAGGCCGGCGAGCAGCAGGAACACCGAGTAGAACGTACCGCGGCTCACGCCGGCAATCAGGGCCGCGTCGGGTTCGCGGAACTGTTCGCAGACGATTCGCCCCAGGGCGTAGAGGACAAGGAACTCGCCCGCGAGCTGGCCGGGGCGCTCCTGCGCGGTGCGGCTGCGCCAGAAACGCAGCTGCAGGTAGACCAAGGGGATGAGCCCCTCGAGCCCCGCCTCGTAGAGCTGGGAGGGGTGGCGTGGGGGGATCGCGGCGACGGGAGTGCCGGGTTCGGCGCTGAGCGGGAAGACCACCGCCCACGGCACTTGGCTCACGTTGCCCCAGAGTTCCCCGTTGATGAAATTGGCGATGCGGCCGAGCAGCAGGCCGGGCGGCGTGATGGTGGCGATGAGATCGGCGAGCGTCCAGGCGCTGGTCCGGCTCTGCCGCGCGAACCACAGGAGCGCGACCAACACACCGACGAAACCGCCATGGCTCGCCATGCCGCCGTCCCAGACGCGGAAGAAGGCCAGCGGAGTGCTGAAGAGGGCGCCTGGGGCGTAGAGCAGAAAATACCCGAGCCGGCCGCCGAGCAGCACGCCGAGCACGAGGGCGAAGAGCAGATCGCCGTTGCGCTCCGGGCTGAGCGGCGAACGCCCCGCGCGCGAGTACCGGTTGAGCAACCAGTAACCGGCGACGAAGCCGAGCACGTAGGCCAGCCCGTAGTAGCGGATGCCCAGCCCTGGGGAGAATTCCCAGAGAAACGGGCTCAGGTGGTGGACCCAGTGATGGGTGGCGAGCGGGTCGGGCGACATCTTGACGAGGTGCGATGGTCGCGGTCCGGCAGATGGGTGGCAAGCGAGTCGGCGGGCGCCGGGCACGAAAAAGCCGGCCCGCGCGGGGCCGGCGAGAGTGGGCGGGCCGAGGGCGCTCAGAGCTTCACGGCGATCTTCGCGCGCAGGGTGGCCTTGTCGACCAGGCCGACGAAGGTGTCGACCGGTTGGCCTGCCTTGAAGAGGATCATCGTCGGGATCGCGCGGATGCCGAACTGCGCGGCGATCTCGCCGGCTTCATCGACGTTGACCTTGGCGATGCTCAGTTTGCCGGCGAGGTCCTTGGCGAGTTCCTCGAGGATCGGGGCGATCGCCTTGCAGGGGCCGCACCACGGGGCCCAGAAATCGACGAGCACCGGCGTCGACGATTTGGTGATGGTATCCTGGAAGGTGGCGGTGGTGAGTTGGGCGATGTTCTCGGACATGGGAGGTCGGTCGAGGGTTGGACGATTGATAGACGCGCGGGAAACTGGGCGGGAGTCGCGGACGAGTCAAGGGACGGAACCGCGGGAAAACCATCCCCGCTCGAGGCCGGAATGGGGGAGACGGGTGCGCTGTTTCGTGATTCCCACGGCCCGTTTCTGTGCATTGGCTCTAGTCGCACGCCATGCCCAGCCCCAACGACTTCGATTTTCTGCAGGACGAGACGCTCGCCGCCCGGCTGGCGGCGCTGGGGGTGCGCGCGGCGGATTGCGAGGAACGGTTCATTCTCGGCAGCGGGCCGGGGGGCCAGAAGGTCAACAAGACATCGTCCACCGTGCAACTGCGCCACGGCCCGACCGGAGTGGAAGTGCGGATGCAGCGGGAGCGTTCCCAGACGCGCAACCGCGCACTGGCCTGGACGGAGCTGGCGGCACGCCTGGAGGAACGGAAACGTGCGGTGGCGGCGGCCGCGCGCGACGAACGCGAGCTGGAACGGCGGCGCAACCGGCAGCGTTCCCGGGCGCAGAAGGCGCGAATGCTGGCCGGCAAGAAACAACGTGCGCGCCGCAAGTCGGAGCGCCGGGGCGGCTGGAGCGAGTAGGGGCGGCGCGGCCTCGCACCGCATCCGGCCGGCTGCGCACGGCTGGGTGGCACGCTGCGCGCGGGACTCCTATGCTTCGGCGGAGCCCTGCGGCCGGCCGCGACGGCGGATGAGCGCGAGGATCTTGTCGTGGATCACCCGGCGCGGTTCGCGCTTGTTGGCCTCGGCGATGACGGTGTCCCAGTCGTCGTCGTCCGGCGCGGGGTAGGGCTCCCAGTCCTGGAAACGCGCCGGCTGGCACTCCCAGCGGATGTTGCCGCCGAAGACGCGCAGGCGTACTTGGAATTTGCGGCCGTCCTCCGTGCGTTTCCAGAAACCGATCTCGACGTTCATGCGCGCACTCTCAGCGGGCCGGGGGCCGGCCGGCGAGCGAAAGTTTGCCCGGCCCCGGCGGCCGCGCCGCCCGGAATTTGCTTGAGCCCTACGGAGCGGGCCCGAACGTCTCCAGCCACCATGGCGGTCTTTGGCTCCTACGGCGATCTCTCCGAACTGTTCCGCGAACTCCCGCTTTTTGCGGAGGCGTTCGAGTATCTGCGACACTGCTTCACGAAGGGCACGCCGGAGAACGCCGGACTGCTCGCCCTGGCCGAGGGCGAGACCCGGCGCCAGGAGCTGCGCAACGGGGTTCACGCCATGGAGTCGGTCTATCGCACCCGCACCCGCGGCGACTGTTTCTTCGAGTCGCACCGGCGCTACATCGACGTGCAGGCCCTCGTCGAGGGCGAGGAGGCGGTCGAGGTGACCGGCATCGACCGGCTGCGGGTGGCGGTCGACTACGTGCCCGACAAGGATCTGGTGAAGTACGCGGACTCCGACTTCGCCTCCCGGCTGCGGCTGGTGCCGGGCGACCTGGTGATCCTCTTCCCTCCCGACGGTCACATGCCCTGCCTGCGGCTGGCGGAAGCGTCCCCGGTGCTCGTGCGCAAGACCGTGGTGAAGGTGCCGGTGCCGGCCGGGTTCGCGTTGCGATGAACTACCGGCACGCGTTCCACGCCGGGAACTTCGCCGACGTCTTCAAGCATGTGCTGCTGCGCGAGCTGATCCGCGCGATGCAGCGCAAACCGAAGCCGTTTCTCTTTCTCGACACGCACGCGGGCCGGGGGCGCTATGATCTGGCGCGGGCCGCCGAGGGGGGCCGGGCGCCGGAGTGGCCGGAGGGCATCGGCCGGCTCGCGGCCGCGGGCGCGCTGCCCGGGCCGGTCGCCGACTATGTGGCGGCGGTGCGCGACTACAACCGGGCCTGCGGCGCCGGTGAGGACGTGCTTCGCTTCTATCCCGGCTCGCCGGTGCTCGCGCTCCAGCTCGCACGGCCCTCCGACCGCTGCGCCTTCTGCGAGCTCCAGCCCGAGGAGGCGGAGGCGCTCGAACGCGAGTGCGCCGGCCTGCGCAAGGCGCGGGTGCATCGGATCGACGGCTACGGCGCGCCGCGCGCGATGCTGCCGCCGCTGGAGAAGCGAGCGCTGGTGCTGATCGATCCGCCGTTCGAGTCCGCCGACGAGATGCGGCACGTGGCCGCCGCGGTCGAGGAGGGCCTGCGGCGCAGCCCGGCCGCGGTCTTCGCCGTCTGGTATCCGCTGACCGGGCGCGCGTCCACGGCGCCGTTGTTCCTCCCGCTGCGCGAACGCCGGCTGGCGCCCACCCTGGCGATCGAGCTGCGCGTGCAGGCGGAGGACGCCGGCGTCGGGATGGGCGGGTGCGGGCTGGCGATCCTCAACCCGCCCTGGCAGTTCGACACCGCGCTGCGGCCGGTGCTCGCGCAACTCGCGCCGCTGCTCGCGCTCGACGGCGAGGCCGACGTGCGGTTCGACTGGCTCGTGCCCGAGGCACCCTGAACCGAGTGCCCCGGCGGGCGGCGCGCTCGAGGGACGAGCGTGGAGGCCCGCGAGCAAACCGGACAATCACCCTTCGCCCTGTACTCCATGAAGACCCTCCGACCGATCCTTCTCTGGTGCCTGTGCGGCGCCCTGAGCCTGGCCGCCCAGTCGGCCGACATGAGCGTGTTGCGGAACCTGCCCGCCGTGGGCATCGCGGTGCGCGGCCTTTCCCCCGACGGCGCGAAGCTCGGGCTCACCGAGTCCGGTCTGGTCGCGGTGGTGCGCGCGGCGGTCGAGGAGGTCGGGGTGGAGGTGATCCCGCCGCCGGTGCTGGAGCGCACCCCCGGGGCGCCCGTGCTCGAGATCTCGGCCAACGTGAGCCTCGCCGGGCGCGCGAGCTACTTCTACATCCTCGACGTGCAGCTGCGCGAGGCGGTGAAACCGATCCGCAAACACGAGGTTCTGGCGACGCTGCCGGCGGTCACCTGGGCGGAGCAGACCGGCGGGGTGACCGCGAAGGCGGCGAACGTCGAGGCGGCGCTGGGGCGCCTGGCCCGGCAATTCGCCGCGGAGTGGGAGCAGGCCCGCGGGGCGGGGGGCGGCGGCGCTACGCCTTCACATTGAGCGAGGAGCCGACGCGCTCGCGCCGGGGCCCCTCGGTGCGGTTGTCGGCGGCGGCCGGGCGATCATCCCGGCGGAGATCGGCGACGGCCCGCTGGGCGGCCGTGTTGTCGCGGGCTCGCTGCGCTGTCGCGATTGCGGCGTTGTCCTTCTGGACCCTTGCGGCGTCGGGTTGCCGGAGTTGCGGCGCGGAGCGGTAGGCGGAGCTGGCGGTGGATACGTTCATGGTTGTGGGGACGCTGGATTCAGGCTGGGCGGAAGCCTGCGCCGCGCAATCGTGGCGGCCGCGAATGAGGCGAACTCCCGGGCTCTGTCGCGCGCTTGCCGCACCACCGCTCGGCCCTTTGCTTGCGGAATGACCCGACAACAACGTGCCGATCTGGTGGCGAAGCGTCTGGCGGAGCTGTATCCCGCGCCGGCGATCCCGCTCGCCCACCACGATCCGTACACGCTGCTCGTCGCCGTGCTGCTCTCGGCCCAGTGCACGGACAAGCGTGTCAACGAAGTCACGCCGGCGCTGTTCGCGCGGGCGGGCGACGCGGCGGCGATGGCGGGCGTGGCGGTCGAGGAGATCCAGGCGATCGTGCGGCCGTGCGGTCTGGCGCCGCAGAAGGCGCGGGCGATCCGTGGACTGAGCGAGATCCTCGTGGCGCAGCATGGTGGCGCGGTGCCGCACGACTGGGCCGCGCTGGAGGCGTTGCCCGGGGTGGGGCACAAGACGGCGTCGGTGGTGATGGCGCAGGCGTTTGGCGAGCCCGCGTTTCCCGTCGACACGCACATCCACCGGTTGGCGCAGCGCTGGGGATTGAGCGACGGGCGCAGCGTCGAGCGGACGGAGCGCGACCTCAAGGCGCTGTTCCCGCGTGGACAGTGGAACGCGCTCCACCTGCGAATCATCTACTACGGGCGCGAACACTGCACGGCCCGCGGTTGCGATGGCACAGTCTGCCCGCTGTGCCGCGAGCTGTTCCCGGGGCGGAGGAAAGCTGTGACGACGCGCAAATAGCGGTGCGGCGTCGTGCGCCGGGCGGGGAGGGGAAAGAAAAGCCCGCCCTCGTGAGGAAGGGCGGGCGGTGGGGGCAGCGGAGGATGGTTATTTCTTGGTCTCGGCCTTGGGGGCGTCGCACTGCTGCTTGGCGCAGTCGCATTTGTCGCCGCACTTGGTCTTGCAGCCGTCGCCGCATTGACACGCGGGAGCCTGGGGCTTGTCGCACCCGGAGCCGCACGCGGTGCCGGCGAAGGCGGTGGTGGCGAGGCCGAGGACGAGCAGGGGAAGGAGGATCTTCTTCATGATGGGAACGGTGGTTGTTGGGTTGGTAGCCGGGACACGGGTCCCGTTGTCGAGCTGTACACCGCACTGTTCGTAATCCCTCGAAAGATTTTGGTGGATTTCGCCCGGGGAATATGCGTTTTCCTGCATCCCGTTCGGGCGATTAGCTCAGTTGGTTAGAGCACCTGCATCACACGCAGGGGGTCACAGGTTCGAGTCCTGTATCGCCCACCATCCCGCACCCGGGGCTGCCCGGGGCTTGGGTTTCTCGGCTGATCGAGGGGGGCCCGGGATTCGGACACACCGTCCAGCCGCCCGCCGAACCGCAAATCGCGGGGGACGACCGCTTGAATCGGGATGGAAACTTTTTTCTCCGCACGCCGTCATAGCTCTGCGAACGTCAACAATCGTTCCTCCCAACCTATGCGCACGAAATCTGCCTTCATCCTCGCCGGCGTGGTGGCGCTTTCCCTTTGCTCAGCCGCGATGGCGGGCGACCGCGATCGTCGCCACGATTCCTCCCGCGACCATGACCGCCGCGGGCACCATGTCTCCCGCCACGACGGTCCGCGCGGGCGCGATATCCATGTGTGGTCGCACCATCGGCCCCGCCCCCATTTTCGCGCCCACCACATGCCGCCGCCGCTGCGCCACCAGTGGATGCCGCATCGCCCGAGCTACCGACACATCTGGGTCTCGGGCTACTGGCAGTGGCGTTCGCCCTTCGCCGAATGGGTCTGGGTCGACGGTTACTGGGCGCTTCCGCCGCGGTCGGGGGTCGTCTATGTCGCCCCGCGGTATGTCGAGGTTGGCGGCGGCGTCGAGTACGTGGAGGGCGGTTGGTGCGAGTCGTCCTACGCCTCCGCCAACGACGGTACGGCCACCGGCGTGGTGCTGGGCGGCGTGGCCGGCGGCATCATCGGTCACCAGTCCAAGAACACTGCTGCCGGCGCGCTGATCGGCGCGGTGGTCGGCGGCATCATCGGCCACAGCGCCGACGCGCACAACGCCGAGGTCCGCGCCGAGAAGCGCGAGGCGGCCCGCATCCAGGCCGAGACGGAAGCCGAACGTCGCACGCAGGAGCAGATCGCCCTCGGTCAGCAGACCTCGGACGCGGAGCTTGCAGCCGCGCAGGAGCGCGCGCGCGTGGCCAAGGAGAAACTGGCCGCCGCGAAGGCGGAACGCGAGGCGGCGCGCGGGCGTGCGGCCGCCCTCGAGAAGGCCGAGCGCGAGGCCGCCGCGGCCGAGGCGGAGCTCAGCGCGCTCGAGACGAAGTAGACCCGACAACCTTTCCCTCCGAGCCCGGGGTGCGTGCGCGCCCCCCGGGCTTTTTCGTGGCTGGCTCGTCCGGTTTCGGCGGGGCGGAAAGCCGCTTGCCCCGCCGCGGGCGCGGGCGGTTGACTGCGGGGCATGCCGAAGACCCTCTGCGTCTACTGTTCATCCAGCGACCGGCTCGAGGCCGGGTACTACGCCGCCGCGGAGGCGCTGGGCCGCTCGATGGTCGCGCGCGGCTGGGGGCTGGTCTACGGCGGCGGGCGTACCGGACTCATGGGCACTGTGGCGCGCACGGTCAAGGAGGGCGGCGGCCGCGTCGTCGGCGTGATCCCGGAGTTCATGAAGGTGAAGGAGCTCGCCTACGACGAGGCCGACGAGCTCGTGACGGTTGTCACGATGCGCGAGCGCAAGCTGCTCATGGAGTCGCGCGCCGACGCCTTCGTGGCGTTACCGGGCGGCTGGGGTACGCTGGAGGAGATGATGGAGATTCTCGCGCTGCGGCAGCTCGACGTACTGCGGAAACCCTGCGTGTTCCTCAACCAGGACGGGTTCTACGACGACCTGCT
>DAOOFR010000095.1:0-13515 GCA_035415285.1 Opitutaceae bacterium
TGATGAGCGACCTGCACCAGTACTTCCACGGCAAGCGCGTCGCGATCTCGGGCGACCCGGACCAGGTCATCGCGCTCACGCAGTTCCTCTTGGAGCTGGAGATGAAGCCCGTCTTCGCGATCACCGGCTCGCCGGGCAACCAGTTCGAGAAGCGCATGCACGAGCTGCTCGACGGGAAAGTGCCCAACGCGAAGATCAAACAATGCGGCGACCTGTTCGAGCTTCACCAATGGATGAAGAACGAGCCCGTCGACCTGCTGATCGCGAACACCTACGGCAAGCACATTGCCCGCGTCGAGAACGTGCCCTTCGTCCGCTTCGGCTTCCCGATCCTCGACCGCGCCGGTCACCGGTTCTTCCCGACCGTCGGCTACACCGGCGCGACCAACCTGATCAACCAGATGCTCAACGCGATCCTCGACAAGAAGGACCGCGAGTGCGCCGAGGAGTGGTTCGAGCTGGTGCAGTGATTCCGAGGCACGGTGCGAGCTCGCTCGCACCGTGCTCTTCGAGGCAGTGCAAAGGGGCGCCGCTCATCGCACGGCTTTCGGCCGGCGCTCCCGAGCTGCCGGAACAGAAATCGGCTCCAGGGTGGCCGGCGTTGCCCACAACGCCGTTGCGTGCGCGAGTCGCAGCGGACGGCGTTAGGTACGAAGGAGGCGGGCGCATCGGGGGCCGAGTCCTCGACCCGCATGGGGACTGTTTGGGCCGGGGACAAGCGGGTCCACCCGCAATCGTGTCTCCGAAAGTAGGAACGGCAGGGCAATCTCCCTTGCGCCGCTTCTCCGAAGGTGGGGCGGGCTTTACGCCCGCCATCCGGATGATCCAGCGCCGGTTCTCCGACGGAAATGTCGCGATTTCTCCCCCCGAAAATATCCGCGACCTGAGCACACGCTGGCACCGGTTCTGCATAACGACGACCACCACCGAACACCATGAACGACGATCAAACCTGCACCTGCCAACCGCCCGCCGGCCTCACGCTGCGCGCGGCTACGCCGGACGACGCCGCGCTCCTGTGCGATTTCGTCCGCGAGTTGGCGGAATTCGAGGGGCTCACACACGAGTGCGCGATCACGCCCGAGGCGGTGGCCGAATTCGTCCTCGGCCCGCGGCGCTGTGCGGCTGCGATCATCGCCGAGATGGACGGTGTGCCCGCCGGTTTCGCGCTCTACTACCGCACGTTCTCCACCTTCGCCGCCAAGCCGGGGATCTTCCTCGAGGATCTCTACGTGCGGCCCGACTTTCGCAAGCGCGGCATCGGTCGCGCGCTGCTCGCTGCGGTGGCGGAAATCGCCCACGCTCGCGCCGCCGGCCGCCTGGAGTGGACGGCGCTGAAGTGGAACGCCAAGGCGCTCGCGCTCTATGCGGCGGTCGGCGCGAAGCCGATGGAGGAGTGGACGCTTCTGCGCATGGAGCCCGATGCGATCGCGAAGCTCGCCGGCCCGTGCACGCCGCATCCCCACGAAGGCTGTCGCTGCGGCGGCAAAGGTCCGCACCACCACGGAGGAACCGGATGAACGGGTAGGGCGGCCTGTCGTACGGCAGGACGCCGAGCCGCGGCTCACCCGGAGGGTTCGCCCTACCACCAACCACTCACAACGATGACGCAACCACTCGAGATCCTTCCCTCCCGCACCGCCTCGATCGCCGAGGCCGGCAAGGCCGGTGGTCCGCTGCGTTGCGGCAAGGCGAGCGTCGCCGGCTCGGTCTCGCAACGAGCCTGCGTCTTCTGCGGCTCACGTGTCGTGCTCTATCCGATCGCCGACGCGCTGCACATCGTGCACGGCCCGATCGGCTGCGCCGCCTACACCTGGGATATCCGCGGCGCGCAATCCTCCGGGCCGCAGCTCTTCCGCAACAGCTTCTCCACCGATCTCCAGGAACTGGATGTGATCTACGGCGGCGAGAAGAAGCTCGAGCGCGCGCTCCTCGAACTGATCGCGAAGCACAAGCCGAAGGCGGCGTTCGTCTACGGCACCTGCATCGTCGGCCTGATCGGCGACGACGTCGCCGCGGTCTGCAAGCGCGTCTCCGCCGCGACCGGTCTCTCGGTACTGCCGGTCGCGAGCGAGGGTTTCAAGGGCACGAAGAAGGACGGCTACAAGGCCGCGTGCGAGGCGCTCTACAAGTTGATCGGCACCGGCGACACGACCGGCCTCTCGCCGCTCAGCATCAACCTCATGGGCGATTTCAACATCGCCGGCGAGAGCTGGGTGATTCGCGAGTACTTCGAGCGTTTGGGCATCCAGGTCGTGGCCACGATCACCGGTGACGGCCGGGTCGACGCCATCCGCCGGTGCCACGGCGCGAAGCTCAACCTCGTGCAATGCTCCGGCTCGATGACGCACCTCGCCAAGAAGATGGAGAGCGAGCATGGCATCCCCTTCAAACGCGTCTCCTTCTTCGGCATCGAGGACATGTCCGCCGCGCTGTATGAGGTGGCGAAGTTCTTCGGCGGTGAGGAACTGATGGAGAAGGCGAGAGCGGTGGTGCGCGACGAGGTGGGAAAGATCTACCCGCAGCTCCGCACTTGGCGCGAGGACCTGAAGGGCAAGAAGGCCGCGGTCTACGTCGGTGGCGCCTTCAAGGCCTTCTCGCTCGTCCGCGCGCTGCGCACGCTCGGCATGCGTACCGCTGTGGTGGGCACGCAGACCGGCCACGCCGACGACTACGCCACCCTGCGCGAGATGTGCGATCCCGGCACGATCATCGTCGACGATTCGAACCCGATCGAGTTGGCGAAGTTCTGCCTTGAGCGGGATGTCGACCTCTTCATCGGCGGCGTGAAAGAGCGGCCGATCGCCTACAAGCTCGGCATCGGTTTCTGCGACCACAACCACGAGCGCAAGGAGTGCTTGGCGGGCTTCGTGGGCATGGTGAACTTCGGCCGCGAGGTCCACGCGAGCGTCTGCTCTCCGGTGTGGAATTTTGTGCCGCGCCGGGCCAATCGATTGCGGACTGCGGATTGCGGAGTGCGGAGTGAAGGCGCGGCAAATTCAGGTCCCAAAGAAACGGAGGCCGCATGAGCTGTTCTTCCTGCAAATCCGCACCCCCCAATCCGGACTCCGCAATTCAAGACGGCGAGCATCCGGAGTTCCCCTCCGGGTCGACGAACCCCTGCAAGCTCTGCACGCCGCTCGGCGCGTGCCTGGCGTTCAAGGGCATCGCGGGCGCGGTGCCGCTGCTCCACGGCTCGCAAGGCTGCGCGACCTACATTCGGCGCTACCTCATCTCGCACTTCCGCGAGCCGATCGACATCGCGTCGACAAATTTCTCCGAGGACTCCGCTGTCTTCGGTGGTCGCAAGAATCTCCACACCGCGCTCGACAACGTCGGCCGGCAATATCGGCCCGCGCTGGTCGGCATCGCGACCACCTGCCTCTCCGAGACGATGGGCGAGAACATGCCGATGTTGATCGGCGAGTACCGGACGGAATGCCGAGAGCGGAATGCGGAGTGCGGAACGGACGGAGCAACCGAGAAACTCGCGGCAGGCGCCAGCGACACTGCGGGAGTGGTGCCGTTCGCGTCCGAATCCGAAACAATCCGCACTCCGCAATCCGAGTTCCGCAATCCGGAGTTGGTCCACGTCTCGACGCCGAGCTTCAAGGGAACCCACGCCGAGGGTTTCCACGCCGCTGTGCGCGCTTTGGTGGAATCGCTCGCTGGAACACCCCCGAGCGGAGCGCGCAGCGATCCGCTCTTCCAAAAACCGCGCCTCGCGGTTTTTGCGGGCATGGTCTCCCCCGCGGACCTCCGCCATCTGCGCGACTTCTGCGCGGCCTGGGGCGAGGAGGCCATCACGCTCGTACCCGACTACGCCGAGACGCTCGATGGGCCGAGCTGGACGGATTTCGAGCGCATGCCCAGCGGTGGCACGACGGTCGAGGAACTCCGCGCGCTCGATCGCGCGACGGCCGCGCTTGAGTTCGGCCACTCGCTCGCCGCCGCATCCGCGACGGCCGGCACGCATCTCAAGACGAAGTTCAACGTTCCGCTGCACCGCCTCGGTCTGCCGATCGGCGTGCGCGCCAACGATGCCTTCTGCACCGCGCTCGAGACCGCCACCGGTCGCGAGATGCCCGCGCGCATCGCCGCCGAGCGCGGCCGCCTCGTCGACAGTTACGTCGACGCCCACAAGTACCTCGCCGGGAAGAAAGCCGTGGTCTACGGCGAGGACGATCTCGTCGCGGGTCTCGCGGTGTTCCTCGCGGAGACCGGCATCACTCCGGTGCTCGTCGCCAGCGGTGAGCGTAACCGCCGGCTTGCCGACGCGATCTTCGCCGCCGCGCCCGAGCTGCGCGACCGCATCGAAGTGCGCGAGGGCTCCGACTTCGGCGATATCGAGAAGCGCATCGAGGAGCTGAAGCCGGATCTGCTCATCGGCAGCAGCAAGGGCTACAAGCTCGCCCGCTCGCTCGGCGTGCCGCTGGTGCGCTGCGGGTTCCCGGTCCACGACCGGCTCGGCGCGCAACGCCTCCAACTGCTCGGCTACGCCGGCACGCAGCAATTCTTCGACCGCATCGTCAACGCCCTGCTCGAAGCCAAGCAGGAGCATTCGGACATCGGTTACGCCTACCTGTGAAATGCGGAATGCGGATTTCGGAATGCGGAATGACGGACACCACACCATGAGAACTGAACTCAGCACCACGTCTTGTTGCGAAACAGCCGCACCGGCTCCGTTCCCGTCGGCCAATCCGCAGTCCGCAATCCCCAATCCGCATTGGGCCAAGCACCCCTGCTTCAGCAGGGAGGCGCACGGTAAGTTCGGCCGCGTGCACCTGCCGGTGGCGCCGCGCTGCAATCTGCAATGCAACTTCTGTAACCGGAAGTTCGACTGCATGAACGAGAGCCGCCCCGGGGTGACGAGCTCGATCCTGCCGGTGCCGCAGGTCGTGCCGTACCTCGAGGAGGTCATGGCCCGGGTGCCGAACCTGAGCGTCGTCGGCATCGCCGGGCCCGGCGATCCGTTCGCCAACCCGGACGAGACGATGGCGACGTTGCGCGCCGTGCGTGCCCGCTATCCGGAGATGATCCTCTGCCTCGCGACCAACGGCCTGGGCATCGGGCCGTACGTCGATGAGATCGCCGCGCTGAAGGTCAGCCACGTCACGTTTACTGTAAACGCAGTCGATCCCGAGATCGGCGCGAAGATCTACGCCTGGATTCGCGACGGCCGGAAACCGCTGCGCGGCGTCGAAGCCGCTAAACTCCTCCTCGAGCGCCAGCTCGACGGTATCCGCCGTCTCAAGGCGCTCGGCATCGTCGTGAAGATCAACTCGATCCTCATGCCCGGCATCAACGACACGCACATTCCCGAGGTGGCGAAGGTCATGAAGGAGCTCGGCGCCGACCTCATGAACGTCATGGCCTTCCTGCCAGTGAAGGGCGCGGCCTTCGAGGACCTGGCGCCGCCGGACAACCTGGACATGGCGCGCGCCCGCCTGCAAAGCGGTCTGCACCTCCCGCAGATGACCCATTGCGCCCGTTGTCGCGCCGATGCGGTCGGCCTCATCAGCGAGGGCCTCAACGAGGAGAACATGGAGCGGCTCAACCGGTTCGCCCATGCCGGCGTGCTCGGCGGCCGGAGCCGACCGTATGTCGCGGTGGCGAGCGAGGAAGGCGTGCTCGTCAACCAACACCTCGGCGAGGCGGCGCGCGTCCTGATCTTCAAGAAGGACGAGGCGACCTCGTCGGGTTTCAAGTTCCACGAGGTGCGCAAGACGCCCGAGCCCGGCAGCGGCGAGCACCGTTGGCGCGATCTCGGTGCGCTGCTGCACGACTGCCGTGCGATTCTCGTCTCCGCCGCCGGCCCGAAACCGAAACGTGTTCTCGAAGAAACCGGCATCGAGGTGCTGGAGATGGAGGGGCTGATCGAGGAGGGCCTCGCGGCCGTCTTCTCCGACCAGCCGATCCCGAAGGCGTTGCAACGCCGCTTCACCTCCTGCGGCAGCGGCAAGAGCGACGGCGGCTGCAAGGGCACCGGCACGGGATGCGGGTGATGGCGGCTGACCTAAGGCAGAACGCAGAACGCAGAATGATGAAGGCGGAACTTCAGAATCCGGAGACCGACTGTCCGGCCGTGGCGCGGTGCTTCAGCGCGCGCTCCGAGCCCGCCTGTGCGGGCTGAACGCGCCGCACCACCTCTGAGAAGCCGCGCCGACTCCGCCGCCTCTGAAATCGCAATTCTCCAATCCCAAACCGAATATCTCATGTCTCCCACGATCACCGACAGTCTCTCCGCCCAGGGCACCCGCGAGATGTCCACGTCCAAGTCCTACTTGGCGATGGCCTACTGGTGCGAGAACCAGAACTGGAACGGCTTCGCGAAGCTCTTTCACCATCAGGTCGCGGAGGAGCAGTCGCACGCGAAGAAGTTCTTCCACTTCATCATCGACCGCGGCGCGATGCCGAAGATTGGTGGAGTCGGGGCGCCGCGCAGCGAGTTTGCCAACCTCGCCGAGGTCGCGAAGGCCGCCTTCGACCTGGAGCGCGCCAACACCGCCGCGATCCACGCGGCCTACGAGCTCGCGCTCGCCGAGAAGGACTACGCCACGCAGGTCTTCCTGCAGGAGTTCATCGCCGAGCAGGTCGAGGAGGAGGCGTGGACCGACACGCTCGTCGACAAGGTCAAGCAGGCCATCTGCGCCGGCGCGCTCTTCAACCTCGACCGCCATGTCGTTAAGGAGGTCCTCGGCGAAGGCGCCGACTGAACCCCGTGCTCTTTTCTTCCGGCGGTGGGACGGGCTTTACGCCCGCCATTCCGAATGAAGCCCAGATGGCGGGCGTAAAGCCCGCCCCACCATCGGAGAAGCTCCCGCCAGCCACTCATCTCCTTTCTCCCTCAGTCTCTTACTCCCTCTTCCCATGAACAAACCGAACCACCATCTCTTCGTCTGTGGCAGCTTCCGTGCGAACGGCGAGCGCCAGGGCGTCTGCCACAAGAAGGACTCCATGAGCCTTCTTTCGTACCTCCAAGGCGAGATCCAAGACCGCTCCCTCGACGGGGTCGAAGTCGCCGTGACCGGCTGCATGAATGTCTGCGTCAAGGGTCCGGTCATGGTCGACTATCCGACCGGCAACTACTACCGCGTGCCGAACAACGACGCGATCGACGCCATTCTTGACGCCATCGAGAACGACTCGGTCGCCGAGGAATACCTGCTCACCTGAGCGCTTCCGCCATGGCCTACAAGATCTCCCCCGATGCCTGCGTCTCCTGCGGAGCCTGTGTCGATGTTTGCCCCGAGGGGGCCATTGCCGAGAAGGACTCCGTGTACGCGATTGATCCCGCCAAGTGCATCGACTGCGGCGCCTGCGAGTCGACGTGCCCAAATGGGGCGATCTCCGCCGGCTGAGCAAGTCCCCGTCTCTTCACGGTAACATTTCGCCCATGACAACCCGCCGCTTCCATCTCATCGACACCACGCTGCGCGACGGCGAGCAGGCGGCGGGCGTGGTCTTCACCCGCGAGGACAAGGTCGCCATTGCCCGCGAGTTGGTGGCGGCCGGAGTCACCGAGCTGGAGGCCGGGATACCGGCGATGGGCCTCGAGGCGCAGGACGATCTGCGGGCGGTGATCGACGCGGTCGGCACCGAGCGCGTGCTCGCCTGGTGCCGCGCCGATCCGGCCGATCTCGCCGCGGCGCAAGCCTGCGGCGCAACGCGGGTGCACCTCTCGTTCCCGGTGTCCGACCTGCACCTGCAAACGTGGGGCAAGGACCGGTCCTGGGTGCTGCGCGAACTTCGGCAGCTCACCCTCGAAGCCGCCGCGCGGTTCCGTTACCTCTCGATCGGTGCGCAGGACGCCACCCGCGCCGATCTCGGGTTCCTGAAGGACTTCGTCGCGGCGGTGGCGCGGACTCCGGCCCGTCGAGTCCGACTGGCCGACACAGTGGGCGTCGCCCATCCGGCGCGGCTGATGCGCGAGATCGCCGAACTCCACGAACGCGTCCCGCGCCTGGCGCTCGAGATCCACGCACACGACGATCTCGGGTTGGCGACGGCCAACACGCTCGCGGCCTTCGAGGCCGGGGCGACGGCGGCAAGCGTGACCGTGAACGGCCTGGGCGAGCGCGCGGGCAACGCCGCGCTCGAGCAGGTCGTGATGGCGTTGCGCGTGGCGCACGGGATCGACTGCGGTGTGCGTACGGAGAAACTCGCGCTGCTCTCGTCGCTGGTCGCACGGGCATCGGGTCGGGCGGTGGCGCCGGAGCGGCCGGTGGTGGGCGGCGCGACGTTTCGCCACGAGTCCGGACTTCACTGCGCCGGGCTCCTGAAGGATGCGCGGACCTACGAGCCGTTCGCGCCCGAGACGGTCGGCCGGCGGCGCGAGCCGTTCGCCATCGGTTGGAAGTCCGGTGCGGCGGCGCTTGGCGCGGCGTTGCGCGCGGCGGGCGCGACGCTGGAGACCGACGCGATACAACGCCTCCTTCCGCTGGTGCGGCGGCGGGCGCGCGAGCTGCGTCGCACACTCTCGGCGACGGAACTGATCGAACTTCATCACGCGAACCTCAAACCAGGAGGAGTCTGACCATGGGATTCAAAGCCTACAGTTTAGCCGCGCATCCGAACGATTCGTGGGTGCTTGAGCAACCGGAGCCGTTGCGCTTCTCGGGGCCGCAGGGCCTGATCGCCCAGTGGTACCGTCTCAACCGAATGGAGATCGGCGAGACCGCCTGGCTTGTGCCGGCGCGCGAATGGCTCTCCCTCGCATTCGGGGCGGAGGAGTCCGCCCGGCGCTGGATCATCTTCGAGCAGGTCGGCGGCGGGATGCGCAAGCTCGCCCGGCTCGAGCGGATCAGCGGGCAGTTCGGGACCCAGACGCGCATCATGATGCAGTTCCGGCCGCTGCAGTGCGTCGGCGGGGGGCTGCCGTTGGTCGTCGCCGAGCCGGAGTGCGTGTGCGGCTGGGCCGAAGAGCTGGCGATCGACGGCGGCGGGGACAGCGCGAGCTGCTCGTGGCGCTGGATGGCGCCGCAGCTCGGCTTCGCAAGTGTGGTGGCGGGGTAAGGCCGGCCTCGAACGCGGTCCTGCCGCCGTCGTCGTCTGCGTAGGGGGCGACCTTGGTCGCCCCGCCGGGCCAGCGCGACCGCCTCCGGGCTGAGCAAGCTCAGCCCCCACACCCGGAGAAGGAGGCCCCGCCGAGTGCAATCCGTGCCGACTGCATCGTGACGGCTGAGCGGTTGTTCCCGTCTGGCCGGAGGACCGCAGCGCACACTGCCTATTCCGCGCCTTCGAGCATCTCGGGGTCGAGGGTGCCTTCGCCGACGCGGGTGACGCCGCCGGTCATCCTGATCGCGAAGCCCTCGCCGATCTCGATCTCGATCCGGCCGCCGGGCATGTGCACGGTGACGTCCTTGTCGACCAGCCCGAGGCGGTGCGCGACGGCGGCGGCGGCGGAGCTGCTGGAGCCGGAGGCGAGGGTGTAGCCGGCGCCGCGCTCCCAGATCTCGATGCGGATGTTGGCGCGGTCGAGCACCTGGAGGAACTGGACGTTGGTGCGGCGCGGAAAGTTGGCGTGGGTCTCGAGGTACGGCCCGTAGGTGTGTGCGAGGTCCGGCGACACCGCGGGCAGCGGGACGACGCAGTGGGGATTGCCGATGGTGGCGGCGCAGCAGGTGAAGGCGCGGTCCTTCACGGTGATCGTTTCGTTGATCACCTCGCGCTTCGGGCCGGCGACGGGAATCCTCGCGCTGTCGAAGCTCACGTGGCCCATGTCGACGGTGATCGAGCGGCCGCCCTTCTGGATACGGACTTCGACGAGGCCGCCGAGGGTGTCGAGGAGGAAGGGCTCCTCCTTCACCAGACCGCAGTCGTAGAGGTAGCGGGAGAAGATGCGGATGCCGTTGCCGCTCTTCTCGGCCTCGGAGGCGTCGGGGTTGAAGATGCGCAGGGCGAAGGGCGCGCGGGTCGACTCGAGCGGGCCCCAGAGGATGCCGTCGGAGCCGATGCCGAAGTTGCGGTGGCAGATGCGGCGGATCTGGGCCTCGGTCGGGAGCGGACCGGCGGTGCGCGGGTCCATCACGAGGTAGTCGTTGCCGAGGGCGTGGTATTTGGTGAAGCGCATGGCGGAGGATGGACGATACGGATGGAGGATGGCCGATGGGGACGATGACGAAAGCGGAAACGCGGTCTGCACGAGCGTTGCAGCCTGCTTCACGCACGAGCCTGGCGCTCTCCCGCAGGACAAGCGACCAAGGATGTGGTCCTGTAGATCCCTCCCGAGCATGCAGTCGGCGTCAGGTAGGCGCTCGCACCGCTTGTGAAACGCGACACCCAGACGGTGCGAGCGGGCTCGCACCCTACACTTGAGATCCAGCGGTCTCGCGGTGAATCCCGGCCTTCAGCATCAGCAGGTCACGCGACGGGCGGCCGGGCGGGATCGAAGAGGTCGCTGCCGCCGGCGCCGGCGAAGCGTTCGAGCAGGGCATCGGCACCATGGCGGAGCTTGAACTCCATCTCGGAGCTGTGGAGCGGGATGAGCGACCAGAACTTCACCGGTGTCCCATCGGGCAGGACGAGTGTGGCGAAGTTCCGGCCGCCGAACCACGGAGGGCTGAGCAGGACGCCGGTGAACGGCAACCCATCGGCCATAGGTTCAGGCGGATTGCCGTTGGGGACGGTGTGGCCGCGCCCGATCCACGTTTCGGCCTCGTGGGCGAAGCGGGCGAGAAACTTCAGCCAACGGATGGGCCAGTAGTTCGCCTCGTTCTTCAAACCGGCCTCGTCCAGGACCCAGTCCTCGGGTAAGCGAATCATCAGCTCCGCGCAGCGGAACTCCTCGGCGCCCTCCGGTACGGTCATGGGCAGGTCGCTCATGCCGCTGGTCACGAGTGTGACCCACGGGCGCTTCGGCGACGGAGGCACGATGAGGATGTCGATATGGACGGTCGTCGAGATGATCTCGTGGAAGACCGAGGCTGGAGTGCCGAGGTGCTGCTCGACATGGCGTTCGATGGCAGCGCCGTTTTCGGCGATCGGCGCCACGATCGGCGGTGGTTCGGTGGGGGCTTTGTGCTGGATGATGTTCGGCTCGTACGGGGGCGGCCGGAAGACCGCGAGCTCGGCCGGGATCTGCATGATCGTCCCGTCCGTGCCGGGCGTTGCCATACAGGGGATGAATGGGCTATCCGCTGTCCCCGAGCCGAAGTAATCACCGGCGAGCATTGTGTCGAAGAGCCACAGCTTGCGCTTCGGGGAAAGGCTCGCCGGCACGAGCCGGCGCCGGTCCGCTTGGAACGTGTCGTCGTTGACGAGTTCGCAGGCGGCCCGGTGTTCGGGTGGGACCGCGGCCGGATCCTCGCCGTACAGGGCTGCGAGCAGGGTGGCGACGATGGCGTTCTCCTCGACGGCGGCGGCGTCCTGCGAGTCGAAGCCGCCGAGGAGCAGGGCGGGGGCGACCGCTCCTTTCTGCCGGAAAAGAGCCCGGTTCCCGATCACCAGCGTGGCGAGGATCGGCTGGTGGCATCCGAAGCCGAGGTGCGCGTCCGTGCGCGCACGGCGCCGCCTCCACTCCCGGATGCCGCCGTAGGCCACGAGCCAGATTCCGGGGAGTATTCCCACCAACGAGACGATCAGCACCCCTCCGACCACGAACGGCCAGACGGCTCTCTTCATCATGGCATCGAACTGCGGGTCGAACGCGGGCGAACGAACCCAGTCGTCGAATCGCCGGCGGGTGGCTGCGGGGTCGAGCATCGGGGACGAAACTGGCGTCCCGGATACTCGCCTGTCAACTGTCCGCCGGCGGGCTGTAACGGAACAATGGGTCCAGCCCGCTGGCGCCGCTCACTCGACCAGGAACGGCGCCACCAGGTCGCGCAGGGCGAAGGGGACGCGGCCGGTGATGTAGACGGCGTCGTCCTCGGCGCGCTCCTCGACGATGCCGCCGGTGGAGTGCAGCTTGGCGACGATGTCGTAGCGGTCGTGCGGGATGCGCAGCTGGGCGGCGAACTCGGCGGTGCTGGTGAGTTCGCTGCACCGGGCCAGCAGGAGGTCCACGCCGGCGCCGGTGAGCGCGCTGAGGAAGACGGCGTCGGGGTGGCGGACGCGGGCGAGCTCGACGGTCTCGGGCCGCGCGGCGTCGCACTTGTTGAAGACGGTGATGGTGCGCTTGGTGTCGGCGCCGAGCTCGCCGAGGACCGCGAGCGTGGCCTCGAGATGCTTCTCGACCTGCGGGTTGGTGAGGTCGAGCACGTGGATCAGGAAATCGGCGACGATGGTCTCCTCCAGCGTGGCCTTGAACGCCTCGACGAGGCGGTGGGGCAGGCGGCGGATGAAGCCCACGGTGTCGGTGAGGAGCAGCTTGCGGCCGTCGGGCAGGACGAACTGCCGCGTGGTGGGGTCGAGGGTGGCGAAGAGCTTGTCCTGCACGAGCACGGCGGCGCCGGTGAGGCGGTTGAGCAGGCAGGACTTCCCGGCGTTGGTGTAGCCGACGATGGCGGCGTTGGGCACGGGCACGCGCTGGCGGCGGTGGCGCTGCACGGCGCGTTGTTTCACGACGGCGACGAGCTCGTGCCGCAGCGCGGTGATGCGGTCGCGCACGAGGCGGCGGTCGACCTCGAGCTGGGTCTCGCCCTCGCCGCCCATCTTGCCCTTGCCGCGCTGGCGGCTGAGGTGGGTCCACGCGCGCTTGAGGCGGGGCAGGGCGTACTCGAGCTGGGCGAGCTCGACCTGGAGCTTCGCCTCGCGGGTCTGTGCCCGCTGGTTGAACACCTCGAGGATGACCTCCTGGCGGTCGATCACGGCGCGGTCGGATTCCTTCTCCCAGTTGCGGCCCTGGGCGGGGGAGAGCTCCTCGTCGAAGACGATGAGGTCGATGGCCTCCTCCTTCGCGATCGCGATGAGCTCGGCGGTCTTGCCGGTGCCGATGAGGAACCGCTGGTTGCGCGTGCGCAGGCGCACGAGCTCGGCGCGGGCGATCTCGAGCCCGAGGTTGCCGACGAGTTCCTTCAGCTCCTCGAGCAGTTCGGCGCCTTCGCCGGCGGCCATTTCGGGCGTTTGCACGCCGACGAGGAGAGCGCGGGAGGCGCGGGTGGGAGAGACTTCGCGATCGATGACCAAGGTGGCGGGAGTGTCGGGGCCGCGGGCCGGGAGTCAATGCGGCCGGAGTGGCCGGTGGGCGGAGGGCGGTAGCCGGTGGACGGTTGCCGGTGAGCGGTAGGTGGTGGACGGTAGGCGGTGGACGGTGGGCGGATGGCGGAGTAGCAGGTGACAAGGTGACAGGTTGCCGGACGACAGAGGTCGGAGAGCGGAAGGCGGAGGACGTTCTGCCGTGCGGCATTCATGCCGAAGCAGAACCTCTGGGAATCTCCGGCACCGAGCGCCTCCGAGAGGACGGATCGATGCGCTCACGGCGACCGCTACGGCGAAGGGGCGGAGGCTGGCCCGCATCGTCCGAGGATCGACCGTGGCGAGCGTGGCGGCGTGAGCGCAAGCGGGCGCGAGGTTCTTCGGGGGCTGAATCCACTAGGCGGAGTCGAGGTCGCCGCGGGGCCTGCCGGGACG
>DAOOFR010000096.1:0-13184 GCA_035415285.1 Opitutaceae bacterium
CGTGCTTGGGAGTTTGCGGAATCGAGTCCCCGGCGTGGCTCGCCTTGGACGTTCGCCGAAGAAAATGAAAGCGAGGAGACTAAAGATTGTCTGTGCTATACTCGGGCTTTTGCACGCGGTGCTGATGTGTGCCTTCGCGGTTGGTCCCGAGCTCAGTCCTCTCGTGGTTCATTTGGTCGATGCGCCGATCGCGTATTTCACCGCAGGTTGGGAGCCCAGGTGGCTCGCCCCCGGGCCTCCCATCGTCGTGTGCTCCGTTCTCTACCCCGGAATCCTCTACTTCGGGATTCGGTTCATATCCCGGCGGTTCGCAAAGAGCCGTCCCGCCAGCTCATGTGCATGAAAAACGGAGGGCGGTGATCCTTCGCCACACCCCGCATGTCGCTGCTCATCCACGAAGTCCCCACCGCAGAGGCCCCGCTGGAGCTGTTGCTGCTGGCCGACCCTTCGGAAGCCAAGATTCGCTCGTATCTTCCCGGCGCGAAGTGCTTCGTCGCGGCAACGGCCGGAACTGTTGTCGGCGCCTGTGTGGTCAAACCGCTTGCCGCGGGCGCACATGAGCTGATGAGCATCGCGGTCCAGCCGGACCAACAGCGGCTCGGCCACGGCACGGCGCTTCTGCAATGGATCATCGGTTACTTCCGCGACTCCGGCGCCCGGCAACTCGAGGTCGGCACCGGCACCTTCGGCTACCAGCTCGCCTTCTACCAGCGCCACGGGTTCCGGGTCGCGAGCATCGTGCCCGACTTCTTCGTCCGGAACTACCCCGAGCCGATCTTCGAGGACGGAATCCGGCTCCTCGATATGCTGCGGCTCACGCTGCGGTATCCCGATGATCCCGCCGCCCCCACCCTTCCCCGTGCGGAGGGTGGGAGATGAGATCCACGCTGCAGCGCCTCTCCGCTTGGTATTCGCAGCAATGCAACGGCGACTGGGAGCATGGTTTCGGATTCAAGATCTCGACGCTCGATAATCCGGGTGTCGCGGTCGATATCGACCTTCGGGACACTCCGCTCGAGACCGTGCCGTTCGCGGAGAGGAAGGACGATTACGAGTCCACCGACCGCTGGATGCTTTGCCGAAGGAACCTGGACACCTTCGAAGGCCGCGGGGCTCCGGACAGACTGGAGGATAGCATCGAGGAGTTTTTGCGCTGGGCCGAAAGCCACCGATGAGCGCCGGTCCCGGCCCAGCCGACGGCAGGGGCCCGTGGCGGGCATGGCGCGGTGAGCCCCGGCGGGGCGCAGGGCGTGTCGCTCAGCCCGCCCGGTCGCGCCCCGCCCCCAGAAACCGCCGAACTTCGGCCCGGCGATCGGGTCCTCCCATGCCGCACTCCGCAAGTCCTCCGCGGAAGCCCGCGACCAATCCACACCTCCGGACCCGCCCGGCTTGCCCCTTGCCAACCACCCGCCCCGCTGCAAACGTTCCGCCAATCGTCCCATCCATGCCCGTCCTCAAACGTCTCCTCCTCGCCGCCCTCCTGGGCCTCACTTCGCTGCTCGTCAACGGCTGCGCCACCAAAGACGAGGCGGACTCCATTCCGTGGAGTCGCCCGCAGACGTGGGAGGGCAACGTCCCCGGCATGGGCTCCACTCCCGGCATGGGCCGCTGAGCACCGCGGCGCCCCGCCCCGTTTTCCCCGCCCGGGTTCGCCCGGGCTTTTTTGCGCCCCCCCACCGGCACCCGGCGCTTCGCGTTTGCCGCCCGCCCCCGCCGCCCCACGCTCGGTGCCCATGAGCGACGCCAACACCTCCCTCACCGCCCAGCCGGGCCACTGTTACGTCGTCGCCACGCCGATCGGCAACCTCGCCGACCTCTCCGACCGCGCCCGCGCCATCCTCGGCAGCGCCTCCGTGATCGCCAGCGAGGATACGCGCACCACCGGCGCGCTGCTCCAGCGCCTCGGGCTGCACCGCCCGCTCGTCGCGTACCACGAGCACAACGAGACCGGGGCGGCCGAGCAGCTGGTGGCCCGCCTCGCGGCCGGTGAATCCGTCGCCATTGTGAGCGATGCCGGCACGCCGGGCCTGAGCGACCCCGGGTTCCGCCTCGTGCGCGCCTGCCGCCGCCGCCAGCTCCCCGTCGTGCCCGTGCCGGGCGCCTGCGCCGCGATCGCCGTGCTCAGCGCCAGCGGCCTGCCGACCAACGCCTTCTTCTTCGCCGGTTTCCTCCCGCCCAAGACCGCCGCGCGCCGGGTCTTCCTCGAGAAACACCGCGACGCCGCCTTCACCCTCTGCCTCTACGAGAGCACCCACCGCATCGAGGCCTTCGTCGACGAGATCGTCGAGGTGCTCGGCGCGGCGCGGGTCGTGTGCCTGGCCAAGGAAGTCACCAAGCTGCATGAGACGTTCCTGGTGGGTCCGGCGGCCGAGGTCCGCCAGCGGTTCGCCCCGTTGAGCAAGAAGGGTGAATACGTGGTGCTCGTCGCCCCGGCCGATTTCGCGCTGTAGCGACCCGCCGGACCGGCGGGCCGCGCACTCGCGCCACGCCCCGTGGTTCGACCTGCGAGGCGCGGTCGGAACCCGCCGCAGGCAACGAAGGGAACGAAGCGGGACCGAGTGGGAGAACGGGATCCGGGGTCTCGGTCTTCATCTGGCAGGTGAAGGCAAATCCGCCGGGCCTGCAGGCACCGCTTCCGCGTGGTCCGCAGTGCCTGTGTTCCCTTCGTCACCGCTCAAGGAACTGGATTCAGCGGAGGGGACCGCGGATTTCCGGATGACCGGAGCCGATCCGCGATGATCCGTGCAATCCGTGGTCGATGCCCGCCGCGGAGGAGGCAGCTGCCGGGTCGTCCCTTCCCGCCATCCCCGGCCCCGCCGGGTTCGTGGCTTCCGTCGTCGGCGGAATCTAGGTTCACCCGAGGAACGGGTTGAACCGCCGCTCGTTGGCGACCGTCGTGAGCGGCCCGTGGCCGGGCGCGATCACCGTCGCCGGCGGGAGGAGACCGACCACCCGGCGCGCCTCGCGGCGCAGCGTCTGGCAGCAGAAGAAGGCCCCGCCGAGCGAGCCGGCGAAGAGCAGGTCGCCCGAGAAGAGCACGCCCGGCGCGTCGCCGGCGCCGGGGAGCGAGAGGTGATAGACGTTGTGCGCCGCGGTGTGTCCCGGGGTCCGGAATACGAGCACGCGGAAGCCGGCGATCGTGCGCTCGTCTCCCTCCCCCAGCACCGCGACGGCGCCGCCCGGCCGCTGCGCGGGGGCGAGGACCGGCAGCCCCGGCCGGCGGTGCAGCAGCCCGGGCAGCCCGCCCGCGTGGTCGTGGTCCCAGTGCGTGAGCAGCACCGCCTCCGGCAGCGCGAGCGCGGCCGGCCAGGCGGCGAAGAGCCGCTCGGGGCAGTCCGTCGTGTCGACCAGGAGCGTGACCCGCGTATCCGGATTCTCCGCCACGAAGGCGTTGACGCGGCCGATCCCGTACGGCAACGCGATGGCGCGCAGGGCGAACGGCAGCGGCGGCAGCGCGGGCAGCGGGTACTTGCCCTCGCCCACCGCGCACACGCCCACCTCGTTGAGGCCGAGCGCGACCGCCAGCCGCTGCAGCTCGGCGCAGGTGAAGTCGTAGCGGTAGTCCTCCGCGTCCTTGATGCGGTCGACGGCGATGTCCGTGGCCGCGGCGAGCTGCTCCTCGGTGAGGCCGGCGTGGCGCAGGGCCTTCTCGAGGATATCTCCGAGCTCGTCTTCCAAGGGAGGGGCGAACGGCATGGCCGCGACAGTAGGAGCGGCCGGCGAAATGCCAAGAGGTCGCGGCCGCAAAAGGGGTTTCCAAAATCCCGGCGGCACTCCAGCGTGCCCCCCATGGCCGACACGCAAACCGAGGTCCTCGACATCTTCACCCGCACCCGCGCCCTGTTGCGCGGGCACTTCGTCCTCCGCTCCGGGCTGCACAGCGGGCACTTCTTCCAGTGCGCGCAGGTGTGCCAGTACATGCCCGAGGTGGAGCGACTGGGCGAGCTGCTCGTGGCCAAGCTCCAGTCGGCCGGCGTGGCCTACACGACCGTGCTCGCCCCCGCGATGGGCGGGCTGGTGATCGGGCAGGAGGTGGCGCGCCGCTCGAAGGTGCGCTTCATCTTCGCCGAGAAGGAGAACGACAGACTCGTCCTGCGCCGCGGCTTCAAGATCGCCGCCGGCGAGCGCGTGCTCGTGGTGGAGGATGTCGTCACCCGCGGCGGCCGCGTGCAGGAGTGTCTCGAGATCGTGCAGTCGCGCGGCGGCGTGGTCGCCGGCGTGGCGATGCTGGTCGACCGCAGCGAGGGCAGGACGAAGTTCTCCGTGCCCGCCCACCCGCTGCTGCAACTGAGCTTCCCCACCTACCCGGCCGACCAGTTGCCGCCCGAACTCGCCGCCCTCCCGGCCGAGAAGCCGGGCAGCTGAGCCGTAGCGAGGCAATCGACACGGCCTCCACGCGGCCGGGCCACTGCTTGCGCTGGGAGGGGCTGCGCTGGCCCAGCCCGGTGGCGCTCGCTCTTGCCGAGCGGTGCGAGCCCGCAGCCTCCGCCGATTGCCGGGCCATGGCCGCGCCCGGCGGGCGGCCTCACTTCGTCCAGTCGACCGAGATGAACCGGCGGGTGCCGCCGTACCGGACCACGATGGTGTTGCGCCCGCGCCGAAGGGCATCCTTGGCCACGCGCACATCGGTGACGGCGACCTTGTTGATCTTCTCGATCACCGTGCCGACCGGCAGGTTCACCGCGTAGGCGGACCGGCGGTCGACCGCGGTGACCACCACGCCCGCCGAGTCGCTCTCGAGGGCGAAATCGCGCTTGAGCTGGTCGGTCACCGGCGCGACCTGGACGCCGGCGAACAGCTCCACGGAGGCCGGCGCGGTGGGCTGCGGCGCATCGGCGAGCTGGCCGAGGCGCACCTGGAGCACGAGCGGCCTGCCCTCGCGGACCACCTGGAGCCCGGCCTGGGTGCCGGGCGGCAGCTGGGCGACGAGAAGCCGCAGCTCGTCGCGGTTGGAGACCGCCTTGTCGTTGAAAGCCGTGACCACATCCCCGGCGAGCAGGCCGCCCCGGGCGGCGGGGCTATCCGGGGTGACCTCGGCGACGAGCACCCCGCGCGTGTCCTTGAGCCCGAACTCCGCGGCGAGCCCGGCATCCATATCCTGGGTGCTCACGCCGAGGTAGCCGCGCACGACCGTGCCGGTCTCGACCAGGCTCTTCATCACGAAGGCCGCCAGGTTGACGGGGATCGAGAAGCCGATGCCGATGTTGCCGCGCGAGGTGGTCATGATCGCGGTGTTGATGCCGACGAGACGCCCGCGGGCGTCGACCAGCGCCCCGCCGGTGTTGCCCACATTGATGGCGGCGTCGGTCTGGATGAAGTCCTCGTAGCCGGGATCGCCGTCGCCGCGGGCCAGCAGATCGAGGCTGCGCCGCCCGGTGGCGGACACGATGCCCATCGTCGCCGTCTGGCCGACATCGAGCGGGTTGCCGAGCGCGAAGACGACATCGCCGACGCGCAGCTTGTCGCTGTCGCCGAGGATCACATGCGGCAGGCCCGTGCCCTCGACCTTGATCACGGCGATGTCCGTCTTCGGGTCGGCGCCGACCAGCGAGGCGGGCAGTTCGCGGTCGTCGGGCAGTTTCACCAGGAGCTCGTCGGCGCCCTCGATGACGTGGTTGTTGGTGAGGATATAGCCCTCGGTGGCGACCAGCACGCCGGAGCCCAGGCCGCGCTCGGGCTGGGTCCCGGAGCCCCCGGGCGCGCGGGGTCCGGCCGCGACGGAGACGCGGGCCCGGGCGAATTTCGTGGAGTAGACGGAGACAACCGCGGGGCGCGCGGCGGCGAGCGCCTCGGCATAGCTGGCCGGTCCGCCGGCCGGCGCCGCGACCGGGGCGGAGTCGACCACCAGCGTGGGCGCCGGAGCCCGGGGCCGCGCGAGAACGAAGCCCAACCCGACACTGAGCGCCACGCCCGTCACCGCACCGAATGCGACGATACGTGTTCTCATGGGAGGCGCGGGCCGGGCGGCGGGCGGACTAGAAGCCCTTGACCTTGAACAGGCCGGTGACCGAGCGGTTCGAGTGGATGCGCAGGATCGCCTCGCCGAGCAGGCCGGCGACGCTCAGCCGGGTGATCGGCAGCCCGCGGGTGTCGAGCGGCACCGAGTTGGTCGTGATGAGCTCGTCGATCGTGCCGTTGGCCAGGCGGGTGTAGGCCATCTCGCTGAGCATGCAGTGGCTCACGGCGGCGCGCACGCTCACCGCGCCGTGGTCGCGCAGGATCTTGGCGGCGGCGGTGAGGGTGCCGGCGGTCTCGGTGATGTCGTCGACCAGCAGCACGTCCGCCCCCTTCACATCGCCGACGACGCTGATGGCCTCGACGGTGGTGGCGGTGGTGCGCTTCTTGGCGACGAGGCCGAGGCCCACGCCGAGCACCTCGGCGTAGGCGGCGGCCATCTTCATGCCGCCGACATCGGGCGAGACGACCACGAGGCGGTCGGTCTTGAGGTTCTTGGAGAGGTATTCGAAAAATACGGGCGAGGCGTAGAGGTGGTCGACCGGGATGTCGAAGAAGCCCTGGATCTGCTGGCTGTGCAGGTCCATCGTGAGCACGCGGTTGGCGCCGGCGGCGACGAGGAGGTTGGCGACCAGCTTGGCGGTGATCGGCACGCGGGGCTGGTCCTTGCGGTCCTGGCGCGCGTAGCCGTAGAAGGGCATCACGGCGGTGATGCGCTGGGCCGAGGCGCGGCGGGCCGCATCGATCATGATGAGCAGCTCGATGAGGTGGTGATTGGTCGGCGGGCACGTGGGCTGGATGATGAAGACATCCTTGCCGCGCACGTTCTCGTTGATCTTCACGAACGATTCCCCGTCGGGGAACACCGTCACGGTGGCGTCGCCGAGCGGGAACTCGATGGCGCGGCAGATCTCTTCCGCGAGCGGGCGGTTGGCGTTGCCGGAGAATACCTTGATGTTGGCTTCCATCTTCGTCGGTTGGGGGGGAGAGGGATTGAGGGGGGAAATCGGGGCGGGCGGAAGGTTATTCTGCGGCCGGTCGGCCGAGCTGCTCCTCAAGGCGGTCGACCCGCTTGAACAGTTCGGGGAGCTTGCCGCGCAGGACCTGGAAGCGCTGTTCGAGCAGCAGCGGCAGCGCGTAGGTGCCCGCCACGACGCTCTTCGCCGGCAGGTCGCGGGTGATGCCGCCGCGCGCGGCGATCTGGCTGAAGCTGCCGACCTGGAGGTGGCCGCCCACGCCCACCTGCCCGCCCATGACGACGTAGTCGCCCACCGTGGTGCTGCCGGCGATGCCGACCTGCGAGACGATGAGGCAGTGGCGGCCGATCGTGCAGTTGTGCCCGATCTGGACGAGATTGTCGATCTTGGTGCCCTCCCCGATCGTCGTACGGCTGAAGCGCGCACGGTCGATCGTCGTGTTGGCGCCGACCTCGACATCGTCGCCGAGCACCACGTTGCCGATCTGCGGGATCTTCTCGTGCCGGCCCTTCACCGTGTCGTAGCCGAAGCCGTCGGCGCCGATCACGGCGCCGGGCTGCAGGCGCACCCGCGCGCCCAGGACACAGTCCTGCGCGACGACCGCGCGGCCCCCGAGCCAGCAGTCCGGCCCGAGGCTCGCGCGGGTGCCGACAAAGGCCGAGGCCTGCAGCACACAGCCGGGCCCGATGCGTGCCTGGGATTCCACGACACAGAGCGGTCCGACATGGGCGGAGGGGTCGACCACGGCATCGGGCGCCACCACCGCCGCGGGATGCACGCCGGGGGCCGGCCTGGGCCAGAGCTGCTGTTCGATCCGCCGGCAGAGGCGCGTGAGCCCAACCGATGGATTCGCCAGGAGGAGCCAGAGCTGGCCGGGGGGCGGCTCGCCGGCGAAGTCCGCCGGCAGCAGCAGCACGGAGGCGCGGCTGGTGGCGACGGCCGCACGGTACTTGGCGTTGCCCAGAAAGGAGAGGTCGCCCGGCCCCGCCGCCTCGAGCGAGGCGATGCCCGTGAGCACGGCCCCGGTGTGGCCGAGGGTGCGCACCGGTTCGACGATTTCGATGATCTGTGCCGCGGAGAAGGCTGGCGCCATGGGACGAGCGTGGGCGGGGGGGGAGGGGCTGGAAACAAAAAACCCCGCCCGAAACCGGGCGGGGCGCAAAGTGGTGGCGGCTTACTTCGCCGGGGCCGGCACGGTGACATTGACCGCCGGGGCCGGGCGATCCTTGTTGATCGCCTCGAGCACGGCCGGGGTGATGTCGTAGCTGGCATCGGCATAGACGACCCCCATCCCGCGGTTGAGCACGAGGGAGGCGCCCTGCTGCTTGGCGATGTCGGTGGCGACCTTCGAGATCTCCTCGACGGCGGACTGCTGGAACTGCGCCATGCGCTGCTGGAGCAGCTGCTGGATGCGCTGGTTGAAGTCCTGCATCTCGCCTTCCTTGCTGCGAACCTCGCCGACCTTCGCCTCGAAATCGGTCTCGGCCTTCTTGCGGGCCTCGTCGCTCAGGACCGGATTCTTCGCCTGCTCCTGGATCTCCTTGGCCTGGGTCACCAGCGCCTCGCGCTCCTTGACGAGGGCGTCGAACTGCTCCTTGGCCTTCTTGCTGTCCTCGCGGATCTTCTCCTGCTGCGCCTCGGTCTTGTAGTATTTCTCGAAGAGCTGTCCCAGGTCGATGGTGACAACTTTGAGGGCAACCTCGGCCTGGAGGCCGAGCGTGGCGCCGGCCAGGACGAGGGCGGCGAAAGTGGAACGGATGACAGTTTTCATGTGTTGGGTGGAAGGGTTTGGATCGGGGTGACTAGAAACGGGTGCCGAAGGAGAAGTTGAACTGGCCGCCCTTCTTGTTGAAGCGGTCGCCGGTGAGCGGGATGCCGTAGTCGAGGCTCATGGGCGAGCCCATGACCATCATGCGGATACCGAAACCGAAGTTGTCGTTGTAGGCCGACGGATTGAAGTCGTAGGCGTTGCGGTTGACGAAGCCGGCGTCGTAGAACACCGCGAAGCGCACCGGGCTGACGATGTCCAGGGAGTACTCGAGGCTGAGGAAGCCGTAGCTCTTGCCGCCGATCGGCTCGCCCGAGGTCGGGCTGCGCGGACCCACCTCGCGGTACTCGAAGCCGCGCAGGGTCGTGGGGCCGCCGAGGGCGTAGTTGTAGTAGAAGAGGTCGGCGTCGCTGGTCTCCCCGAACTTCTGGATCACGCCGCCGCGCAGCAGGATCGCGAGCACCTGCTCCTGCGCCTTGAAGAGCGGCACGAACTGGGAGCCGCGGGCCTCGACCCGGTAGAAGTTGCGCTCGCCGCCGAGGAAGCCGCCGGCGAAGTCCGTGGTGATCTCCAGGCGGTTGCCGCGCGTGGTGTTGATCATCTTGTCGCGGGTGTCGCGCAAGAGGGTGAAGCTCACCTTGGAGACGTCGTGCGAATCGAGCAGCGAGTACAGGTACGAATCCGTCGTGGAGATGTCCTGATACTTGATCATGTCGTACCCGTAGGTGAGCTGGCCCTCGAAGAGCTCGAAGAGGCGCTTGCGGGTGTA
The DNA here is from genome assembly GCA_035415285.1 of Opitutaceae bacterium. Lineage (GTDB taxonomy): Bacteria > Verrucomicrobiota > Verrucomicrobiia > Opitutales > Opitutaceae > CAJCBL01. The sequence goes on from DAOOFR010000096.1 coordinate 9,470, forward strand.
GATCGAGCCGCCGGTGTTGATGACCTCGTAGTAGGAGGAGGTGTAGTCCGAGGCGGAGCGGTGCAGCTCGAAGCCGAGCGCGAGCTGCTTCTCCAAGAACCACGGCTCCTCGAAGTTGAGCGAGATCTCGTTGGAGGAGGAGCCGATCTGGAAGCGCAGCCGGAACTTCTGGCCGTCGCCCTGGAAGAAGGAGCGGCGGTTGAGCAGATCGAAGTTGCCCTGGCTGATCTCCGCGTAGAACACGGCCTTCTCCAGCGAGCTGTAGCCGGCGCCGAAGGTGAGGTTGCCGGTGCGCGACTCGGTGACCTTGATCTTGAGGTCGCGGCGGCCGGGCACGCTGGTCTCCTCGGGGGTGAGATTCACGTCGTCGAAGAACCGGGTGTTCTCCAGGCGCATCTTGCTGATGTTCATGCGCACGGAGTCGAAGGTCTGCCCCGGCGAGAGCACCAACTCACGGGCGATGACGATGCTCTTGGTCTTGTCGTTGCCCTCGATCTTGATCGATTCGAGCGTGACCTTCTCGCCTTCGGTGATGGCGAAGTCCACGTCGATGTCGCCGGTGGCGAGGTTGGGCTTGCGGATCAGGCGCACGCGGCTGTCGAGGTAGCCGCTCTTGCCGTAGAACTCCTCGATCGCCTCGACGTCCTTGTCGAGTTTGGACGGCGTGAACCAGTTGCCGGGCCGCTCGTTGAGCGCCAAGGAGAGGAAGCGGGCCGGGAAGAGCTTGTTGCCGGTGAACCCCATCCGCCCGAGCTTGTAGCGACGCCCCTCGGAGACCGGGATCACGATGACCAGCCGGCCGGGTTTCGGGTATTCGAACTCCACCTTGGAGCGCACGATCTCGACGTCGAGGTAGCCGCGCTCGCGGTAGTAGTCGCGCAGCTTGTCCAGATCCTCCTCGAACTTGTCGTCCTGAAGGCGGCCGCTGCTGGTCATCCAGGAGAACATCCACCACCGCCGGGTCTCCGTCATCGCCTTGCGAAGCTTGCGCGACGGGACGCTCTCGTTGCCCACGAAGCGGATGTCGCTGATGCGCGTCTTGAGGCCCTCGCGGACCCGGAAGATCACCCGGCCAAAGCCGGTCGTGCGATCGCGTTCGATCGAATAGTTCACCTCGGCCTGCGAGTATCCCTTCTTCTGATAGTACTCGAAGAGCTTCTCCGAGTCGGCTTTGATCTGGCGCTCGTCCAGCGAAGAGTTGGGGACGGTCTTCACCTCCTTCAGCAGTCGGTGGCGCTTGTAGGCATGGTTGCCGTCCACCTCCACGGAAAGCACCCGAAACTTCGGCGTGACCTCGAGGACGAGGTTGATCCGGTCGAACCCGACCTCCTCCTTCTTGATCTCGATCAACTCGAACAGGCCCGTGCGGTAGAGCCCACGCACATCGCGGTCGATCACCGTCTCGTCGTAGGTCGCGCCTTCGCGCATCTGGATGTTGGCGCGCACGACCTGCTCGCTCACATTGCGCACGCCCAGAAACCGCACGTCGACCTTGCCGATGGTGAGCTGGGCGGGCTCCATCCCCTGGGCCCGCGCCGCCGGGACCCCGGCCAGCACCAGCATTACGATCAACAGCCCCATCCAACCCCAAGCCGGGGTGCTACGCGATATGGTTTTCAAAGCGGGTAATGTCCTTGAGGAAGGTTAATTTGATTTCTCCTACCGGTCCGTTTCGTTGCTTGGCAACGATCAAATCCGCCGAGTCGGCCGCGGTCTGGAACTTTTCGTCGGCATCCTTCGGTCGCGCCAACATCAGGACAACGTCCGCGTCCTGCTCGATCGAGCCGGATTCACGCAAGTCGGACAAACGGGGCACGCGGTTTTCTTTCTCGGAGGCACGGTTGAGCTGCGAGAGGACAATCACCGGCACGTGGAGTTCCTTCGCCATGCCCTTCAAGCCGCGCGAAATCTCCGCAACCTGCTGTTCGCGGTTCGCCTTCGGGTCCGTGCCCGACACCAGCTGCAGGTAGTCCACCACGATCATGCCCAGCCCCCCCTTGTCGCGCAGCTTCTGCGCGACCCGCCGGGCCTTCGCCCGCATCTCCATGATCGAGATACTGCTGGAGTCGTCGATCATGATGGGCGCGGCCTTCAGCGCCTCCGCCGACCGCCCGAGCCTCGAGGTCTCCTCGCTGTCGCGCCCGACGAAGCCGTCGCGCAACCGCTGCATGTTCACCCGCGCGTGCGAGCAGAGCATGCGCAGCGCGATCTGCGATGAGCCCATTTCCAGACTGAAGAGCAACACGCCCACCGGCGGGGTCTTCTTCGGGTTGGCGGGCAACGCCGCCGCCTCGACAAAGTTCAGCGCCAAGCTCGTTTTGCCCATCGATGGGCGCGCCGCCAGGATGGTCATTTCCTGCTTCTGGAAACCGAAGAGCATCTTGTCCAGGTCGACGAAGCCCGAACTCACGCCGGTCAGCTCGCCGCGGCGCTCGAGCATCTTCGCGATGACCGCCGTCGCCTCCTTCACCGGCTCCTTCATCTCCCGCGCCGAGTCGTTCGTGCGGTCCTGCGTGACCTGAAACATGTCGCGCTCGACCTTGTCGATGAACTCCTCGATCCCGCCCTGGTACTGGTAGCACTTCTCGATCGCCCCGGTCGCCACCCCGATGAGCTGGCGCAGCAGCGCGTTCTCCCGCACCTGCTCCAGGAAATAGGTACGGTGCGCCGTCGTCGGGATGCGGTCGGTGATCTGGTTGATCCGCACCAGCCCGCCCACGGCGTCGAGCAGGTTCTTCTTGCGCAACTCCTCCGCCAACACCGTCGGGTCCACCGGATGCCCGGCGCGATAGATCTCGCAGAGCACCTCGAAGACCGTCCGGTTGCCCGGATCGTAGAACGCCTCCGGCGTCAGCTTCGCCTCGACACAGGCCGACACGCTGTCGCCGCCATCGATCAGGCAGCACGCCAGCAACGACTCCTCCGCCTCCACGCTGTGCGGCGGCACCCGGCCGCCGAACGACGGAGCGGGCCGGCCGCCCCCCTCCGCACGCGACGAATCGTCGTGGCCGTAGCGACGGGGCGAATGGGAACCGGGTTCGGGGGGCATGTGGGAAAACCGCGGATGGCGACAGACTTTCCTCCCGCACGCAACGCCTCTCCGTAAAAACTTTTCCCCAACTTGTTCGCACCAAGCCGCGCCCCCGCTTGCCTTCCCGCGCCCTCTCTGCTCCGTTGCCCCCGTCTCATCATGCGAATCCGTTCCTACCGCGCCCTCCGTCCCCGCCCCGAGCTCGCCGCCCAGATCGCCTCGGTCCCCTACGATGTCGTCAACACCGCCGAGTGCCGCGCCCTCGTCGAAGGCAACCCCCTGAGCATGCTGCGCGTCGCCCGCGCCGACCTCGAGTTCCCCGACGACACCGACCCGCATTCCGACGCCGTCTACGCCCGCGCCAAGGAGAACTTCCACAAGCTCATCGCCGCCGGCCACCTCGTCCGCGAAGCCGCCCCCTCCCTCTACATCTACCAGCAACAGATGGGCGACCATGTGCAGACCGGCGTCGCCGCCCTCTGCCACGTCGACGACTACGACAACAACCTCATCAAGAAGCACGAGAAGACCCGCAAGGACAAGGAGGACGACCGCGTCCGCCACACCGGCACTCTCTCGGCCAACCCCGGCCCCGTCTTCCTCACCTACCGCGATCAGCCGGCCATCGACACCCTCGTCGCCGCCGCGACCGCCACCGCCCCGCTCTTCAGCTTCACCGCCCAC
>DAOOFR010000097.1:0-5815 GCA_035415285.1 Opitutaceae bacterium
GTCGTCAGCGTGAAATTGAGCGTGTCGCCGGCCTTGTAGCTGCCGGCCGCGGGGGTGGAGACCGCCGTCACCGTCACCGGTGGCGGTGGCGAAGCCAGCGCCAGGGTATGATAGGCTAGGCCACCCGTACCGATGAACGAGACGATCTTTCCGGACAACGCACTCGGGCTGGCCGTGTTCACCGCCACCGGCACTAGGCTGTCCGTCGTCGAGTTGTTCCCCAGCTCGCCGTATCTATTGTTTCCCCACGTCGCGACCGTGCCATCGTTGCACAGCGCCAGCGAGTGCCGGCCTCCGGCCGACACCGCCACCACCGTCTTCCCGGACAAAGCGCTCATCCCGCTCCCCGTGTTCACCGCCACTGGCACCGGGCTGTCCGGCGCCGAGTTGTTCCCCAGCTGGCCTGAGTCATTGCTTCCCCACGCCGCCACCGTGCCGTCGCTGCACAGCGCCAGCGAGTGCCGGCCTCCGGCCGCCACCGCCACCACCGTCTTCCCGGACAAAGCGCTCGTCCCGCTCCCCGTGTTCACCGCCACTGGCACCGGGCTGTCCGGCGCCGAGTTGTTCCCCAGCTGGCCTGAGTCATTGCTTCCCCACGCCGCCACCGTGCCGTCGCTGCATAGCGCCAGCGAGTGCCGGCCTCCGGCCGACACCGCTACCACCGTCTTTCCGGACAAAGCGCTCGTCCCGCTCCCCGTGTTCACCGCCACCGGCACTCCGCTTGGGGCCGTCGAAGCGTTGCCCAGCGAGCCATAGGTATTGAATCCCCAGGCCGCCACCGTGCCGTCGCTGCACAACGCCAGCGAGTGCACGGTTCCGGCCGACACCGCCACCACCGTCTTCCCGGAAAGGGCGCTCGTGCCGCTGGCCGTATTCACCGCCACCGGCACTAGGCTGTCCGTCGTCGAGTTGTTCCCCAGCTGACCGAAAGAATTGCGTCCCCAAGCCGCCACGGTGCCGTCGCTGCACAACGCCAGCGAATAGGACTCGCCGGCCGCCACCGCCACCACCGTTTTTCCGGCGAGGGCGCTCGTGCCGCCGATCATGCTCACCGCCACCGGCACCGAGCTACTTGTCGTCGAATTGTTCCCTAGCTGGCCCCCCATATTGCGTCCCCAGGCCGCCACCGTGCCGTCGCTGCACAACGCCAGCGAGTGCTCGAATCCGAGCGCCACTGCCACCACCGTCTTACCGGCGAGCGCACCGGTGCCGAGCAAGTCTAGCGGCACTGAGCTAGCGGTCGTCGAATTGTTCCCCAGTTGGCCGAAGCCGTTGTCGCCCCAGGATACTGCCACCGAGCCACTCGTGTGCGTGTACGGCTGGCCAAGCGTGAACCCGGCGGCGAGCGCGTTGGCCGAGCCATCCACGATCTCCGTGCCGCTGGCCTTCACGTCGAGCCGCAGCGTGCCGACGCCCGCCACGCCCGTCGCCGTGACAAAATACTCCGCCGCGTTGGCGCCGGCCGTGACCGTGCCGAGCGTGGCCGTGGCTGCGCCGTCGACCGCCGTGAGGGCGAAATCCGCCGCATCCACACCCGTGACCGCTTCGGTAAACGTCACGCGCCACTCAAGCGTGTCGGCAAGCGTCACCGGGCCGGGCTGCGTGCGCGCGATCGTCGCCACCGCGGGTGCCGTCGTGTCCACCCGGATCGTCGGCAGCGTGTAGGCCGGGAGCGCGAGGACCACAGGGCAGCCTCCGGCGTCGGTGAGCGTGCCGCCGTTCAGGTCGATGGTTGGGCTGGCGACCGCGAGGCCGTCGGCATCGGTGTCGCCGGCCGCCACCGTGTAGGTGAAGACCAGGCTGGTGTCGGTGCTCGCCGCCGCATCGTACGTCGCGTAGCGCGTCGCCGCACCGATCGTCAGCGCCAGCCGCGGGGTGCCACCGGTCGTGGAAACCGCCACCGTGTCGCTGAAGGTGACGGTGAAGCTGAGCGTGGCGCCGGCCTTGTAGGTGCCGGCGGCCGGCGCAGCGGCCGTGGCCACGCGCACGAGCTGGAACGCGCCGAGGTCGACGGGCGCGTTGCGCTCCACGCCGCGTTGGTCGGTCGCGAGCCGGTCGGCGGTCAACTGGCTGGCACTCGGAGTGAACGAGGAGAGCGTGCCATCTGCGGCGACTTTATAGTAGGGGGCATCGGTGCCCTTGAAGTAGAGGCCGTCGGTCGCATTACGGTAGCAGAGCACGCCCGCGCCCACCGCCGGAGCGGTGCGGGCCAGCGCGTGCGTCTGCGTGGGGCCGCCGTTGTCGGCCAGCGCGCCGAGGTCGCCCGCGGTGTAGGCAGTGGTCAGGTTCGGCGCCACGGGGTCGGTAGCGATCGAGCCGTAGGTGCCCGCATACCAACTGGCGTAGGCGCGGAGTGTACCCTGGATGTAAAGATCGTCGCCGTCGCTGGCTGTGTTGGCGATCGCAATGGTATCGAGCAGCGTCGCCGTGCCGTAGACGAAAAGCCCGCCGCCTCTTTGGGTCGCCGAATTGTCGCTCACCGTCGTCTGCGTCAGCGTCGCCGTGCTGAAGACGTCAACGAGAAGCCCGCCGCCGCTGTTGGTCGCCGAATTGCCGCTGATGGTGCAGTTCGTCAGCGTCGCCACCGCGCCGAAATCGACGGCGAGTCCGCCCCCATTGGCGGCCCGTCCATCGCGCAGGGTGACCGTGTCGAGTCCCAAGGCTCCGCCGTTGCAGAGGATCACGCCACCTTCTCCCGCTAAGCCGGTGCCAGCCACGGAGCCGCCGCAGAGGGTGAGGTGGCTCAAGGCGACGGTGTTACCCGTGCCGGGCGCGAGGTGGAACACGCGGTGGGGAGAGGTGCCGGGGACCGGTACGGTGATCGTGACCGCCGTGCCGCTGCCGCCGGCGACGACGGTGTTGGCGCCGTCGACGGTCAGCGATTTGCCGGAGATCGCCAGTTCGCTGCCGAGGGTGATCGTCTCGCTGCCGCTGGGGAGCGCGAAGAGGATCGTGTCGCCGGAGGTGGAATCGGCGATGGCTTGGCGCAACGAGCCCGCACCGAGATCGGTGTTGGTGGTGACGGTGCGGGTGGCTGCGGCGGCAGTGCCGGCGCAGAAGAGCCCGAGGACGAACGACAAGGCGAGGCGCGGGAAAACGGTGCGGTAGTTCATGTGGGTCGGCGGAAGGGTGCGGCCACCCGGGGCGAGGGAGGCAAGCGTGGTGGGACGAGCGGCAAGCGCTCGCAGCAACGATTTTGCCGATACGGCGGGGCGAGTCAACCCTCCGGCCCAGCGTCCGGATCGCCGCCCGCGCGGGCGGGGCCACGGCGGATACACCGCTTTTTCGTGGGACGCTTCGCCAGACCCGTGCCCGGAATCGCCGGCACGGAGTGCCCGCGCCACGGTCCTTCGCCCGCTGCCGTCCGTCGTCTGCCCGTCGCCCGCCGCTCGCTCCTCGCCTCCGCGCCTACCAGCCGACCAGCTGGCGCAACGGCCCGATCCGCTCGGCGGCGATCTGCTCGTGCTGGAGGGCGACGGGATGGGAGTTGGGGGTCCCGTGGTACGGAGTCCCTTTGTCGCCTTCGAGACCTTCCGTCGCCTGCGGAATCCGGGCTCGTGGGATCCTTTGCGCGGCCAAAAACCGGGGGACGGCGGCAGGCGGTCCGGGGAGCCGCCGCCCGAGGGGTTCCCACAGACGGGACAAACCGTAAATGACTTTCAAGTACCGCGAGGCGAAAGAAAGGTCCTACAACGCGGCGCGATTGTAGGAATTCTCCCGCAACCGCGACTCGTGACTTCCCCCCCGCGCGCTTCCGCGCTCTACTCGCAACCCCCGCATGCCTGCCCTCGCCGATCACTGGACCCCCCTTACCGCCGTGCTGCTGGCGGCCCAGGCGCTGGCCCTGGCCGGCTTCGGGTGGTGGAGCCGCCGCTTCACGGTCGCGGGCGTGGGCGCCTTCCAACTTGTGGTGCTGGCCATGGCCGGCCGCACCGCCACTGAAGCCGCCGAGTGCCTCTTCGGCGCCCAGCCCGCGGTGCTGTTCTGGACGCTGGGCTTCAAGTGCACGCTGAGCTCACTGCTTGCGGCCGGCCTGCTCCTGCTCTTCGCCGATGTCTCCGGCCTGAACCGCTGGGCCACGCCCCAGCGGCGCCGCTTGCTCGTGGCAGCCACCCTGCTGCTCGGCGCCCTCGCCTTCACCAACCCCTGGACCGGCTGGGTGAGCCCCGACACCGCCACGACCGCCGGCTGGAGCTTCGGGCGCTACCGCTCCGGCCCGGTCTTCCTCTACCTGATCGCCGCCAACGCCGCCGCCCTGCTCTTCGCGCTCGGCGCCACCCTCTACGTGTGGCGCGGGGCCAGCCCGCTGTTGCGCAAGCAGCTCGGGCTCCTGCTTGTCGGCTACAGCCTGCCCACCCTCGCCGTCTTCGCCTTCCGCTCCCACCTCCTCCCGCCCAACTGCCCCAACCTCGCCCCGCTTGCCCGCATCGGCGCCATCGCGCTCTTCGCCTGGGCCCTCAACCGCGGCCAACTCTGGCAGCTCGTGCCCATCGCCCGCAGTTTCGTGCTCGAACAACACGAACACGGCCTGCTCGTCGCCGACCGCAACCGCCAGGTGGTCGATTGCAACCCCGCCGCCCGCCGCCTGCTCGGCCTGCCCCCCGCCGCCACGCCCTACGGCCCGCTCGCCAAGCTGCTCGCCTCCTGGCCCGAGCTACCGGCGCTCGTTGCCCACTCCGAGCACGCCACCTGCGAGCACCGACCCGACCCCGCCCGCGACACCTTCTGGCTGCTCGACTGGACGCCGCTCCGCGCCCCCGGCGACGCCGCCCCGCGCGGCTTCCTCCTCGCCATCGCCGACATCACCGAGCGCAAACGCGCCGAGACCCGACTGCGCGAAGCCCTCGCCGCCCGCACCCACGAATGGCAGCGCGCCACCGCCGCCGCCCTACGTGCCGCCGAGGAGGAACAGGCCCGTCTCGGCCACCTCCTCCACGACACCCTCTGCCAGGACCTCATCGCCTGCGCCCGCCAGACCGAATTGCTGCGCGACGAAGTCGCCACCCTCGCGCCCACCGCCGCCGAGCGCCTCGCCGCTCTCGGGTCCTCCCTCGCCACCGCCGGCCGCCGCGCCCGCGAGGTCTCCCACCTGCTCGCCGGCAACACCCCCGCCGACCTGCCCCTCGCGGATACGCTCGCCGCCCTCGCCCGCCAGCTCGAGACCAGCCACGGCCTCGAATGCGAACTGGCCGTCGATCCCGCCTTCCCCCCGCCCGACGCCGAGCAGACCGCCCTGCTCGTGCGCTTCGTGCGCGAAGCCGTCTCCAACGCCTCCCGCCACGGCCACGCCCGCCGCGTCTGGATCGACCTGCTCGTCGGCGAGACCCACGCCACCCTCACCATCGCCAACGACGGCACGCCACCGCCACCGCCCGACCAGCGCACCGAGGGGCTCGGCCTGCGCCAGATGCGCATGCGCGCCACCCTGCTCGGGGGCCGCTTCACGCTCGAGCCCGCTCCCGGCGGCGGCGCCAGCCTGGTGTTGACGCTGCCCCGCATCCTCCCGTCCATCCCCCAGGCATGAGCGCACCGCGCCACATCTTCCTGGTCGACGACCATCCCTTCGTCCGCCTCGGCCAGCGCACCGCGTGCCGCCGGCAGGCGACGCGCACGCCGGGCAGCCCCTGCCTCTCCGCCCCCACGCAATGACTGCCCCCATCCGAATCCTCCTCGTCGACGACCACACGGACGTCCGCACCTCGCTGCGGAGCGCGATCGAAGCCCAGCCCGACATGCGGGTGACGGGCGAGGCGACCTCCGGCGAGGACACCATCGCGCGGGTGAAGCAAACCCGGCCCGATGTGCTCGTGCTCGA
>DAOOFR010000097.1:5915-10852 GCA_035415285.1 Opitutaceae bacterium
GCGAGGACACCATCGCGCGGGTGAAGCAAACCCGGCCCGATGTGCTCGTGCTCGATCTGCATCTCACCGACGGCAACGGCTGGGTGGTCCTCGAACGCCTCGCCACCACCGGTCAACTACCGCCCACGCTCGTGTTGTCCGCCTGCGAAGAGAGTGTTTTCGCGCGCCGCCTGCTCGCGGCCGGGGCCCGGGGCTACCTGATGAAGGACGCGCCGCTGGCGCGCATCGTCGCGGCGATCCGCGAGATCCACCGCGGACTGCTCGTCGCCAGCGAACAAATCTCCACGCAACTGATGGCCGAGGCGGTCGGCCGGCGCGACCTCGCGCCCGCGGATGGCGACGAGGCGAAGGGCCTCGGCCCGCTCAGCGCCCGCGAACTCCAGATCTGCGCCATGCTCGGCGCCGGCCTGCGCAGCAAGGAGATCGCCAACAGCCTCGGGGTGAGCGCCAAGACCGTGGCCACCTACAAGCTGCGGATCATGCAGAAGCTCGGTGTCGCCTCCACGCCCGAGCTGATCGAGCGCTACCGGACGTTCGGCGTCTCCGCTACCACCGCGCTCTCCTGAACCCATTTTCGGGGACGGCAGAAGCCGGGAATCCGCCCGGGGCGGCGAACCCGGCCAGAGGCGCCGGCCTCGCCGCGGCCCGCCACAGCATTCCGGAGCCTGCCCCGGCCCACGGATTGCCCGGATCATCACGGCCAGGCTCCGGTCAGCCGTGACCATCGGCGAAATACGTGATTCCTTCCGCTGAACCTGAGAAGCGCCACAAAGAGGCACGAGAACCCACGAGAACAATCCGCCTTTTGTGCCTTCTTGTGGCCACCGCCCGGTGCCGCTGGACATCGATGCGCTCACGCGCATCGCTACGGCCAAACCTACCGGCAGCCGGCCACCGGCCACCGAGTAACCGCGCAACGGACGCACCCAATGAAAAGGGCGCCTCTTGCGAGGCGCCCTTGGTGTGGGGAACAGTGGTCTCTCGGCTTACCAGCCGTAGCGGAAGCCGATGTTGGCGGACTGGAGCTGCTGGCCGTCGCTGGTGGTGAAGTCGGCGCGCAGGCAGGCGGAGAGCCGGTCGGTGAAGCGCACGCTCAGGTCGAGGCCGACGTTGAACCGGTCGGCCCCCAGCTCGAGACCGCGGAGCCGGTAGGTGTCGGCCGTGCCGCGGAACGAGGCGTCGACGAACGCCACCTCGTCGCCGAACTCGTGCGCCCAGCTGCCGCGGGCGGCGACGCCGAAGGTGCGGTTGATCTCGTAGCGCCAGGTGGCGCCGAGGATGCCGCGCATCGAGGTGAAGTCCTCGAAGTCGACGGTGAGATCGAGCAGGCCGTCGCCGGTCTCGGTGAAGCGGTCGTACGAACCCTTGGCGTACTGGAAAGCCGCATAGGGCTGCACCACGCTGCGGCCGATCGCGAAGGTGTAGCCCTTCTCGAGGTGGACGGTGAGCTGGGTGCTGTCGAACTCGCCCCGGGTGCGGACGGCGGCCTGCGAGACGAGCTCGTGGCTGCGGGCCAGGGCGGCCTGCCGCTCGACCTCGAACGAGCCGGTGCTGTAGGCGACGCTGCCGTAGTAGTAGTCGCCGGCGTTGTTGTAGCGGCCGAACAGGCCGAAGTCTACCCCGCGGGTATCGGCCTCGTCAGGATGGGCGTTCTCGGCCTTGCCGTCGGCGGTGTTGAGGAAGACGCCCAGGTCCCACTTCGGCTGGAGCTGGACGCCCACGCCGGCGAGCACGCCGCGGTTGTCGCTGTCGATGTCGGCGACGTTGTCGTCCGAGGAGTCGGCGGAGGCCACCGACGCCTGGGCGAAGGTGTACCAGCGGCGCGCGAAGCGCTCCGCGCCGGCCTGGTCGGCCGCGAGGCTGCGCGGACGCAGCTCGGTGGCGACGCGCGTCATCACGGTGCCGATGCGCTCGTTCTCGAGGGCGGCGAGCGAGGGATAGAACTCGCCGCTCATCCGCTCGAGCGCCGCGTTGAAGTCGTCGTTGGCTGCGATGAGATCCAGGGAGAGGCGCAGCTCGGCGAAGCTCGCATCGAGGCGGTGGGCGTCGAGGTAGGCGCCGACCGAGGTCTGGCTGGCGGCGGCGGCGAACTTCGGGTACGCGTGGTCGCGGGCGACCACCGCGTAGAGCGCCCCGAGGTTGCTGAGCGACTCCGTGTCGCCGACGACGTAGAACTTCTGGTCGACCAGGTCGTCGGTGGTCGCGAGCAGCTGGTGCACGGAGACCGGCGTGCCCTCGATGACGATCCGCGCGGAGCTGTCGGCCTTCATGAAGTTGAAGGTGTCGCCCGGGGTGTAGGTCGTGCCGCCCGGGGCCGAGAAGGCGACCGTCGAGCCGGCGGCGAAGGTGAACGACGCCGGCGCGTCGGAGACGCCGCTGGTGATCCGGAGCAGATCGTTGGTGCCCGCGCCGAGCTCGATGGCGAGCGCGCCGGTGTTGTGGACGTTGCCATCGATGGTGAGGGTGCCGACGGAGTTGCCGGGGGCGATCGCGCCGGTGTTCACCAGGGTGCCCAGGCCGCCGGAGGCCGAGCGCAGGGTGACGGTGCCGGTGCCGCCGAGCGTGCCCAGGTTGTAGAGCGCGACGTCGGTGGCGGTGGTCGCCGGCAGAGCGATACCGGACGGGAGTGCGCCGGTGGCGGTGAACTGCACGGTGCTGTTGGCGCGGAAGGTGGCCCCGGCGCGGATCGCGGAGGTGTTGAGCGTGCTGGCGACGCCCGCCCCGTTGAAGTTCGTCGTGCCGGCCAGGAAGACCGTGTTGAAGTTCGAGGCCGCGCCGCCGTAGGTCATGTTGAAGGCGCTCGCGCCCGCGGCGAGGAGATCCCCGCTCGGGACGACATCGGCTGCGGCGCCGAAGTAGAGCGTGCTGCCCTCGGCGCTGGCCGCGATGGCGCCGGTGACCGAGGCGCCCGTCGCCATGACGACGGTGTCGTCGCCGTTGGAGGCGATGGCCACGCCGGCCGAGGCGAGCGAGCCGCTGTTGACCAGCGTCTGCGCCGCGCCGGTCATGTTGACGGCGTAGCTGCCCTCGCCGCCGACGGCGATGCTGCCGCGGTTGACCACGGCAGCGGTGCCGGTGACACGGATGCCGTCGGCGGCGCCGCCGGTGGTGGCGATGGAGCCGGAGGAGTCGATCGTGCCGGCGTCGCCGAGGACCACGAGGCCACCCTCGACGGCGTTGATCGTGCCGGCGTTGGTGAGGACGTTGGAGTCGCCGTTCACCAGGATGCCGACCGTACCGGCGGTGATGGTGCCGGAGTTGGCGATCGTGCCGGCGTTGTTGCCGCCGAGGAGTTCGCCATCGTCGCCCTCGCGGCCTTCGACGAGGATTCCGTAGGTGCCGGCAGTGATGGAGCCAGCGTTGCCGATCGTCGCATCGGCGGCGTTGTCGCTGAGGAGAACGATGCCGGACTCCTGCGTGACGATCGAGCCACCCGCAGCGTTGTGAACAGTGCCGGTGTTGTCGCCGACGACGGCGATGCCCTCGAAGGCCGCGATCATGCCGGAATTGAGCACCGAGCCGGAGTTGTCACCGAAGACGAGGATGCCGACCTCGCCGACGGGACTCGCCTCGGAGCCGATGGAGCCGGAATTGACGATGCGCCCGGCGTTGTCGCCGAGGTCGATGCCACTGTCGGAAGCGGCGATGGAACCCGAGTTGAGGATGGCGGCACCGGCGACGTTGGCGCCGTAGAGCTGGATACCGTCGCCCTCGGCCACGGAGATGGAGCCCGAGTTGTCGATCGTGCCGGTGTTGTCGTTCCGGACGTGGATGCCGGAAACCCTTTCGGACGAAACGCTGCCGGAATTCACGATCAGGCCGGCGTTGTCGCCGAAGACCGCGATGCCCGGGTATCGGCTGACGATGGAGGCGTTGGCGGCGTTGATCACCCGGCCGGTGGCCGTGTTGGCTCCCCGGATCTCGAGGCCGTCGTCATCCGTCGAGATCGTCGCGCCGTCCAAGTTTTCGACGGTGCCGGAATTGTCGCCGTTGATCGCGATGCCGGTGTCACCGGACACGATGCTGCCGGTGTTCTGCACCAGGCCGGAGTTGGCGCCGGTCAGGATACCGACGTCCTCGGCCTCGATGGTGCCGGCGTTGAGGGCCGTGCCGGCGTTGATGCCGAGAACGTAGATGCCGTTGGCGCCGGCGGTGATGGAGGAGCCGGCGAGGTTCTGGATCGTGCCGGTGTGGACGAGCGGCTCCGTGCTGCCCGCGTCGGGGGCGTCCTCGCCGTGTTCGTCCTCTTCATCATCGTCGCCGCCGAGCGGTCCCATCGACTGGTAGCCGACGGAGATGCCGTTGCCGGTGGCCACGATGCTGGCGCCCTCGTTGCTGCTGGTGATCGTACCGGTATTGATACCGTAGACATTGATGCCCTCCAACCCGGCCGTGATGGCGCCAGTGTTGGTGATCTCGCCGGCATTCGAACCGCCGACGATGATGCCCAAGCCGGAGGCGGCGGTGATGGTGCCGGAGTTGATGATCGCACCGGCGGCGGCGTTGTTGGCCAGGATTGCAATACCGCCCATCGCGGAGGTGATGGTGCCCGAGTTGTCGATTCGGCCGCTGTTGTCGCCATAGACCCCGATGCCACCCTGCTCGGCAACGATGGTGCCGGTGTTGGCGACCTCGCCAAGGTTGTGGCCGGTGAGGAGGATGCCACCGTCCTCGGCCGCGATGGAGCCGGCGTTGACGACCCGCCCGCTGGCGGCGTTGTCGCCATAGAGGTCGAAGCCGTGATAGTCGGCGGTGATGGTCGCGCCAAGAGTGTTCTCGATCAGGCCGGAGTTGGCCGTGACCGAGGTGCCGTCAAGAGCGGCAGCGCGAGCCGCCGCGGCCGAGCCGACGACGATGCCGCTGCCCTCCGCGTTGATCGTGCCGGCGTTGCGGACGATGCCGGTGCTGGCGTTTTCGCCACCGAGGGCGATGCCATC
>DAOOFR010000097.1:10952-13080 GCA_035415285.1 Opitutaceae bacterium
TCTTCCTCGGCGGTGATGCTCGCGCCGGCGAGATTCTGGACGAGACCGGCGTTGGCCACCGTGGGGCCCGAGGGGGGGTATGGCATCTTCATCAGGACGGATCCGCTACCCACGTTGATGCCGCTGTATCCGGCAACGATCGAACCGGCATTGGTGATGACGCCGTCGGTGCCGTTGGTCGGCGGAAGGTCGATGGGGGCCGGGAGTTCGGGAGCAACGCCCGCCACCGCGAAATCGTAGATCGGCACGGAAGGCCCCGTCACGCGGATGCCGTCCTCGGCGGCCGTGATCGTGCCATTGTTGGTGATCGCGGCATTGTTGGCCGGCACGGGCACGACGGGGGTGTCGTCGCCCACGGGGGTGGCGACACGACCAGTCACCATGCCGCCATCGATCCGCCCGCGGACTTCAATGCCGCTGCCCCCGGCGTCGATGGTGCCGGTGTTGACGATCGACCCCTCGTTGGTGCCGCGGACATAAAGCCCGTCGCCGTACTCGGTGGCGAGGCGACCCGCGTTGAGGATCGAGGCGCCGGCGACGTTGGCACCGTACACCGCGATGCCGGTATCCTGGACTTCGATCACGCCGGTTGCGGTGTTGTGGATCGTGCCGGCATTGGCAGCGTAGACATTGATGCCGTCGTCGGAGCCGGAGACGATCGAGCCGGAGTTCTCGATCAGGCCCGTGGCGGCGTTGCCGGAGTCGACAAAAAGGCCGGTGCCTCCGACCCGGACGGAGCCGCTGTTGGTGACCGCGCCGGCATTGGAGCCGTGGACCCCCATGCCCGACGTCCATTCGCCCGTGCCGGTGATCGTGCCGGCGTTGGAGAGCGTACCGGTGGCGGCATTGTCGCCCTGGACCAGAATGCCGTAGATGCCGGCGGTGATGGTCGAGTTGAGGCCGTTGGTGATGGAGCCGAGATTGTCGGACCCGACCGAGAGGCCTTGGGTGCCGGCGGTGATCTGGGCGGCCGTCTCCTCGCTGCCTGCGCTCTCGATGCTGCCGGTGTTCGCTCCATCGATCCGGATGCCGTAGGCGTTGGCCGTCACACGGCCGGCGTTCAGGACCTCGCCGGCATTATCGAGGGCGACATGGATGCCGCGGTCCGTAGCGGCGATGGTGCCGGTGTTCTCGATGAAGCCGGCGTTGGTGCCACCAACGTGGATGCCGTCGATGGCGGTGATGGTGCCAGAATTGTAGATCTCGCCCACCTCGCCATCTTGGGCGGCGTTGGCGCCAATAACCTGGATGCCATTGCCGGCGGTCGCGGTGATCGTGCCCGTGGCGCGATTATCGACCACCCCAAGGTTGGTGGTCCCAACCAGAATGCCATCGCCGGAGATCGCGGTGATCTGGCCGGCGTTGCTGATGATGCCGGCGGCGCCGATCAACTGGCCATCGACGCGGGTCGTCAGTCCGGCCACATTGCTCCCGACCACGATGCCATTCCCTTCCGCATAGATGCTGCCGGTGCTCAGGTTCGTGACGGTACCTTCGTTGGCGCCGGCCACCTCGATACCGTCATCGCCAACCGCATTCATAGCGGTGCCGATGGATCCGGCATTCTCGATCAGCGAGCTGTAGGCGTTGTTGTCGCCTCCGATATGGATGCCGTCGGCGGTGGTCGACCCGATCACGCCCGTTTCCAAATTGAAGATTCGGTCGGCATTGCTGCCGCCCACATAGATCCCAGTGCCGTCGGCCGCGATGTTGCCGCTGTTGAGCACATGGGACGAAATATAGGCATTGGGGAGGAACCCGCCGAAGTTGTTCCCGGAAAGATGGATGCCCGCACCCGCTGCGGTGATCTGCCCTCGATTCTGAATCTTCCCGAAGATGACATGCCCGCCGCCGACATGGATGCCGTCCTGTCCGGCCGTGATTGTGCCGCTGACTTCGTTGAGAATCAGCCCACCGTTGTCGCCATCGACGGCGATACCGTTGCTTCCAGCGGTGATGGCACCGCCGTTCTCGATCTCGCCGGCGTTGGAGCCGACGATGTGGAGGGCGTCGCCCGCGGTGGCGCGGATGGACCCGCCGTTGCCGAGGGTGATCGTGCCGCTCTCGGTGTTGCTGCCACCGATCGTGAGGCCGGAGGTGGCGCCGCTGGCGGTGCCGCCGTCG
This sequence comes from Opitutaceae bacterium, assembly GCA_035415285.1. Taxonomy (GTDB): domain Bacteria; phylum Verrucomicrobiota; class Verrucomicrobiia; order Opitutales; family Opitutaceae; genus CAJCBL01. The sequence goes on from DAOOFR010000097.1 coordinate 13,077, forward strand.
ATCA
>DAOOFR010000098.1:0-13041 GCA_035415285.1 Opitutaceae bacterium
CAGCGCCGTTGCAATCTCGAGATGGAGCGGAAAATCCGCCGGATGCGCCTGGAGACGGTGGAGCTGGGCGGCCACATCCCGCAGCGGTGGCGCCGGGCATTTGGCGGAAGGAGGCATGGCTCGGGGAGAGGCTAGATCTGCGGCGCGCTCGGCCGCGGTGGCGTCGCGAGGCTTTGGAGGTAACAGGTGAGCTCGGCCGCAGCGCGAGCCAATACCGGCTCCCACGGTGCATCCAGACTGCGCCGATGGATGCGGACGGACTGGTACCATGGGGTGGTGTCCCCTTCGCTACGCCAGCGCCAGTCGGCCGGAGTGGGGACGAGCAGCCAGGCGGGACGACCGAGCGCCCCGGCGAAGTGGACGGTGGAGTTGTCGATGGTGAGAACGGCGTCCAGCGCGGCGATCTGCGCGGCGAAACTGTCGAGATCGCGCATCTGGTCGATGGTGGAGTCGTGGAAGACGTCGAGTCCGGTCGCGGCAGCCGTGGCGAGCTCGGCGGTGCAGTCTCCGTACTGGAGCGAGATGAAGCGCGCGGGGACCTCGCGCAGCACGGGTGCCCAGATTTCGGGGGCAATGGTGCGGGCTCGGCCGTTCTTGGAGTTGCTCGTGCGCCAGGCGATGCCCACGGAGGGACGGTGGTCGCTGTGGTAGCGGGTGCGCAGGCGGGCAACGACGTCGGGATCGGCGACGAGCGAAGCTTGGCCCTTGGATGGATGGCCTGCAGGTGTCCAGAGCCGGGCGGGGAGCGAGCCGATCGGAAGTTGCCAGTCCGCCTCGATCACAGGGTCCGGAACGCGCCGGTCCGGAATCTGGGCGATAAAGGTGAACGCGGGGAAGGAGCGGGCGAAGAGCGGAACCAGTCGCGGGCAGCAGGTGACGGTGATCCGATCGGCCAGTGCGCGTACGGCGGGAAGGAGCGTGGCGAACATCACCTCGTCGCCGACTCCCTGCTCGGACCAGAGGAGCAGGTGTCCTTGGCGGGGGCAATCGGCTGGCCAGCCTGGGATGTGCTCGTAACGCAGTTTCTCGTGGTCCTGGTGCCGCCAGCGCCACTCGTAGTCGGGCCAACCCTTGGCGAAGTCTCCGAGCCGCAGCTCGCAGAGGGCGCGGTTCCAGTGGGCGTCGGCGTATTCGGGGCGCCGTTCGACTGCCCGGAGGTTGGCGGCCAGCGCCTCGGATGAGCGGTCGAGGCGTAGCAACGCAACCCCGCGGGTGTACTGCAACTCGGGGTGATCGGGTTGGGCCGCCAGGGCGGCATCGATGATCGGGAGCGCCTCGGCGGCGCGCTCGTCGTCGACCAAGCGGCGCGCCAGGTTGTTGGCGGCGTCGGGGAAGCCCGGATGCAGGGCGAGCGCGCGGCGGAAGCAGGTGATCGCCGCCGCGTTGTCGTCGGTGCACAGTCCGAGAATGTTCCATGCGGTCGCGTGCTCGGGCATTCGCCGAGTGACGAGTTCACAGAGCCGGGCGGCCTCGGGCTTGCGCTCAAGGCGGACGAGGCAGCGGGCGAGATCGAGGCTTACGCCGAGGTCATCGGGCAGGGCGTGGGCGGCTGCCTGCAGCGGGCCGAGGGCATCGGCGGGAGCTCCGACATCCAGACGAAGCGTGCCTAGGAGGTGGAGCAGATCCGGTTCCTTCGATCCGGCGAGGGGGGCGAGGATGGCCGCGGCTTCGGCGGGTTGGCCGCACTCGCGCAGGAGCAGGGCGAGGTTGCGGCGGGCCGGGACGAGCTTCGGGTCAAAGACGAGCGACTTCTTGAGGGCGGTGATGGCCTCTAGGTGACGCCGCTGCTGGGCTAGGCTGTTGCCTAGGTTGAACCACGCCAGGGGTTCGCGGGGCATGAGTGCCGTCGCCTTCGCCAAGGCTGCAACCGCGGAGGAGGGATCGCCGGCGGCGAGCAGAGCGTTGCCGAGATTGAGCCAGAGGGCGCCTTCGCGTGGGGCGATGGCGGTGGCGCGGCGGGCGGCGGCGACCGCTTCGGCGGGGAGCGAGGCGGCGAGCAGGATCAGGCCGAGGTGGTCGAGAACGATGGGGTCGCGCGGCAGCGCGGCGGCGGCGCGTTGGGCGAAATTGACGGCCGGCTCGAACTGGCCGGCCTGGTAGAGGATGACGGCGGTCTGGTCGAGTGCGTGCCCATCATTCGGATTCTTCGCGAGTCGGGCCTTGAGCCGAAGGAGGGCTTGGCGCGGGTCTGCGGCCGGAGGGGTGGAGGTGGTCGGGTTCATTTCAGGTGCGCAGCTCGAGGGGCAGGAGGCTGCGGTAGACGGAGCCGGCGCCCTCGGAATAGGCCCACGCCAGTTCGGTGGCGGCGAGCAGTTGCGGCTCCTTGGCCTCCGCGGGGATTCGGATGCGGCGTTTCTCCGCTTCGAAGATCTCGGGCTTGGTGCGGCCTTCGAACAACAGTTGGCGATCGGCGGGGTGGGTCGCTTTCCATTGCTCGAAGTGTTTGGTGGCGATTTCGAAGTTGCGCCGTGCGGAGGGCGTAGGCGTGGCAGTGGCGAGCTCGGCGGTGAGGGCGGCGGCGAGGGAAAGCCGGAAGGCTTCGGCCATCGCGGTGCGGGCGTGGGCGAGTTCGGCGGTGAACGCGGCGGGGACTGCGGGCGGGGTGTGGCGGGTATGGAGGGCGGCGATCTCTGCGGAGAAATCCCGCGGGGACCCGGTGATCAGTTCCTTGGCTGCCGACTCGTAGTCGGCGAAAGGGGCGCCGGCGATGGCGGCGCCGCGGTGGGACGTGTTGAGGTACCGGATCGACGGGGTGTGCGCGATGCGCTCCTCGACGGCGCGCAGGTACCAGACATGTCTGGTGGGGACGGTGACGGCGGGCCGGGTGGTCCCGGGGAGACGCTGGACCTTCTCGTTGTCCTGCCGGTTCAGGCCTAAATCCGTGTAGAAGGTATCGGAGGCGTGGGTGCGTCCGTCGTCGGCGACGGCGAAGTCCTGCCCCACGAGGACAACGCGGGTGCAGCCGAGATAGGCGGCGAGGTTGATGACGGTGGTGGAGACGGTCGCCTCGCCGAGAAGCGCCGGGGCGGGGGGGCGCCCGGCCGCAGTGCGGAGCCGGCGGAGCAGCGAACTTTCGTCGGGCATGCCGAAGAGGCGGCCCGCGAAACGCCGATGGACCCCGGGGTAGGCGAAGACGGGGGAGACGAGGTGGGTGGTCCCGAGCGGCTGTCCTTCGTATCCGAGGTCTGTTGCCGGGAAGGGGTCGGTCGTCACTGTGAGGTGCGGGGAGATCCCGTGGGCGGCGAGGGCCCGGAAGGAGGTGTTGCCGGTGACGATCAATGCGTGCGGCGCGACGCGGCGCAGGAAGGGCAGGGCATCGTCGAGCGAGGGGCCGGCGGCGACGACGACGAGCGGGGCGCCGGCAAAGGCGCCGGCGAGCGCTTCGACGCTCGGGGCGGAGAGGAACGACGGGAGGTTGGCGCAGGTGTTCTCCCAGCGGACCGGCGAGAGGGTGAGGTCCGTGAAGACGTTCTGCCAGCGCTGCTGGACTCGGCCGAGCGTGGCGCCGAGCGACGCCTTCCAGACTTGCTCGTGCCCGGGGACGCGGGACGCCAGGGGCAGGGCACGGGCGCGGTCGCACCAGGCGAGTTCGCGGTTGAGTCGCTGCAATTCGGGAGCGGTGGGGACTCCGACCGAAAGGAACACCCGTGGATCGGAGAGCCAGGCGGAGTGGTCTTCGATCGCGAGACGGGCGGCGAGCGGGGCGGGGGCCGGTTCGAGACACCAGCAGATGCACTCGCGCGGAGCGCGCGCGAGCAGTGCGGCGACAGTCGCAGGGCCGGGCAGGCCGGTCAGCACGAGCAATTGGCGGGCACTGCGGGCGACTTCGTCGACGAAGGCGGTGGGCTCCTCGACGGAGGTGGTCGCCGGGGGGGCGACGGGTGCGACGGAGTCGAGGGTTTCGAGGACCTCGGGGAATCGGTTCGCAAGTGCCCGCCTGTTGGCGGCGAGCAGGGGCATCGAGGGGGGCCGCTCAGGCCGAGGCCAGGGTGGGGATGGCTGCCTTCGTCCCGGTGGCCAAGCCTTCCGCAAGGCACTCGTCGATGTTGATCAGGGTGCGGATCTTGTCGGGCGAGGCGTAGGCGAGGACTTCCATCGAGTTTTTGTGCACGTAGAGACTGAGCCGGAGCAGGTCGGTGCGCAGCGGGTCGGCCAACGGGCAGTCGGGGCGGCTCCAGTCGCCCTGGAAGATGCCCCAGATGCGCAGGTTGTAGCGGACGGCGGCATCCAGCAGCGCAACCTTCGCGCTGTCCTCCGTGGCGGCGAGCGCCTGACGGAACTGGACGGCGGCTTTGCGCAGTACTTGGATTTCAACGCTGCGGCCGGTCTGGGTTTCCTTTTGGATCTTCTTGTAGGTTGAGTGTGCGTTCATGGGCTTTGCTGACGAGGGCTTCTTCGTAGGCGATGAGCTTTCGCGTGGATTTGAGCGCCTGGTAGTAGCGCTCTTGGAGAATGAGTTCGCCGATCTCGTCGATGAGGGGGACGATGCTCGGCACGGCGGCCGAGAGCATGCGAACCAACTCCCAGAAGGTCTTGTGGTGGGAGGAGAGGTTGCCCGGTTCGAAGTACATCAACTGCACGACGAAGTAGATCTTCTTGCAGATCGTGTCGGCCTGCCGCTCCGAGAGGATGTCCTTCTGGCGCAGGATCGGCACTTCGTTCTCGATGGTGAACTGGGCCAGGTGATCGCCGTTCTTCAGGAGCGCGCCGCCGAGCAGGATGACCTCGCGGGGCTTGAGTGTGATTTTGAGTGGCACGGCTATTGGGGTGTGCGTTGATCTCATCGTGCCACCGGGGCGAAAGTTTAGGGGAAACTACCAGGTGTCCGTTCGGGGGCGACGACGTGAGCGGATACGGTGACCAGCGTCGGCGCCGGTGCAACCTGCGCGGTAGAATGCCCCAGATATTCTGCAGACGACAGAAGGTAACGAAGGAAACAAAGTCACTGCGGACCAAGGAAAACCTGTGCCCGCAGGCCCTCCAGATTTCCTTCGCCTAGACGGTGAAGACCGAGACCCCGGATGCGGTTGTCCTCCCCGTTCACACTTCGTTCTCTTCGTTGTCTTCTGTCGGTTCCAAAAGCGCTTCTCCGGATGACGTGGAAGACCGGACACGAAAAAAAGGAGCGGGCCGAAGCCCGCTCCTTGAATCTTGGCTGGGAATGCCGGTTCCTTACTGGAGGAGCCGCAGCACACCCTGCGAGGCCTGCGACGCGAGCGACAGTGAGTTGACACCCAAAGATTGCTGCGTGTTGAGGGCCAGGAGGTTGGCCGCTTCCTCATTGAGGTCGGCATTGGTGAGCTCGGCCGCGCCAGTGGTCAGCGTATTCACCATGTTCTTGGTGAAGTCCTGACGCGTGGTGAGGATGGCGAGGTTGGACGAGAGCTTCTTGGACTCCGCCCGGAGGTTGGCCTCCGACGCCTCGAGGTCCTTGATCGCAATGTCGATCTCGCTGTTGTCGGCCTTCCACTCGGCGACGGTCTGGCTGCCAACTGTGATGAAGCTGCCACCAGTGTCGGCATCGAAGCCCTTGAGATCGATGTTCGAGCTGCCGGCCTTTTCAGCGAACTCGACGGTGAGGTCGTCGCCTTGGAGCAGATTCACGCCATCATAGCCGGAATCCTTCGCGAGGTCGTCGATCTGGCCGAGGAGGTCGTTGAACTGCTTGGCGAGGGCCGAGCGATCCTTCTGCGCCTGGGTATCGGACGTGTCGGTGGACAGAGCGCGGGCGTCCTTCGCGATACCTTTGGCCTGCTTGAGCAGGGAGGTCATGCCGGTGATGCCTTTGTCCGCCGCCTTCACGGTGTTGATGCCCTTCGAGATCCCGTCCAAACGAGCCGCGAGGTCGTCGGACCGGTTGGTCAACGCCTGCGCGGTGAAGAAGTTGGTCGGGTTGTCGATGGCGCTGTTGACCTTCTTGCCGGTACCCAAACGCTCCTGCGTGCGGCTCAACAGAGTCGATGTGCTCTGCAGGGAAAGCAGGTTGGAGCGAATGCCAGCGGTGAGTGAGATGTCTGCCATGGGAGTATCCTTTCTGGATTGTTGTGTTGGTTGTTAACGCCCGGAATTTCTTGCCGGACGCTGGGATTATCGGGCGCACCCCGGACGACTTTAGCGCAACTTTGCCCGGGGTGACGCGAGTGAGGGTTGGCTTAGGTGGAAAACCCTATGTCCGGGTGCCGGTGGGCGACTACAGGAGTATCGCGAACACGACTCGCGGGACCCTTGCTCACGGGAGCAAGGCCCGCATCTGCAGAAGACGGTGCAGGAACAGATGGCGCTCGTGGAGGAGCGCGCGGCCGTTGCGCGCGAGCCGCCCCGGACGCGCGGGGGCGCGGTGCCGCCTCGCGGCTTTCTCCCGGAGTGCGTCCGGCGTCTCGAAAACTTCCAGACCACGGCCGGGCTCGAAGAGTTCAAGGAGCGCGGGATTGGCGTCGGCCAGGAGGCATCCACCCGCGGCGAGCACGTTGAAGACGCGGTCGCTCAGGCCGTCGCGAGCGTAGATGCGCTGGATGTTCAGGTTGGCGGCGGCGCGGGCGAAGACATCACCGGAGGCCGAATACTGGTCGAGGGGGCCGTGGTAGTGCAGCCCGGGGCGGGGCTCTGCCGGACCTTCGGGGCCCCAGAGGTCGACCTCGGGGAGGGCCGAGAGCCAGAACGTGCGTTGGCGGTAGGCGGCTTCCTTGGCGAGGATGTTGGCGAGGGTGGCCGGGGAGAGACGGAACCGCGCCATGGCCTCGCCGACCCCGGCGGGCTGAGGGCCGTCCAGCAACTTCGGTATCCGGTATTCGGGTGGGGCGTAGGCGCGATCCTGGTCCTCGAGGACCGCGGACAGGCGACGGGACAGCGTATCGAACTGCCGTTGCGCTTCGGCGCGGCCGGCGAGGCTGCGGTGGGCATGGTCGAGCAGGTGGCGGTAGTCGTTGGTCTGCTCACGCACGAGCGAACCGACGAAGGCGATGCCGTGCTCCGGGGGGGACGGGAGGTCCGGCATGCCGGTGGGACCGGCTGCGCGGCGGGCAATGTTGGGGCAGAAAGGCAGGTAGTGGACATGCCGGAAACCGAACCCGCGAAACGTGGCGATGTCGTCGCGATAGGTGGTGAAGACCACATCGCGTTCGCCCGCCGGGGCACCGTCCCAAAGCGAGAGGTTCAGGATCTTGTCGAGTTCGTAGTAAATGATCGGAACGCGCCCGCTCACGGCCTTGGCCAGGGCGGGGGAGGCGCCGACGCAAAACACCCGGTCGGGGGCGAAGCGCAGCAGGTGGGCAGGGATGCGCGGCCCTTCGGTGGGGGGCAACCATTCCACCGTGTGACCGGCGGCGCGGAAATCCTCCGCGAAATCGGCGATGAAGCGGTAGGTGGCGTAGCGCTGGAAGACGAGGATCCGCATGGTTCTCCCGCGTCCCAGCAAGTGCCGTACCGGGGCGGACTTCCGGTCGCGCCCCCTCGGCCGGACTACGCTCGGCATGCTTCTTGCGATTTCGTCGCGCAACCCTCAACAACTGGCGCCTCCCGGCAGACTTTTCCCCTCCTCCGGGCAAAGTCCGCCGGTCCCGCCCTCCCGTCCCATGTTCGACAACGCTACCCTCTTCGTCACCGGCGGCACCGGTTCCTTCGGCCGGAAGTTCGTCCGGCACATCCTCGCGCACTACCGGCCGCGCAAGGTGATCCTCTACTCCCGCGACGAACAGAAGCACTACGACATGCAGCAGGAGTTCGATCACCCGGCCATGCGCTACTTCATCGGCGACGTGCGCGACCTGTCGCGCCTGACGCTGGGCATGCGCGAGGTTGACTACGTCGTCCACGCCGCCGCGATGAAGCATGTGCCGATCGCCGAATACAACCCGATGGAGTGCGTGAAGACGAACATCGATGGCGCCAACAACGTGATCCGTGCTGCGCTGGACTGCGGAGTGAAGAAGGTGATCGCGCTTTCGACCGACAAGGCCGCGAATCCGATCAATCTCTACGGCGCCACCAAGCTCGTCTCCGACAAGCTTTTCACCTCCGCCAACAATCTCGCCGGCGACCGGCCGACGCGTTTCGCCGTGGTGCGCTACGGCAACGTCGTCGGCTCGCGCGGCTCGGTGGTGCCCTTCTTCCAGAAGCTGCTCCGGGAGGGCGCCGCGGAGATTCCGATCACCGATCCGCGCATGACGCGCTTCTGGATCACGCTCGACCAAGGAGTGGATTTTGTCGTTAAAAGCTTCGCACGGATGTTCGGCGGCGAGACCTTCGTGCCGAAGATTCCCTCGATGCGCATGACGGACCTGGCGGCCGCGCTGGCACCGGGGCTCCCGCAGAAGATCGTGGGCATCCGGCCGGGCGAGAAGCTGCACGAGGTGATGTGCCCGAGCGAGTCCGCGCACCTCACGCTCGAGTTCTCGGACCACTACGTGATCAAGCCGTCGATCCTCTTCACCCAGGCGCCCGACTACCAGCGCAACAAGCGCGGCGAGCGCGGCCAGCCCGTGCCCGATGGGTTCGAATACAGCTCGGACAAGAACACGCAGTGGCTTGACGCGCATCAGCTGCAGGAGCTGCTGAAGAGCTGAAAAGCCTCGCGGGCAGGGCCGCCTGCGCCACCTTGGGGCAGGGCACGGAGCCTGCCCTCCCCGCCCCCGAACGTCAGAAGGTACGCAACCCGCCCTCCACAATTCCGAGATGCTTCCCTACGCCCGACAGAACGTCAGCGAGGAGGATATCGCCGCCGTCGCGGCGGTCCTGCGTTCGGACTTTCTCACGCAGGGACCGGCGATCCCTCGTTTCGAAGGCCGGGTCGCGGAGCTATGCGGGGCGAAGCACGCGGTGGCGGTGAGCAGCGCCACCGCAGGATTGCATCTGGCCTGCCTCGCGCTGGGACTCGGGCCGGGCCGCACGCTCTGGACTTCGCCCAACACTTTTGTCGCTTCGGCGAACTGCGCCCGCTACTGCGGGGCCGAAGTCGATTTTGTCGATGTCGAACCAGACTCGGGCAACCTGTCCGCGGCCGCGCTTGCGGTGAGACTCGAACGGGCGGCCGCGGCGAACCGACTCCCGGCGGTGCTGGTCCCGGTGCACTTCGCGGGCCTGCCGTGCGACATGGCGGAGATCGCGGCGCTCGCCCGCGAGCATGGCGTGGCGGTGATCGAGGATGCCGCTCATGCGTTGGGGGCGACCTACCGGAACGGACCGGTGGGCGATGGGCGCTTCGCCGACTGCACGGTGCTCAGTTTCCACGCCGTGAAGATCGCGACCACCGGCGAGGGCGGGGTGGTGCTCACCAACCGCGACGATCTGGCCGCGCACCTGCGGCGCCTGCGCACGCACGGCATCACGCGTGAGCCGGCGGAACTTTCCGCGCAGCCCGAGGGCCCGTGGTGTTACGAGCAGGTGGAACTCGGTTTCCACTACCGGCTCACCGATATCCAGGCTGCCTTAGGCTGGTCGCAACTGACACGGCTGCCCGAGTTCCTCCGCCGCCGGCGCGAGTTGGCGGCGCGCTATGATTGTTTGCTGGCCGATCTCCCGGTCGCGCTGCCCGCCCGCCGGCCGGATCGCGACTCGAGTTGGCATCTGTACCCGGTCCGTCTTGATGCCGTGCGGTGTGCGGGGACCCGGCGGCAGGTATACGACGCGATGCGCGCGTTCGGCATCGGCGTGAACGTCCACTACATCCCGGTTCATCTCCAGCCGTACTATCGGAAGCTGGGTTTCAAGCCCGGCGATTTTCCGGTGGCCGAGGCGCGCTACGCGGCGGCGCTCACGCTACCGCTCTACTACGGGCTCACCGACGCGCAACAGGACGAGGTCGTCGCGGCGCTGCGGTCGGCGCTGGCCCTGGAGGACACGGCATGAGGAAGCCAATCGCGTGGCGGGCCGAACGACTGCGTCGTCCGGCTACTCCGGAAGACCGCAGCGTAGCTGGACGGCGAAGCCGTTCAGCTCTTGTGCATTTCTCAGTGCCAACCCTCGAGCGGCCCCTGCGTCTCGCGATAGACGGAGAGCAAATCCTCGATCGTGTGGACGTCGGTGGTGCCGGCGCGCGGGTCGTCGAACTTGTGGGCGTACTCGAGCACCTTCCACGGGTCGCCGTAGTCGGCGAGGCGCGCGGCGGTCTGGGCCCAGGCGGCGTAGGGCACGGAGAGCGCTTCGCCCTTCTCGAGGGCGAGCTCGATGGCCCGATCGATCACCTCCGGTGCACAGCTCGGGAGGTTGATGTTGAAGTTCACATGCACGTCGCACGGGAAGTGCGCGACGATGTGCTGAAAGACGGGCACCGAGGGCACGTTGTCGGCGGCGAGCTCGGCGGGGCGGCGCAGCACCGTGGCGCCGTAGTCGCGGGCGACGCGGGCGATGAGCTCGCTCTCTGTGGATACGACGATCTCGTCGACGAGCTTGGCGCGGCGCAGGATCTCGATGCCGAGACCGACAAGCGGCTTGCCCGCGAACGGCAGCAGGTTCTTGTACGGCAGCCGCTTGCTGCCCAGGCGTGCGATGATCGAGCCGACGACGTGCATGCCGGGAGTGTGGAGCGAACCGGATCGCCGCGGCAACAACGCGCTGCGTTGGCGTGGCATGGGTCGCAAGACCCATGTAGGGACGGAACGCGGGTCTGGAGACCCGTGCTACAGGGAGGGCGTCGGCCATGACTCCGTTGCTCATCCGCTGCGAAGCCACCCCCGATCTCGGCACCGGGCATGCGTTGCGTTGCCTCGCGCTCGCCCAGGAATGGATGCGACGCGGCGAGCGTGTGGTTTTTGCGATGGCGAATTCCGCGCCCGCAATCATCGAGCGTCTGCGTGTTGCTGGAGCGGGGGTGGAGGTTTTGCGAACTGCTGCCGGCTCTTCCGCCGATGCAACCGAGACCGCCGCACTCGCGCACCGGCTCGGCGCGAAGTGGACGGTGGTCGACGGACCTGCCCTCGGCGCCGAATGGGACGCCGCATGGGCGCACGGAGCGAAACTCCTGCGAATCGATGACAACGGATTGGCGCGAGCATTCAGGGCCGATCTGGTCCTGAACCAGAATCTCGGAGCAACGGCGTCGGACTATCCGCAGACGCCCGCGGGGTGCCGCAACCTACTTGGTCCCCGCTTCGCGTTGTTGCGTCCGGAGTTTCTGGCGGTGGCCGACTGCGGGGGGGGCCGCGGCTCGCGGGTCGTTGTGACGCTGGGCGGATCCGATCCCGCGTGCGCCACGGAGCGCGTATTCGCGGCGTTGCTCGAACCGACGGCCGCGACGCTGGAGGCTGACTTCATCATCGGAGCTGGCAACCCGCGGCAGGCGACGCTGCGGGCTGGGATCGACGCCCACTCGCCGCGGCTTCAGACCGTGGTGGCGCCGGCCGATCTGCCACGTCGCTTTGCTGCCGCGCCGCTGGCAGTGACGGCTGGTGGTACGACCATCTATGAGTTGGCGCTGTTGCATACGCCGATGCTGCTGCTGTGCACCGCCGACAATCAACGGCGCACGTGCACGCATTTTGCGGCGGCCGGTGCCGCGCAGTTTGCCGGCTGGCATGCCGAGGTCGCCCCCACCGAGTTGGCCCGGATGCTCGTGTCGATGCTCACCGATGGCCCGGGATTGGCCGCTCTCACGGCGTCTGCGGGATGCTTGGTGGACGGGCGCGGCGCCAGCCGCGTGGTCGATGCGATGTGCGGAGGGGCGGTATGAACGTCGCCATTCTCAGCGCCTCGCGAAAAGTGTGGCTTGTGCAGGCGTTTCAGCGCGCGCTCACCGCGGTTGGCGGTGGCCGGGTGTGGGCGCTGGACTGTGACGGGCATGCGGCTGCGCTCCAAGCGGCGGATGCCGCCGAGCTTTCGCCCCGTAGCGACGCCCCCGAGTTTGTCGACTGGCTGCTCCTGTGGTGTCGTCGCGAGCGGATTTCGCTCGTGGTGCCCACGCGCGACGCGGAACTACCGGTGTTGGCGACTGCGGCGGAGCGGTTCCTCCGTGCGGGGGTGCGAGTGGTCGTGAGCCCGCCGGAGGCGCTGGCCGAGTGCCTGGACAAGCGGCGCTTCGCGGCTGCGTGCGCCGCGCTCGGCTTTGCCACGCCGCGTGAGTATGGCGACCCGGCGTCGGCGCAGTTCCCCGCGTTCGTGAAGCCGCGGGTCGGCCAGGCCGGCCGCGGAACGGCGAGGATCGAATCGGCCGAGGCGTTGGCTCGGCATGGCTTTGATCCAGCGACGGAGGTCTTGCAGGAGTTCGTGGCCGATCCGGAGTTCACGATCGATGTCTTCATCGACTGGGACGGACGGCTGGTCTCGGCGGTGCCGCGGCGGCGCGTGCGGGTCGTCGACGGCGAATCGGTGGTCGGCTGCACAGTGCGCGACGAGGTGCTGGCCGCAGCGGCGGGGCGGCTGGCGCAGCGGCTCGGGCTGCGCGCGCACGTGACCGTGCAGGCGTTCCGCGGGCCGGAAAGTATCCGTTTCATCGAGGTCAACCCCCGGTTCGGCGGCGGAGCGGCGCTGGGTTTCGCCGCGGGCTGCCCGACGCCGGAGTGGCTGGTGCGCCTCGCGCGCGGCGAGGGGATCGAGCCGCGCCTGGGGAACTTTGAGGCGGGGCTGTGGATGTTCCGGCACACGACCGATCTCTTCCGGCGGGAAGGGGAGGTGAAGCCGTGAAAGCTGTGCTCTTCGACCTCGACCAGACCCTGTACCCCGAAGCCGACTTCGTGCGCGGCGGTTTCCGCGCGGTGGCGGCGCATCTCGCGTCGCGGTGCGGCGGAGCGGCCGGCGCGCTGGCGGAGGAGATGGAGTCGATCCTGCAGCGCGAAGGGCGTGGTCGAGTCTTCGACCTCCTGCTTGCCCACCACGGCTGGACGGGGCAGGTCGCACCCGAGACGCTGTTGCACCTCTACCGTACGCATGTGCCCGAGCTTCGGATGCATGCCGATGCGGCGGAGTTGCTAGCCACGCTGACGGTGCCGCTCGGACCTGTGACCGACGGACATCCCACAGCGCAGCACCACAAGATCGCGGCGCTCGGGCTGGCGTCGCGTTTTGCCGCGATCGTCTGCACGGCCGACATCGGCGCGCACGCCGCGAAGCCGG